>JAFWIY010000008.1 GCA_017514675.1 Candidatus Saccharimonadota bacterium | reverse complement strand
GGCGCCGAAATTCGTTTAGCGCCAGGGCAAACGATTATTTCGGCTATTCCGCAGTATGGCGGTGTTGATTACTAGGAGTTTTTATGCTAAAATAGAAGAAGTGATCACTGGTCCCGTCGTCTAGTGGTCCAGGACGTCTGGTTCTCATCCAGAAAATCGCGGGTTCGACTCCCGCCGGGATCACCAAAATAAAAAGAAGCCCTTTAGGGCTTGTTTTTGTGTTGGTCAGTTTCTGCCGCGTTAAAAAGCTCGGCGTTTGCCGAGCTTTGGTCGTGGTTATAAAAATTCTGTTAGTGGGGTCATATACACGCGGTATTCGTGTTTGTGTAGCTTTTTTGCCGTAGCTACCTGTATGTAGCCGACATTTTCTAATTTCGTAAAACCACTTTTCTTGATGACATCCAGAAAGGTTGCTTGATTAACTACTTTCGCCGAATCCGGTATGACGCCGCGATACGACCTAATCTCCTCGAGATACTCTTGCGCCTTATCAACTTTCTCCTGATTCAGTGAGTTTTCCGAGATAATTCGTTCTAACGAACTCATCATCAATCTGGATTTTTTTCTCCAAACCATTATATCTGGTTGCTCACTCATAATATCCCCCTATGATAATATTCTAGCCAAAAATGGCCCTATCTTTGTATTATACACCCTTTTACTGCTTATGTCAATAGGTATTGATTTTTTACGAGATTTGTGCTATAATTAAAATATACTATCTTTAGGGGGAGGACCTTATGGAAAATACTATTACTGGCGTAGTCTCCGGATTTATCTATGAGAAAAAGGAGCGCGGAGCGCACCCGAAGAACACACGCGGACATTGTGGCTGGAAAAAAGGTCATCGTCGCGTACAGGTGCTTCTGATTATAGAAGAAAGCGAATCCGGTAGAGAGCTGGAGGTCGACATGTACAATTACGTGCGATCGCGTTGCCTAAATACGGCAATCAACGCAAAAGGCGTTGAGAAGATCTTGACGCCATTGATTGGCTTGACCGCTAAGGTCGAAGTCGAATATGACGGAAGACTAGGAGGAGTCACCCTGATCAGGCCTTGCCCCGCATAAGCGGGGCTTTATTTTTTGTAGTTTTTATGCTATAATAATGCTATGAAAAAGATGCCGATTGTTGCTTTGATTGGACAAACCAATGCCGGAAAATCTAGCCTGCTCAACCGCCTGGCGCGAAAAAATATCGCTATCGTGGCGCGAGAAGAAGGGACCACGCGCGATAATGTGATGGCCACGATCGATGATAGTTTTGTCCTAGTGGATACGGCCGGCTTGAAAGACCCGACCGATGATTTTGAGGCTTCAATTCGGGAGCAAATTGAAGATGCGATTGACTCGGCGGATATGATTTTGGTAACGCTGGATTCTAGCAAATATTTTGATCATCGCGATAAAAAGATTGCAAAAGATGCGCTGAAATCTGGTAAGCCGGTGCTTTTAGTCTTGAATAAATGCGATCTTGGCGAATCGTTGCCGGTTGAGGAATTTCGTGCGCTTGGCATAGCGCCAGAAAATATCTTTTATACTTCCGCCACGACCGGGCAAGGTATTGGTGAGCTTAAGAGCGGTATTTTTTCTTCACTAGAGACCGTGTCCCGCGAGCCTCACGAGGCGAGCGAAGCGAGTGAGCCCCGTAACGACGGGCGCGAACGAGCGGGGTCGATAGTGAAGAAAAATATCGCTACTCTTAAGCTCGCCTTAATTGGCCGGCCGAATGTGGGAAAATCGTCATTGTTTAATGCGCTAGGCAAAAAGCAGCAGGCGATTGTGAGCTCGAAGCAGGGAACCACTAGAGATGTGAACCGCGTGCAAGTGAAATATAAAGGGCAGACTCTTGAGATTTTGGATACCGCTGGCCTCCGGAAGCCGGGCAAACGTGAAGTTGGAATTGAAAAATTTAGCGCTATTCGGACCTTGGCGGCGATTGAAGAGGCCGATGTTTGCGCGCTACTTGTAGACGCAAGCGAACCGCATTCTAAATTAGACCAATCGCTAGCTGGGCAGATCGTAGAGGCCGGCAAGGGAATTATTATCGTAGTGACCAAATCTGACCTTCTAGATAATTCTGCGCCGACTAATTTCTTTGGTGAGGAAAACATCAAAAACCGCACAGCGGCGGATTTCCTAATTGATGCACTGGAAAAAGATTTTGATTTCTTGCCTTATGCGCCAGTGCTACTCACTAGTTCCGAAACTGGCGAAAATGTCACGCAACTGTTTGAGCTAGCGCTAGAGGTAGATAAGAGTCGCCATCTAGAAATTAAGACTTCGGATTTGAACAAGATTTTAAACGAGGCAATTGTCGCACATACGCCGGCCGGACTCAAAAACACTCGGCCCAAGCCAAAATATATTGTACAGACCGACACTTGCCCGCCATGGTTTGTGGTGCATGGGCACGATTTGGAGCTCCTACACTGGTCGTGGAAGCGATTTTTAGAGCGCAAAATTAGAGAAAAATACCCGTTTGTTGGCACGCCAATTATGTTTTCTTATCGGAGTGAAAAATGAAATTAGTGGTAGGCCTGGGAAACCCCGGCAATCAGTATAATTTTACTAGGCATAATACAGGCTTTTTAGCGCTAGATTTTTATTTTCGGCTGTATAACCTTAGCTGGGAGGCTAAACCGCGCCTAGGGGCCATCTGGGGCCGCTCGGGCGATGTCTTGTTCATTAAGCCGCAAGAATTTTACAATGAAACCGGGCGAGTGGTGGCGGATTATATGAGGTATTATAAGATACCAACCTCGGATATTTTGGTAATTTGTGATAATTTTGATTTGGAGTTTGGCAAAGTGAGATTTCGCGAATCTGGCGCGGCCGGGGGGAATAATGGGCTAAAGTCAATCGATGCGGCACTTGGTAGTTCTAGCTATCCACGGATTAGAATCGGAACTGGAAATGATGAACTCCAGCACAAGATGGGGGATGCAGATTTTGTACTGTCGCGATTTACGCCGGAGGAAAAGGCACGGCTACCGGAGATTTTAAGCGAGGTTTGCGAGAAAATTGAAGGCCTCGCCTAGGCTAGGCTCCAATGGTTGGCGCCGAGGGGGCGGATCAGGCCTTTGATCTCTAAGAGAGTAATGGTTTCATTGAAGGTGGTGGCGGAAATGCCGGCGGTCTGCATGATTTTTTCGCCATCGCGAAGGCCAGATTGGAGAGCGGCGAGAATGATGTTTTCCTCCTCTGTATCACCTCTGATAGTGGATTTTTTTGGTTTTTTCAAAAGCTCTGGGGCAATAACACTAAGGACATCATCCGTCTCAGTGCAGGGTAAAGCGCCTTGCTTAATTAGCTTGTTACACCCCACAGAATAAGGGCTAGTAATATTACCCGGCACCGCAAACACCTCTTTGCCCTGATTTAGAGCGTGCGCGGCGGTATTGAGGGTGCCAGAGCGCGCCGCCGCCTCTACCACAATCACCGCATCAGAGAGGCCAGAAATTAGGCGGTTGCGCTCTAGGAAACTCACTTTTGGGTAAATTTTCGCACCCGGGGCATATTCGCTAATGATAGCGCCACCCTTTTCTATGATGTCTTTAGCCAAGGAAAGATGATTACGGGGGTAGATATAGTCTATCTGGGTGCCAAGCACCGCTACGGTGAGGCCGCCGGCATCTAGTGCCGCCCGGTGGCCCACACTATCTATGCCGTAGGCCAGACCAGAGACAATAATGATGCCTTTTTTGGCCAGTTCGTAGGCCAGCTTATAGGCAACCTCCTCGCCGTAGCGGGTATTATGGCGAGAGCCCACAATTGCCACCGTTTTCTGGCGCACGGATTTGCCGTTTTTTACCACATTTTCTGGCATTTTTCCATAAAAATACAATGTTTTAGGCTTAAGCGCAATAGTATCTAACACCTCTGTAAATTCATGCTCTAGAGGCGAAATTTGGTTGATTTTTGTAAAAAAGTGTGAAAAAAGTGTTGACATATTTTTTCTCCTGTGATATAATAAAGACAGTTGGCACACAAAAAGCGTGCCACACCGCACCTAAATAAATTATAATTTCAGCTATACTACTCCTAGTATAGCAGAAATTGCGTGCTTTTGAAACCCTTTCGGGCTTTAAATTTCTTAATGGTTTAAAGTTTTATAAGTATTACCTCCACTTTTGAAAGGATCCTTTCGAAGGCATAGCAATCCCTCTAACCGGCGGGCCCCAATTTGTGTGAGGTGGGTTACGCTCCGGGGTTCACCCGGGTAGTAGTGAAGCGTTAGAGGGCCAAAATAGCCTCATTTTTAGGTGATGCCCACCCTTACCTAATGTGAGGCTTTTTTGGTGCTTATGCTTGACCTGGTGTGATATGATTATATTATGGCAAAAAATTTGGTGATAGTAGAGAGCCCAGCGAAGGCACACACGATCGAGAAATATCTCGGGAGTGATTTTAAGGTGCTGGCCAGCGTGGGGCATATTCGCAAAGATACAAAGGTAGACAAAGATACTTTTGATGTGACCTACGAGATTGACCCGGATCACAAAAAAATTATCACCGAACTAAAAAAAGAGGCCAAGGCGGCCGACAAAATCTGGCTCGCAACGGATGAAGACCGCGAGGGAGAGTCGATCTCGTGGCATTTATGCGAAGTTCTGAGTTTGCCTAAGGATACCGCTAGGATTACTTTTCACGAAATTACCAAGCCGGCGCTAGAAAATGCCATTAAAAACCCGCGGACGGTGGATATGGATATGGTGTCTAGTCAGCAGGCGCGGCAGACCCTAGATATGTTAGTGGGGTATGATTTATCGGATATGGTGCGGAGGAAAGTGCCGGGCGCTATTAGTGCCGGGCGGGTACAAAGCCCAGCGCTTAGGCTAATTGTTGAAAGAGAAAAAGAAATTGAGAAGCACGAGAGTAAATTTAGTTTTAAAATTAGTGGTGAATTTGATAAATTAACTGCTAATTATGATGGAAAAGCGCCAGAAACCGAGAAGGCGGCGACGGAATTACTCGAGGAACTCGCGAAAAATGAGTTCGTGGTGGAAGATGTGGATGAGGCCGAGGGAACGAAAGCGAATCCGGTGCCGTTTACGACTGCTAGCTTGCAAATTGAGGCCAACTCTAAACTTGGATTTAGCGCGCGTACCACGATGAGCGCGGCGCAGGGGCTATACCAGGCCGGCTTAATTACTTATCACAGAACCGACTCGCTAAATCTTTCCGCGCAGGCGATTGCGGCGATTTCGGGATATATCAAAACTCATTTTGGTGTGAATTATCTCAAAGTGCGGCATTTCAAGACCAAAAGCGCTGGCGCGCAAGAAGCGCACGAAGCGATTCGGCCGACTAATATTACACTTGAAGCGGCGGGCAAGAATACTTACGAGCAAAAACTTTATAAACTTATTTGGGCACGCACTGTTGCGACACAAATGGCCAATGCGAAGGTTGCCAAGACCACCATCAGGATTTCGCATGACTTTATTGCCAAGGGCGAGGTCGTGATTTTCGACGGGTTTTTAAAGGTTTATGGGAACTCAAAGGACACGGAGCTGCCGAAATTAAAGAAGGGCGATAAGTTAGATCTGTTAGAGCTAGTAGCGAAGCAGACTTTTGCGAAGCCGCCGGCAAGATATACCGAAGGTTCGCTAGTGAAAAAGCTAGAAGAGCTCGGTATCGGCCGGCCATCTACCTACGCCACAATCATGAGTGCTATCCAAACGCGTGGATATGTTGTTAAGGGTGAGTCAGAGGGCGAGGAGCGTGAAGTTATTGAACTAAGGGCTACACCGGTAGGGGTGGCAGATGTTTCTCGGCGAAGGGGGGTCCGGAGCGCGGCAGCGCGAGGTGTAGCGCGCGAGCCCCGTGGCGACGGGAGCGAGCGACGCGCCCCCGAGCGAGAAATATCTGACAGGACCCCTACCGTCGAGCGTACCATTATTACTGAGAAGTTTGGCGCGAATAAGGGCAAGCTTGTGCCAACCCCGATTGGCGAGCTGGTTGCTGGGTTTTTGACCGATAATTTTAAAAATATCGTAGATTATAAATTCACCGCAAATATCGAGAAAGATCTAGATTTAATCGCCGATGCAAAATTAGAGCGGGTAAAGATGCTGAAAGATTTTTACAAGCCATTTCGTGATACGGTGCTGGTGGCACAGGGAATTGAGCGCTATAATAACGCGAGGCTGCTCGGGCATCACCCAGAGAGCGGCAAGCCGATTTACGCTAAGGTCGGCAAGACTGGTGGCTTTATTCAACTCGGCGACAACGAAAAAGAAACCAACGAAAAGCCGACTTTTGCGCCTTTACCAAAGCGAAAATCCGTTAAAACTGTAACCCTGGAGCAGGCCTTAAAACAACTAGAGCTCCCAGCTTTGCCACGCGTAGTCGGTAAAACCGAAGATGGCGTGGAATTAATCGCTGCCAATGGCCCGTTTGGCCCATACTTAAAGGGCGGCAAGTATAATATCCCGATGAAGGACCAAGACCCTTACACGATTACGATGGAAGAGGCCTTACCAATTTACCGGGCAAAGGTGGATTCTATTATCGCCGACTGGGGTGAGATTATGATTATAAATGGCGCCTACGGGCCGTATGTAAAGGGCCCGGGCCGGCGCAATAATGCCAAAATACCAAAAGATAAAGATCCCAAGAAAATGACCGAGGCCGAAGCTAGAGAAATGCTAGAAAATAAGCCCAAAACCACCAAGAAAACCCGCCGCGGCAAACGTGGTAGCACTAAAAAGAAGGCCGCGAAGAAGAAATAAACAGGCCCAAAGGCCTGTTTATTTTACGACCTACAACAATATTTTAATGCTTATGTATAGGTTTTTTACATTTTTTTTAAAACTTGTAAAAAATGTGCTACAATAATGTTAGCAAATAGATAATTTCATAGTTGACAATAGCGAAAACTTATGATATTATAGTACAAATTATCAATAATAACAGGGAGGGATGAGGAAAATTCATAATGGACCAAAATGCGGAAATCCTAAAAAAAGCAATCTCGGGAAGCCTGAAAATCATTGAACAGGAACGAGAAAGAGAAATTATTTCTAGGCGTTTCGGCCTAACCGGCAGCAAAGAAACCCTTGAACAAATTGGCGAAATGTTGTCGATTACGCGCGAAAGAGTTCGGCAACTAGAAAAGGCTATTTTAATTCGTCTCCAAATTTCCGCAGAGGAGAACCAAATCCCAGAACTCGCCACCGCCGAAAAGCTCATTGTACGCAATCTTACCGAAATGGGTCGCGTGGCCAAACTTTCTGACCTCGCCGACAAAATCTATGGTAAAAAATCTTCGCCTACCGACAAGACCGGTATTTATTTTATTGCGACATTTTCTAAAAATCTTACCATTGTAGAAGAGAACGATAGATATTATGCAGCGGTTGGTATCGCCGAGTACGGCGACAGCAAGACTATCCGCAGCCGCGTAGATGAAATTGTCCAGGTAATTAAAGAAAACAAAGCGCCGATGACGATTGATGAGCTTGACAATAAAGTAGATTATGAACATCCTGACCATATTAAGGCCGTGGCGTCAATTTCTAAGCTACTTGCTACTCTAAATAACACTTGGGGTTTAGCCAAATGGCCTTCCGTGAACCCAAAGAATATCCGCGACAAGATTTTCGTAATTTTGGAGAGCCACAAAGAGCCAATGCATTTCTCGGATATCGCGAAGGAAATTGCCGAATCTAACTTCAAACGCAAAAACGTTACTGTGCAGGCTATTCATAATGAGCTAATCAAAGACCCGAGGTTTGTTTTGATTGGGCGCGGCATTTACGCGCTGAGCTCTTGGGGTTACAAGAAGGGAACTATCTCTGATACAATTAAGTCTATTTTGGAAAAATCCGAGACCCCACTCACCAGGGAAGAGATTGTAAAACAGGTACTCAAAGTACGCAAAGTCAAAGAGACTACGATTCTGCTAAATCTTCAAAATAAAGCTCTGTTTAAGAAAGTCGGTAAGAACTCTTATACATTAGCATAGTTTGTGATAAAATAGTTTTATGGAACAAGTCATACATTTTATTTTAATGCCGATATTCTGGATACCAGTGGTAGGGATTTTGGCTTTTTTAACTTATCAAAATTACAAGAAGCTCAATAAGCTGAAGGTTCTGAATGTAGATTCGGTGCTCTTAATGCTAGAGATTCCGCGCACTAACGATAAAAAGGAGTTAGCCGCTGAGCAATTATTTGCATCGCTCCACGGGATTTTGCGCGACAAAAAAGAGCTCAAAAACTCTGGCGGAGTACAAGAACATTTATCATTTGAAATTGTTTCTACGGCCGGACAAATTCGGTTTTATGTTTGGACGCCAAAAGTTTTACAGAGTTTTGTAGAGGGGCAGATCTATTCGCAATATCCGACCGTACAAATCTACAAAATGAATGAAGATTACGTGGATGACCGCAGTAAATATCCGGTGGCTTATTCCGCCGAGCTGGGCCTAATTGAGAACGATGCTTTACCAATTAAGACTTTTGATAACTTTGAAGTGGATCCGCTAGCCGGCATCACTGGTACGCTGGCGAAGCTCAGCCCGGATAACTCGGAGGAGCTTTGGATTCAGATTTTGACTCGACCAATTCCGGATGACTGGCATAAGAGCACCACAGACAAGTGGATCACTAGGGTAAAATCCGGCAAGAAATCGCTATTTTCTGGCAGTGGTGTAGACTGGGGGTGGTGGAGCGAGCTATGGTTAGCGCTGTTTCGCCCACCCGCAGGTGGAACCACTTCGGAGGTAAAGATAGAGCTTTCGGAGCGCGATAAAACTCGTATTTCTAAAGCCGAGGAAAAGGCCACCAAACTAGGATTTGATGTAAAAATCCGCCTGGCTTACCTCGGGCAAAACCAGACCGATGCCAAGCTGAATATGCAAGCGCTGGTCGGGACCTTTAAACAGTATAATTCCACTAATCTAAACGGCTTTCGCCAGATTGGCGGCAGTTTCAACCCAGCTGATTTAGATGCCTACAAAATGCGCCAGTTTACTAGTGGTGGATTTATTCTCAATATCTCCGAGCTAGCTTCGGTTTATCACTTGCCGCATACCTCGGTAGAAACCCCGAATATCGTTTGGGCAAGCTCTAAAACCGCCGAGCCACCGGCCAAATTACCGGTTCTTACTGGTGTTGCTTCTAATGATGAAAACATCTCGGCGTTTGGTCTAACTAATTTCCGCGGTATCAACCATCAGTTTGGTTTACTCAGGCGCGATCGGTCGCGGCACGTTTATATTATTGGTCAGACCGGGGCAGGGAAAAGTGGCCTACTGGAACTTTTGGCGCTATCTGATGTGTTTTATAATCAGGGCTACTGTATTATTGACCCGCACGGCGATTTTGCCATTAATAACCTACGTTTCGTGCCAGAATCGCGCGTAAAAGATGTAGTTTATTTCAACCCGGCCGATACAGCTTTTCCGGTGGCGTTTAACCCGCTAGAAGTCACCGACCCCGCTAGAAAGCCCAACATCTGTTCTGAGGTAATCGGGGTTTTAAAGCGGATGTTTGGCGACTCTTGGGGTCCGCGGCTAGAGCATATTCTTCGCTATACTTTATTGGCGTTATTGGATCGCCCAGAGA
Source organism: Candidatus Saccharimonadota bacterium (assembly GCA_017514675.1). Taxonomy (GTDB): domain Bacteria; phylum Patescibacteriota; class Saccharimonadia; order Saccharimonadales; family Saccharimonadaceae; genus Nanosyncoccus. Next base: position 5,569 of record JAFWIY010000008.1, on the reverse strand, counting down.
CTACACTACTAGATATCTCGCGGCTACTCACCGATAAAGATTTTCGTAAAGAAACTTTGGATCATTGTAAAGACGTAACCGTGCTTCAGTTCTGGAAACATGAGTTTGGTCAGTGGAACGATAAACAGGTGAATGAATCTATCGCGCCGGTGTTAAATAAGGTCGGTGCTTTCACGGCGAACCCGATTATTCGCAATATCGTGGGGCAGGCCAAATCATCTTTTGATATCCGTAAAATCATGGATGAGGGTAAGATTTTGGTTGTGAATTTATCTAAAGGCCTCATCGGCGAAGATAACGCCGGCATTCTAGGTGCGTTCCTAGTGACTAAGGTACAGCTTGCGGCGATGTCGCGTTCGGATATCCCGGATGTGGCGGATAGGCGGCCGTTTTATCTATATGTAGATGAATTCCAAAACTTTGCTACCGATTCGTTTGCGGTAATTTTGTCTGAGGCGCGCAAATACGGACTAAATCTCACCGTAGCGAACCAATACGTAGCGCAGATGACCGAATCGGTGCGCGATGCAGTGTTTGGCAACGTAGGTACGACAATTAGCTTCCGGGTATCGGCGGATGATGCGCCGATACTCGTAAAGCAATTTGAGCCGACTTTTGAGGAGTCTGATATTATTCAGTTAAACAACCGCCATTTCGTGATTTCAATGATTATTGGTGGTGAGAAGGTGCCGGCCTTCTCGGCTACTACTCTTTCAATTCCAAGCTCACCAAAGGATAATATTGATGCGATTATCGCTCATTCTCGCGATTACTATGCGCGGCCGCGATTAGAAGTGGAAAATGAAATCCGGGCCACGATTGAGCAGTCTGACAAGTTTAAAAAAGAGCTCGCGGACTCTGGACGCCAGGAAGAGCCAAGATTAATCGTTAATTCCCGCGATAATTTAAAGCTTGTATCGGTTCCCGAACAAAAACCGAACTTTAAACCGGTGTCGGCTAAGGTGGAGTTTAAGAGTAGGAATTTGAGTCCTAACGCCGCTGAAGGCAAAGAAAGGCTGGGATTAAAAGATTTGGCGCAGCTGGTGGGCGACAAACAGGTAAAAACCACGCCTCAAAAGCCGGCCCACCAGGGGCAGAGAAAAGGGAAAAACCGCAAAAAAGGGAAAGGCGGGAAATCTCACCCCAGTAATTCCCCTGTTACGCCAGAGGTAGAATATCAGGAAAAGGCCGCTATAGAGATAAAACCCTCCGCCACCCCTGTTTCCCTCTCTCAACCCGTCAAAAGAACGGATAGATTTGCCGAGAAGGATAACTCGGTGGATGGAATCTTGTCAATCAAACATTAGACACTAAGAGAATTAAATAAAGAATGCCCGCCGCCGCATGTAAATGGGTGGCGGGCGTGAATGTTGATGCAGACTTTTCTATATAGCTTTAATGTCGCACAATGTAGATTTCACGACATTGGAGTTTGGGTTTTGGGATGGTTAATGTATCGTCTTTTAAGCATAAGTTTTTCTGGGCGGGCGGGAATTATGCCTAAAACATAAGCATTGTTCTGACTAAGTATCTAATTATTTTAATTTAGTAGCTTTACACTCGTGCGCCAACTGCCGCGGTTTATTTTAGCATTTCTAAACTTAAAATTTCGCCTGAATAAAGAATAAAAATCTAGGCGGACCTGCGCCGGTATTTCAGTACCGTACTCGGTCCGTAGATTTTTATTCTTTATTGGGTAATTTTAAATGTTTAGAAATTACTTAAAATAAACCTCTCTGGTCAACTGCTGCGACCTTAAAATCTCCGCCACCCCTGTTAGGCCTGGTTCTTGGCTGGGTTTTGCCTAAAGTTTTCCACAAGTTTGACATTTCCCCGTTTTATTTCCCTACTCTACATTTTTCCCTGTTTTTCGGCAAAAACTTAGGCGCTTTAATTATTTCATTTTCCGCATTTCCGAACAAAAACCGAACAACAAAACAGAGAATTGAAACTGCTTTTATCTATCTTCACCCCTGTTACTTCCCTGTTATTTCCAGTAGGCTTTCCCTTCCACGCGGACATCAATATAGGTGTAATCCCCTACTCCCTCCCCAGACAGGTGGCGGATGACGCGGTCGGCATCTTCGGCCGAAACGCTAGTTTCCCTATCTAAAATCATCTTAACGAAAATACTGGGATTTTCTAAGTAGATATCTACCTCGCGAATGGCGCTAGCCGGAATTACGGCTTTAATTGGGGTGTAGCCGAGGTCGCGGAGATCCTTTTCGGCGCGACCAATGTAGGATTTCATTCGGTTAGAGAGGTTGGTGCCGCTAGCCTCATCCTCAATCGGAATAGTGGGCGCGAAACTTTCTGTTTGTGCCGAATCTATCTCGGTGTCGCCAGAGATCGTAAAGGCCCGAAACAGCATAACTAACGCCCCGATTAATACCAGAAAGCCACAAGTTGTGATAACTATCCGCGTGATTTTGGCCTGTTTGGCTTTTTTGCGAGCAGCGGTGCGCTCGTTGGCGGTTTCGAGCTTTTCCCTTTTCTCGCCGATGGTGCGGCCGGCCACTAGGTTGGAGCGGCGATTTTCGCGGCGACGCACTAGCTCTGGTGGCTTTGGAGCGCTACTATCTTTCTTTTTAGATTTAAAAAGCTTAAAAATACCCACCCTATGCTTCCTTTATGATTATCTCCGCTAAATGTTTGGCGGCATCAGAGCGAGCTTCCTCATGCAAACGATCGGCGAGGTCGGCGCGCAGGCGCGGGCTCCTAATCAAGCGGCGGACGGCATCTAAAAGGAGCTCTGGGTGCTTGACCATCTCGGAATCCTTTACTACGAGGGCGGCTTCTGATTCTTCCAAACGTTCGGCATTTTTGACCTGATGCCCGCCCGGTAAAGGCTCAAACGGCACCAGAATAGTAGCTTTTTTAAGAGCGGCCATCTCAGCAATCGTAGTAGCGCCGGCGCGCGATACTATTACATCGGCGGCACCCATAAGTTCATCCATGGTGGTATTAAACTCCCACATGCGGAAATTTGATTCCAGATTTGCTTTATCCCAGTCTTCGTATTTTTTAAGGTCGGTCATATCCTCGTAGTGAGTGCGGCCAGCTACTAGCCCAACGGAGGTAATTTTGAGTAGCTCTGGTAAAATTTTGCGAGTGGCTTCGTTGAGATTTTGAGAGCCCTGGCTACCACCAGTAATAACTACTAGTGGCTTATCAGGATTAAAGGAAAAGGCTTTTTTGAGCGAAAGCTGGCGGCTAGGCGAAACGGACTTAAACTCTGGGCCAACTGGAATGCCGGTCCAAACATAATTTGGGTGTTTTTCCAGGGTTTCTTTAGAAAGCGGCACGCCAAAAGTCACGATTTTCGCCTTTTTCATGAGGATACGGTTGGCTAATCCAGCTACCACATCTGATTCGTGAATAATATATGGGATTTTGAAAATACGCGCAACTAGCCCCACTGGTAAGCAAACATAGCCGCCCTTTAAGAATATAACATTCGGGCGAGATTTTTTAGGTAAAAGCCGGATAAAGCAAGTAATCAGCCCACCAAGAAAACCAAAAAAGCCTAAAATGTTACCAATAATCAAATCTTTAAAGGTGATGCCGAAATTTGTGAAATAATCTTTGAATTTCCAGTTGGCGTAGCGATGAAATTTGCCGGCCGGGATGCGGCGCACCCTGATATAACCAGATTGGCGCTTGCCGGCCTTTTCGCCCCAAGGCATACCAATCTCGGTGGTGAGCTTGGTGACATTTTTGTAGTACTTAAAATCGGTCCAAAATTCTACCTCGGCGCGAGGTTTCTCTTCTATTATTTCACGAATTACGGCGACGGCTGGAGTGATATGTCCCCCGGACCCGCCCCCGACTGCTAGTATCTTCATTTTTAATTCCCTCCCTACTAGTATAGCACGAAATCTGCAAAACTAGACCAATAGCAAAAGCAATAAATATCATACTGGTGCCACCATAAGAGAGTAGAGGTAGAGTGATACCAGTAACCGGAATGAGGCCGGTCATCGCCATAATGTTTACCACTACCTGCGCCAAGGTCCACGCAAATACACCGACCACTACTAAGCGATCGTTTTGGTCTGGAGTGCCATCGGCGACTTTGAGCATCCTAAGTAAAAGCGCAAGAAACACACCGAGTACTAGAATTAGACCGACAAAGCCAAAGGTTTCGCCCATAATAGCAAAGACCGAGTCGTTGATGGACTCTGGCAAGTAACCCGTGGCCTGCACGGAGTTACCGATGCCTACACCAAAGAATCCACCTACGCCAAGAGCCAACATAGCGTTGTCAATATGGTAAGTAGTGTCAGAATCTTCAGAATTACCAGAAATAGTAGCAACCCAGGCATCAATACGTTTCATACGGTGACTAGAAGTAGCAACGGCGCCCACCGCTAGCACAATAACCGCAATGGTAATTAAAATGTATTGTTTGGCAGAAACACCAGAGATGAGAAGCATCCCGAAAATAATAGACATTAAAGCTACGCCGGTGCCTAGATCGCCTTGAGCAACTACAACTAAACCAAGTGCAATACCGCCGACTATCAAAACGGGTAGCCAAAACTCTTTTATGCTACTAATTTTACCCTCTTCTTTTTTGCGCGCCATAAAATCGGCTAGATAAATCACCAGGGCGATTTTTAATAGTTCGGCCGGCTGAAAGCTTAAGCCGCCAAAATTAAACCAGCGACACTCGCCGAGCTCGCATTTTGCTAGAGGTGAGTGGATTGAGGCTAGGAGCCAAAGCGCCGCAGATAATGCTAGTGCAATTATCATCAGTGGTTTGGCAAATTTACGAATATATTCATAAGGTATAACCTTAAATGCCAAGAAAAAAGCTATGAGGGCTAACGCTGCAGAGCGTAGTTGGCCGAGAAAGAAATAGTTGGAGTCATATTCTAAGCCGTAGGCAGAATTGAGTACATTAGCGCGCATCGGCCCAATCGCATAAATCACAATTAGCCCTAGAGCCATTAGACCAAGAGTAGAAAAAAGAATTACTAGATCGGACTTATGCTTACGGATTTTAGTCATTTAGACGGCTCCCCCAGTGGTGGCGAGAAAGATGCCCAGTATGGCGCATACTCCGGCAATAATCCAAAAGCGCATCACGATTTTGGCTTCACCCCAACCCTTAGCTTCTAGATGGTGGTGAATTGGTGCAGAGATGAAGATTTTGCGATGGAAGAATTTTTTGGAGAAAATTTGAATGAGGCTGGAGCCGGTATCAACTACAAATACTAATCCTATAACTGGTAATAGCAAAAATGAATTAGTCATCATAGCCACCACGCCAAGTCCAGCACCCAGCGCAAATGACCCGGTATCGCCCATCATAAAACGCGCGGGTGGCACATTGAACCAAATGTAAGACAAAAGCCAGCCGGCAACGGTCATACAAAAACCAAAGAGCAGCATATTCCCCTGCAGCATGGCAATGATACCGAAGGCGCCATAGGCGATTAGAGATAGTCCGCCAGACAAACCGTCTAAACCATCAGAAATATTAACGGCGTTAGACGTAGCGACCACGGCAAAAGCAAAGATTAGGGTCATAGCAACCACGCCAATTTCGAAACTGCCGAGGAAT
>JAFWIY010000007.1 GCA_017514675.1 Candidatus Saccharimonadota bacterium | reverse complement strand
TAAGTGATTTATTATATTCTGACCAATTTTTAATCTTTTTAGTGTTATTATTAATATGAGCAGTGTTTGTTTTTATTTTAGTTTTCATATTATAAGAATATCACTGCTCTTTTTAGTTGTCTAATTATTCAACAACGCCATTTATTGGGTAAAAACTTTACAAATTTCACAATCTGTGCTATAATGGAAGTATATTCGACATCTAGTCGCCCTCCCTAACTTCGGTTAGGGCATATTTTTATCTTGGAATAGTCTTATGTAGGCCGATCTTAGGTTTCGTAAATCACCTCGTGATAGTCTGCCGATTCTAGTGTATAGTCTAGCTGTGCTAATAGGTCTGGTTTGGGAAAGTACGGCTGTTTGGGTTTTTCCTTGAAATGTAAATTTCTGATACCACGTGCCGTTGTGTTCCTTCGTTGTTAAAGGGACGGCGATAGATATGAGGTTATTCAGTTTTTTTAGAATTACTATCGGGCGAGAGTATCTGCTATTTTTGCCATCTATTTCTACGCCAACATTTTCGCCGACCGCCGCCCACCAAACATCGCCATCCTTAATTGAACGAATAGCGTTACTATTATTAATGTATGCTTTTACGCCCATCCATTGCTTGTAAGTTTTGATTTCTGACACAAAAACCTTTCGTTTAGTTTAATATTTATGTCATCCGTCCTTCGCTAGTTAATTGTAGCACGTTGAATAGGGATAGGTAAAGCAAAAGCGGGATGGGCGGGGAATTAAAAGGTGTTTTTTGGTAGCTAGGCGCGCTTTTTGTAGCGGCGGATGAGGTAGATGACGCGGGTGGTGGTGGCTAGAATAGTGAAGGCTACGATGCCGATTTTTGCGGCGGAAGTGGTGGCGGTAGTTTCGCCAGTGTTTGGGACAGTGATGGTAGGCTCGGTTTTGGTTTTTGGTTCTGGGCTAGCGGGGCTTGGAGTAGGGTCTATTTCTGGAGTAGGTTTGGTGCCTGGGGTAGTGGGAGTATCCTGACCTGGGTTAGTTGGGTCAGTGGGATTGGTAGGATTGGTAGGGTCGGTAGGAGCAGGGATTTCTGGTTCGGGCTCTTCGTCGTTGGCGAGATTCCTATTCAGAAATGTGTATGTTATATCACTATCTATAGTACCAGATAGTTGTATTGGCTCTTCACTACCATTTATTGATACTAGTTCTGAATCATCAGGAAGTATCTGTTTTAATTCAAATTCATACCCTTCAGGAATAGGTATAGTTTTACTATCATTTTTTCCTAATGCAAATGTATAATAACCTTCTTCGTCAGGTTCTCCTAATGAGGATGATAAATCATAATTGTTGAATGATTCATCTCTATCTATTATATATAATGCATACTCTTGGTTAGCAAAATCCTCGGCATCACCATAGGAATCAAACGAATCATCAAAGTAGTCAAAATTTGCATATACTGTATAACTTTTGTTATCATATATTATTTGCATATTTGTTTCATATAATAGTTCCTCTTCATTTAGCGAGTATAGCGAGTATGTAGTGTTTTTTAAAGCAGAAGATATCTCGTTATACTTTGGGGCATCATATATATAGCTAGAATAATAAGGAAAATTTGTTACCCATTCATTTGCGCTATAACTATAATTATTATAACTAAAATTTGTGATGACATAAAACAATGGTCCTGCTTCTTCATTAACGGCACAATATTGAAAACCACCTAACGGAATTACCTCTTCATTAATACTATGTTTCCACGCCTTTATTTTGTATGCAGCTTCTAGGTTTTTGTTATCGACTGTGGTGTTTGTGATAGTGAGGTTATGCGTTGTGGCATCTTCGGCATTGGCTGGGTGGAGGTGGGGGGAAAAAATAGAAAGGCAGGCGAGAGTAGCTATCATGGTAATAGAAAAAAGTTTCTTGATAAATGTATGTTTCATGTTGTATGACCTGTTTAGTTTAGTAATTTTTATTTACTCAACACTCTTATGCTTATAATAGCACCCCCCCCCCGACCGTCAAGAGTTTTTGCGAAAAATTTAACAAAAAAGTGTGATATAATATAGCCATGAGCGGGTTGGGAATTGCTAACTTGGAAAAAATTGCGAAGCGCATACGGATATGTGATTATTTATCGGTGGCGCAACTATACCTTAAAGATAATTTTTTGCTGGAAAGAGCTTTGGAACCGGGTGATATCAAGCCGCGGTTGCTCGGCCACTGGGGAACTTGCCACGGCATCAATGTGGCTTATGCCAATCTCAAAAGCTACTACAAAGATGATCCGAATTTTAGTTTTGTGCTGGGGCCCGGGCATGGGTTTCCGGCGCTGCAGGCAAATTTATTCCTAGATGGCGAACTTTCAAAAATAGACCCGCGCGCGACAAGGGATAAAAGCGGCATTGCTTATATTTGTAAGAATTTTTCGTGGCCGGATGGATTTCCGAGCCACGCTAGCCCGTATACACCGGGCATCATCACCGAAGGTGGTGAGTTAGGCTACGCGCTAGCGAATGCCTATGGCGTGGCGCTGGGGCATCCAGAAAAGACTATCGCAGTGTTGATTGGTGATGGCGAATTAGAAACCGCCACGGCAATTGCATCGCTACACCTAAACGACCTATTGGCCGGAGACAAAAACGGCAAGATTTTGCCGATTTTACATCTCAATGGCTATAAGATTTCGGCACCTAGCATCTATGCGCGAAAATCCGAGCGAGAGCTAAACGAACTAATTCGCGGATTTGGGTTTACGCCAGTTTGGATTGATGGGGATGACCCGGAGGTGTTCCAGATGGCTTTGGAAAAGCAGGTGGAAGCGCCGTTTTACATACTAAAAACCGAAAAGGGCGCGACTGGGCCGAACCGACACCACGATGCTCACCAAATACCGCTAAAGGAGCCACACGAAAGCAGCGAGGAATTAAAAGAGCTGGAAAACTGGCTAAAGTCGTACAATTTTGGAGAGCTATTTTCAGAGGAAGGAGGTTTTGATGATTGATAGAGTAGATAATCCTGGGGCGGAGCTATATTCACCGGCAAAGAGAATCGGGGAATTGCTCAAAAACGAGATGCTGCACGATCCGCATTTTTATTTCTTTTCGCCGGATGAGACCACTTCGAACAAATTTGATCAGGTGTTTGAAGTGGAAAAGCGAGCGTGGGGGCTAGAGACTGAACCCTGGGACTTACCAGAGGGCAAAAATGGCCGCATCGTAGAGATGCTATCAGAAAATGTACTGTTTTCAGTAATGACCGGGCATCTAAACAACGGCGAGCAGGCAATGATGGGGAGCTACGAAGCGTTTTTCCCGATTATTACGGCGCAGATTTTGCAGCAGATGAAGTTTATCAAGCAGTCCAAGCAGGTAGAGTGGCGTGAGCCGATGCCGGCAGTAAACCTACTTTCTACCTCTACTTGTTGGCGGCAGGACCATAATGGTTTTACGCATCAGTCACCAGCGCTGATTTCTACACTACTATCCGTACCTTCGGGGCTGGCGAACTGTATTTTTCCAGTAGATGACGTAGCGGCGGAAGTAGCGTTTAATTATATGCTAGATTCGCGCGATGTGGTAAACCTGACCACCTTTAATAAAAACGATTTGCCGAGATATATTGATACGCATCATGCGAGGTTTCAATATGAAAACGGCGGCGCCTCAGTTTATGGCTTTATTTCGGATGAAGAACCCGATTTTGTATTGACTGCGGCAGGTGATATCGTTACACACGAAACAATTGAGGCGATTAAGATTTTGAAAGCCGATATTCCTGAAATTAAAATCCGCTTTGTGGGCATAAATGCGCTAACTTATCGCGCAATTGGCACGCACAACCACAAACTATCGCAAAAAAAGTTTGATGAACTCTTTACAAAAGACAAGCCGATACTAGCAAACTTCCACGGCTATCCAGAAACTTTAGAGAATATTCTGGAAAATTATACTGGCAAGTGGCGCCTACGCGTACATGGGTTTAACGAGGAAGGCTCTACTACCACCCCATTTGAAATGCTACGCCGAAATGGGGCTTCGCGCTATGATTTGGCGCTGGATATTGCCAGAGTACTAGGCAAAAATGAGCTAATTTCAAAATATCAAGCGTTCTTAGCTCAAAATCATTTGCACGCCGTAGAGTACGGAAATGATATAATATAAAGCATGGATTTATTGATTTTAATTATTACGCTAGCAATTCTAGCGGAAACAACATATATTGCAGTAAAAAAATACAAGCCCTCTAGAAGTGGTGCGCGGAAGATTTACGTAGATACTTCAGTACTAATTGATGGGCGGATTTTGAATGTGGCACGAACTGGATTTATAGATGGGGATTTGATCGTATTAAAAAGCGTGCTAAGGGAATTACAGCTGCTGGCGGATGGCAAGGATTCCGAGAAACGCACGCGAGCTAGGGCGGGGCTAGAAGCGGTATCGGAACTAGAGCGAGTAGTAAACGTAAACACTGAAATCGTAGATGATGGCAACGAATATGTAAAAGTAGATGAGCAACTACTAAAATACGCCAAAGAGAACAAGGGCGCGGTATTGACACTAGATTTTAATTTAATCAAAGTAGCCGAGGCGGAGAAAATTGAGACTTTAAACCTAAATGATTTGGCGCTAGCAGTCCGAACTGAGTTTTTGCCAGGTGCCAAAATGCAACTAAAAATTACCGAAAAAGGCTCGGGGCGTGGGCAAGGCGTGGGACATCTCGCGAATGGCGCAATGGTGGTGGTAGATAATGCCGCCAACAAAATTGGCAAAGATGTAACTGTAGAGTTTGTGAGATTTCACGAAACTTCGGCGGGCAGAATTATTTTTGCCAAACTCTCAAATGGCAAAGTAGCGCGCCGCCGAAGCAATTAATCCTTCTTTTCTTTTGTAGTATCTTTGGTTTTGTCGTCTATGGTAGTAGGCGAAAGATTTACTTCGCTGGTCACTATGTAGCCGGCGGAGTCGGTAATCATGAGCTTGATTTGCTTTTCTTTGCCGTTTAGTGTATACCCGCTGACTACGCCGTTTTCTCCTACCGAGATATTATTATACTCTTTGCCGTCTACGTATAACGTGTATCCGGCGAGGTCATTGGTGCCTTTCTTGATGGTAGCAATAATAGTATTTCCTCTGGTGGAGATGGATAGTCTGGGTGGCGTGTAGGTGCATGGGTCGGTAGTTTCGCGATCGTATGGTTCTGGGACATTGTAAATGTCGTTGCCGGTCATTGGGTCGGTAACTTTGGTCACTTCCACTTGAATTTTGTAGGATTCGTCGGTACATGAGGCGGCGAGGAGATGATTGTAGCGGTTGAATGTGAGGGTCTCTTTGGCAACGCCAGAGTTTTTGGAAGCATTGTACCAGCTGGGCCAAATATCGGTCTTGCCGTTGACGGTTAATGTCTGGAGACCGGCTGGGCGAGTAGGAGTATCGCCGGGGGCCCATTTGCCTTCTTCGGCATAAACATCTTTGTGTACTCCCTCCATATAATTATTGACTATGCGGCGCACAATAGCGTTATCGGAACTACGGAGGCCAGAACCATCATGGTTGCCGTTCCAAACCACGGTAGAAATCGCGGAGGAATAACTGATCATCAAAGAGTCTTTGGCTTCATTTGAATTGGTGGTTGTAGTCGTACCGGTTTTTGAAGCAGTTTCAACTCCGGGAACAATGAAGCCGTAAGAGTATGACTGCGAACCCCAAACTAGCGAAGCGCGAGCGACTGGATCGTGCAGAATATCCCAAATAAGGTAAGCTACCTGCTGGTCAACGACCTGCTCACCAGCACTATCTGACCACTGTTCGACCACTTCTCCGGCGCTATTTTTCATTTCTAGGACATAGGTTATATCCTTAAATGAACCTCCGCGCGCAAGCGAAGCGTAAGTATTGGCGTGTTCAGCCAACCGTACATTACAACCAGAACCAATCGCAATTGAGAGGCCGTAATTCTCGCGACCCTCGCAATACGATTTTTCACCAAGTGCGCGAACGGTTTCAAGGGAATTATCGATACCGTTAATGTAGAGAGCCTTAACTGCTGGAATATTTAGGGAGTTTGAAAGCGCCTGGCGGATAGTAACATTGCCATAGAATCTACCGGTATAGTTGAGCAATTTACACGAGCCAGTACTGCCAGCACAATATACTCTATCGATATTCTCGTCCTTCAATATAGTGCCTGGTCCATAATTAATCCCTTGACGTTGAGCCAGTAACGGCGTGTAGTCTAAGACCGGCTTAATCGTAGAACCCGGCTCTAGTAAAGCATTTGCCGCGTTGTATGAACCGTAAGTTGGATTGCTGAAATCGACCGAGCCGACCATAGCAATGACCTGCGAGGTTTCGACATCAAGCGAAACAAGTGCGGCGTTATCTGATCTGTTGATGTAGAAGAGCTCAGAACCGGCAGCAACCGCATCTTCAGCTATCTGCTGAGCGCGGTAATCTAGGGTGGTCTTAATAGTCCAACCACCAGCACGCATAGTCTGGATACCGTATTTTTCTTCTAGCTGAGAACGTACTTCAAGCACAAAATGTGGTGCCAATATACCAGCGTATTGGCCGGACTCGGGTTGAATGGTGTCTAGGATAGCGATTTTTTTTGCTGCGGTAGCTTCTTCTTCGGTGATATAACCAACTGATACCATATCGTCAAGAACTTTGTGTTGGCGCTCAATTAAAGCTTCGTTGCCATAAGTGTTGTATGGATTATAGATGCCCGGGTTATTTGGGATAGCAGCGAGTAGGGCAGATTCGGCAAGGGTTAAATCTTTAGCCGACTTGCCAAAATAAGTCTTGGCGGCAGATTCTACACCATTACGGCGACCACCGTAAGGAGATTGGTTGAGGTACATAGTGAGGATTTGGTCTTTGGAGTACATACGCTCGAGCTGAATGGCGAGAATAAGTTCTTTGATTTTACGGGTAAGACCACCGCGGTTTTCGGTGGCGGCCTCGTCAGAGAAATAGACCTGCTTAATCAGCTGTTGAGTAAGCGTAGAGCCACCCTGGACGCCCTTACCAGAAATAGTAGAAAGAGTCGCGCGAATTAGGGCGCCAAAATCTACGCCATGATGGTCGTAAAAATTGCGGTCCTCAATCGCGATGGTGGCTTTGTACATATAGTCTGAAATATCATCTCCGTCTACCACGAGGCGATAATCTTCGTTGCCGGTATCGCGCCAGAGTACTACGCCGTTGCGGTCTAGGTAGGTATTAACGGTTTCGGAAATGGTCATTTCGTCTAGTTTGATAGCATCAAGGTCTTTTTTGTAGTAGAGGAACAGACCGCCGATGAAAATAATAAATAATAATATACAGGCGGCGAAAAATTTGAGAATGGCTTTTTGGCCACGCCAAGAGAACCACCACTTGAACACGCGCTTGGGGTGCAGGCGCGCAAAGAAACGCTTGACTGGCTCTTTCGGGAGCTTGGCTAGTTCCTCGGCGCGACGGCGAGCGTTGGCTTCTTTCTTGGCCTTATGTTTATAACTAAGGCTAGAATAGAGGCTCATATTAGATTTTTTCGCAGTTTTTTTGGTTGATTTTTTCATCTTTTTTTCTTTAGATGGCAAAATCACCTCGCTTTTTTTCTTCTTCATACATACGATTATAGCATTATTATTTTAATTTGGGCAAGTGAAATAAGTTGTCTTTTGCAAAAATCAAGTTGCTTAGGGCTTGGGCTAAGCGCAAGCGAGTTGGTTGTTTTACAGAGGTAAAATTAGGCTTGACGGATTTTTATATTAGGTGGGGTTGTAATTTGGTTTTGCCCGTGGTAGTGTAGAAGCTATGAAAATTATAGAGTTGAGGCGTGTGCCGAAAAATAAAATCGGCAAAATTATCAAGACTGGCGATGTTAGTCCATGGCCGCATGAGGAGGCTACCGCCAAAATACTGTCACTTTATGGTTATAGCGTGGAATTCATTAGAAAAAGTAATCGCGAACGGGAACATTCGGCGGATGCGTATGTAAATGGTATAAAATGGGAGTTCAAATCTCCTACCGCTAAGTACACCAAAACAATCCTTAAGAATTTAAAAGAATCAAGGTGGCAAGCAGATTTTGTTGTGCTAGATTCGCGGCGGATGAAGGGTATCCCAAACACGGCGATATTGAGAGAGGTAGTCGCAAGCCTTAAACAAGTTCCAGAAATTAGGCGCCTAAGGTATATCACGAAAGATGGTAAACTTGTTGACATAAAACCATAAAGTAGTATAATCATGCTCAATAGAAACTCCCGAAAGTTGCTAGTCTTCTACTCCGGAGTTTCTTTTTGTGGCGGGATAGGCGGGATTGTCAACTGCATCCGTGAAATTTTTCCCCTTGAATTCACTTAAGCGATCCCAAAGGTGGCAACAGGGCTCTGAAGAAAACTAACCTAACTACCCACTAAACACCGAACGCTAAAGCCGGCGTACTTGTTGTAGTAGCTGAGGTTGTCACCCGGGTTGACGCTGCCACTGAGGAAGTACAGAAAGTAGCTGCTGCTATTGTTCACCGAACTAGACCAGTAGTAACCGCGACTACCCTGATTGTGGTCTACGGAGTCTTTTCAATAAATTCGAGCCTAAACGCCCAGAATGCATCGAACCGATAATCCCAATTCTTTGGGGGCGGCTTCCATCACGATTGTACCCTGCTCATCATCATAATCACCATGGTAACTGCCAATGAAGAATGATGAGGCTACTTCATTATTGGCCGGCGATGAAGACCAATACTCCCCGAAGAAATTAATATCGTGAGCGTCGTCATAGTACCAATGTCCAGAATACACAAAGTTGACCGGGAATCTACGCCACCGGTTAGAGGCCTCTGCCGTAGTCTGATAATCTCCTGTTCCGCCTAGGACTATATCGAGTGCTCCAAATTCATTAATAGCGGAGCCTTCAGCCGTCGGGAGGTGCCAGGCATACGGACAAATGTCTCCAGCTACTACGTCATCATATAAATTTTCTGTTTCATAAGTACCATTGCCCGCGGTAGCAGAATACCAATTATAATAAGCTCCGTGCAAGTAGGCTCCCTCATCGGTACTAAAAGTAGAGTTGCTCACATAAGGCCGGTTGATACAGTTCGCATCGACATCAATACACCAGTTCGTGCTTTCGGTAAGGGTCGTAATAACCGGATTATGAGTATTGGCAGCATTTAGTGTAATGCCCCCACCAAGCCTCAAGTTTTCTATCATCCAATATTTACCATCGGCAAGTTTAGCTATGGCATAAACCTGATTATCGCGCTCGTCTCTTAGGGCAGTAATATAGTTGGTGGGCATTGCTGATAAGGTGTAGCCATTATTTAGGGTGGTAGTTAGTAGATTAGCAGTTTGAAAGGTTAGTTCGTTATTATTACTACCTTTTACTACCGGCACCCAAATTGCGTATAAGGTAACTCCGCCACTCATATCGCCAAACTCATCGTTCGCCAATACCACTGTCTCATTTGGACCATACAAGCCACCTTGTGGGAGTAGGCAGTCTATGCCGTGGAGAGCATCACCAGAACACGATCCCACCCAGGAGAGATCACTGATAGTGCTCCAGCCTGCAAAGCCATAATCAGGCCTCTTAAAGTTAGAAGCCCAAAGGGTAACTTCAGTAGCACCTGGATCTACAGTCTGATTACTCATAGTGGTGGGTGAGTTAGCGCCGTTGTCATTATAGCAAATCGTATTAGCAGGACAATCTGGCTTCCATTGTGCATAAAGTGTAATAGTGTTACCAGCTGTAGTAAGATTAGTTACGCTCTGAGTATTAGTATAGGAAGTACCAGTACCATCTTGTTTGGTATTCCAGCCAACAAAAGTATAACCCTCTGGAGCAGTGAAAGCGTTGGTAGTAAGTGGTGTAGCAATACCCTCTGTGATACGTTGGTTGGCCATGGTGCCAGTACCAGAAACGGTAGTACCACCAGCCGTAGAAGTAGGATTAAAGGCGACTTGGTAGGTCATACAATTAGGATTAGTGACTAGAGAATAGACGATCTTGTTGTCGTTTGCTCCGGCAGTAGTTTCTGCCATGGTATAAGAGCCAGTTTCTATGCTAGTATCTACACTTACGCCGTAGTAGACTGGGAGATTGTCGCCAGTAGCTGTAGTACCAGAGTTTTTGGTATAAAGTGAAGTAAGACTGTTATTTAGACCAATAAAGGAAGTAGAGTGAATGGTAGCGGGAGTGAAGGTGTTTCCAGTAGCTGGGTCACCAATACTATAGCCCCATGTATTGATGTTAGAAGTACCAGAAGTAGTGTCTATACCCATAATGCCTCTAGGAGTGTCTTTAGTGCCAGCAGAAGCGTTAATCTTCTTGGTGGCGGCTGTATTAGATTTGTTACCATCTTTGTAGAGTGTAGTATCGGCTGGGCCTTGGATCAATACTTCATAGCCTTCTGGGCAGGTGGAGATAATGTTTAGAGTATCGGTGGTCACACTAGCACCGTTACCAGCTGGAGATACATCAAGAGTAACACTACCAGAAGTAGAGATAGAAGCCTCATAAGTAGCAGCTGAGGTATTAGCTGTATTAAATATATTAGCGATAGAAGAAATTGCAAAAAGAAGAGTTATAGTACAGACAAATCTTGCAAAACGTAAATAATGTTTGTGTGAGAACATTTTTTGTATGACCTTTATATGTTTAAAGTATTGATATTGGTGTTTTGTGTTTGTATAACTCTTACTCTACACCTATTATAATGCTTGTGTTTTAAAAAGTCAATATGTTTTTTCGATGATTTTTGTGTATAATATAATATATGCGAAAGTTTAGGTTTAAGTCGGTAGTGCAGTTGGCTAATATGAAGCTGTCGGTGAAGTCGGCGGCGATTGTACTGGCGAGTTCCACGCTGATATCGGCGCTGCTTGGGCTGTTTCGTGACCGGCTCTTAAACTCTTATTATCTTGGCACTTACCCGACTGGGATTGATGCTTATACGGCAGCGTTTACGATTCCGGATTTTATGTTTTTTATTTTGACATCTGGGGCTCTCGCCGTGTCGTTTATTCCAGTATTTAATCAGCGGCTAGCAACCGGGAATAAGAAGTCGGCGTGGGAACTATCTTCTAGTCTGATAAACTTACTTGCGGTCGTGACTTTGGTGACTAGCGTGCTGATTATGATTTTTGCGGACCCTTTGATTCGCTATATTGTCAGCCCCGGCCTAGATGAGTCCGGGATGGTACTGGCGATTAATATGACCCGCGTAATCGCGATTAATCCGTTTCTATTTAGTATTGCCACGGTGCTGACTTCTATTCAGCAGGCGGTGGGGCGGTTTATTTTCTATTCGTTTGCGCCGGCGATTTATAATGTGGGGATTATTATTGGGATTACTTGGTTTACTGGGGGGATTAATTTGTTTGGCGTGCAGCTGTTTGAGGGCGGGATTATGGGCGTGGCGCTCGGCGTGATACTGGGTGCGGTAATGCAGCTGATTGTGGCGCTAATTGGGTTGTTTGGGTTAGGGATGGATTATGAGTTTAAGATTTATTGGCGCAATCAAGGGTTTCGTTCAATTTTGAAGCTTTTACCGGCGAGGTCTATGGATCAGGGAATTGACTACATAAACGGTATCGTGAATACAAACTTGTCTTCTAGAATGGGCGCTGGCGCAGTGAGGACATTCAACCAAGCTACGGCTTTGCACCAGATGCCAATTAACTTAATCGGGGTGGCGATTTCCACTGCCTTCTTCCCAAAGATGACTGAGCAGATTGGTAGCGACAACAAACGAGAGTTTTACGAAACTTTCCGGCAGGCGCTAAGGTCTATTATTTGGATTGCGCTGCCGGTGACGGTGCTTACGTTTTTTGCGCGCGGGTATGTGGTGAGTTTTATTTCTAACATTGGTAATAACGATAGCAATAAGACAATTGTGTCAATTCTAGCGGCGCTCACGATTGCGATTTTTGCGCGGTCTATTTTCCATATTGCTTCGCGCGGGTTTTATGCTTATCAAGACACCAAGACGCCGTTTCTGGTGTCTATCCTGGCGGTGGGGCTAACGATTGGGCTGTCCGTAGGATTTTATCTGCTAGGCTGGGGCGTGGATGGGCTGGGTCTAGCGCAATCAATTGGCGCGGTGGTAGAGATTATTGTGCTACTTTTGATTTTGCAACGACGCTCGCGTGGGCAGATTCTAGACAAATCGTTTTGGCGGGGGATGGCAAGGATGGCGATTGCGACTGCGGTGGCCGGATGCGTGGCGTTTTCTATGACTAAATTCGTGCCGCTAAGAGTGACAGATGTTTCATTAGTACATACAGTACCGAAGTTTCTTTTAATTACAAGTGTGACAGTTGTTTCATATCTTCTGGCGAGTTATTTTTTGGAAATCAAAGAAGCTGGGCCGGTGCTAAGATTTATCAAGAAAATTCTCTTTAGAAACGTAAAATAGTGATATAATTATAATATGGAAATAAAACGCGAGGATATTTTGCATTTGGCTGAGTTGTCGGATTTTTCGCTGAGCGAGGCGGAGATTACGGCACTTCAGAAGGATCTTGGTAATATCGTGAAGTATATTTCGCAACTTGATGAGCTGGATGTTGAAGGCGTAGAGCCAACTTATCAAGTGTTTGAGATGGAAAATGTCTGGCGCGATGATGAGATTAAAGAACAGGAGGCTGGAAGAGATGAGTTACTGGCTCTCACGAAAGAAGAAAAAGATAATCAAATAAAGGTGCCGAAAGTCCTATGAAAATTGCAAATTCTAAAGTCACGGCGGAGAGATTGGTAAAAGATGCTTTGGCTAAGACCAAACATTTTGCTGATTATAATATATTTACTTTTTTGAACGAGGAAGGGGCTCTGGCGCGGGCGCGGGAAATTGATGCTAAAATAGCGCGCGGCGAGAAGGTCGGGCGACTGGCCGGCGTGCCGTATGCTCTGAAGGATAATTTTTTGAGTCCGTGCGGCGAGACCACGGCTTCGGCACATATTTTGGAAGGATTTAAATCGCCAGTCACAGCGACATCGGTAGAGCTTTTGGAGGCCGAGGGCGCGATTATGATTGGGCGGACCAACCTAGATGCTTTTGCACATGGGTCTTCTACCGAAAACTCTTACTATGGGCCGACTTTGAATGCATTTGATCGCGAGCGGGTGGCCGGTGGATCCTCTGGTGGCTCGGCGGTGGCGGTGGCGCTAGATATCGTGGAATTCGCGACCGGCTCAGACACTGGTGGATCAATTCGCCAGCCAGCATCGTTTAATGGCGTGTATGGTTTTAAGCCCACTTACGGCACGGTGTCGCGCTACGGTGTAGTGGCGATGGCTTCCTCACTAGATTGTGTAGGATTCTTTACTAAAACTCCAGAAGATATGGATCTCATCATGTCTATTGCTTCGGGTAAAGATCCGAAAGATATGACGACTTTGGATGATTTTTATAATACGAGCAATTCTTCATTCGAGACCGTGTCCCGCGAGCCTCACGAGGCGAGCGAAGCGAGCGAGGCCCGTAACGACGGGCCCGAGCGAGCGAGGTCGAGAGGGAAGAATTGTCGTATTGGCATCATCAAAGACTTCGACAATGAGGTCGTGGATGCGGAAATTCGCGAGGCGCTGAAAAAGAAGTGCGAAACACTGAAAGAGAAGGGCCACGAGATTGTAGAGCTGGAGATGCCAGTACTAAAATCGGCGCTCGCGGCATATTATATCTTGCAGCCGGCCGAAGTAGCTTCCAACCTTTCGCGACACGATGGCGTGCGCTATGGTTTTCGTTCGGAAAAATCTAGCAGTTTGGATGATTTATATAATAATACTCGGAGTGAAGGCTTTATGCCCGAGAATAAGCGCCGGATTATGATCGGGAACTTCGTGCTGTCTAGCGGGTTTTATGATGCGTATTTCTTGAAGGCAGCGAAGGCAAGAACTCTCATTATTGAGGAATATAATAAAGCGTTTGAGCAGGTTGACTTTATTTTGACCCCGGTTTCGCCAAGCCCGGCTTTTAAGCTGGGCGAGAAGGTGAACGACCCGGTGGCGATGTATTTAGAGGATTTGATGAGTGTATCAGTGAATCTGGCTGGACTACCTGGTCTTGCGATACCGGTCGGTGAGACTAAGAGCGGACTACCGATTGGCCTGCAGCTAGTTGGTCCACGCCGCAGCGACAAAAACTTAATAAACTTTGCAAAGGAGCTTAATTAATGGATGGCGGTGTAGTAACTTTTATTTTGGCAATTTTGATTGTCGCAGTATTAGTATTTGTAGCGATACTTCTCACTGGCAAGCGCGGCTATCATTTTAATGTGGAGGCTTATCAAACTAGGTTTTTAGAGATTGAAAATCGCTTAAAGAAAGAAACTCCGGCGACTTATACGGTAGCTATAATCAATGCAGATAAGCTACTAGATAAAGCCATGAACGAGATGGGGCTACCCGGCAAAACTATGGGCGAAAGACTAAAAAAGTCTGGCGGAAGATTTAGCGATATTAACGGCGTATGGCGCGCACATAAACTTCGCAACGCCATCGCGCACGAAGCGGATTTTGAGATTAGTTACAAACAAGCATCTAATGCGCTGGCAATTTACCGGCAGGCGCTGAAAGATTTGGGGGCGATATGAAATATATTCCGACTATTGGTATTGAGTGCCACGTACAGCTAGCCACCAAGACTAAGCTATTTTCCGAAGTAGATAATGACGCGCGCGGCAAAGAGCCAAACGCTTGCGTGTCGCCGGTAGATTATGCGTTGCCGGGGATGCTACCGCGGCTAAACGGCGAGGCGGTAAAGCTAGCTATTCGGGCAGGGCGAGCGATGAATTGCAAGATTAATAATTTTTCGCGCTTTGACCGCAAACATTATTTTTATCCAGATTCGCCGAAGGGGTATCAGATTACGCAGTTTTATCAGCCGATTATCGGCGAGGGGTACGTGGAATTGCCAAATGGTTCTAGGGTGCGGATTGAGCATGCACATCTAGAAGGTGATGCTGGGAAACTGACCCATTTTGCGGATTATTCTTTGGTAGATTTAAACCGCGTAGATACGCCACTAATTGAGATAGTGTCGCAACCGGATATTCATAGCGCGAAAGATGCGCATGATTATTGCAAGGAGCTCTGGCGACTGATGACTTTTTCGGGCGTGTCGTATGGTGATCTTTACAATGGTAATATGAGATTTGATATCAACGTGTCGCTAGCGCCGGAGGGCAGCAAGAAGCTTGGCACACGAACCGAAACGAAAAATTTGAATTCGTTTAGATCGGTAGAGCGAGCGGTGGAGTACGAGATTGCGCGGCAAATCAAGCTTTTAGATGCGGGAGAAAAGATTGTGCAGGAAACTCGCGGCTGGAGCGACGATGCGGGCAAATCTACCTCGCAGCGCTCAAAAGAGGAAGCCAAGGATTACCGCTATATGCCAGAGCCGGATTTGCCGCCGCTGAATTTGTCGGATGAGTTTATTGAAACGGAAGCAGCCAAGCTGCCACTAATGCCAGCCGATTACCGCGTGAAATTCGGCGGCATGATTAAGCCAGAGATTTTGGAAATTTTGCTGGACTATCCAACGCTGATGGAAAAATTAAACGAGTTAAGCGCCGAAAATGAACCTTCCGAGACCGTGCCCCGCGAGCCTCACGAGGCGAGCGAAGCGAGCGAGGCCCGTGACGACGGGCCCGAGCGAGCGGGGTCGAGGAAGGTCGTTTTGGCGCTTATCTCTAACTTATTCACATCCGTGCTGCTAGCCGAACAAAAGTCGGCGGAGTATTTGAATGATTTGCCGAGCGCGGAAGATTTGAGCGAATTGGCGGAAATGAACGAGAAAAAAGAGCTGAGCTCTACTGCGACTAAGGAAGTATTCCTCAAGCTATTTGACCCGCAAATGAAGGGGCGGGGAGCCAAGGCTATTGCAAAAGAGCTTGGTTTAATTCAGGAAAATGACCTCGGTGCTTTGGAAGCAATAGTAGATGCGGTGCTAAAAAAGCCGGAAACTCAGAAAGCCCAAGATGATTATCGGGCCGGGGAAGAAAAGGTAATTGGCTTCCTAGTCGGTCAGGTGATGAAAGAGTCTAAAGGCAAGGCCAACCCTTCCGCTGTACAGGAAATCCTGCGCCAGAAATTAGCCTAACCGCTTATTAAAACTTGACATTTAAGCATTAGTATGATATTATTAGGGTAGAGGGTAGTTTTTGATTTTGCATATAAGGGAGGTTTGTATGAAAAAGAGAGAAAGTACGTTAAAAATTGGTGGGAACTGGAGGGACTATGAAGCTTGGAGCGCGCCCGCAAAGGAGGTGTACAATAGCAGAAGAGTCCTGTCTGAACCAGAGACTCCTATCAACAAGGCATTGACGGAGCCGGTCGTACGCCTGTATGGACATATAAACGGGTTCCGTTCTATCAGGTTGGCGAATAATATGTTTAACGACATCTATGAGCCAACCATGCATCCCAGGCATATCATGGACGAGATGATGCACAACGATGAATCGGCTGCTATATATGGCAATGACATCGCCGATCTTATCTCTATCTATGGTGACTACGGCGTAGTCTATGCCGAAGAAGGGTTTGAGGGCGTACTGCCGGAAGAATCCTTTATCCTGCATGGCGGATTTGCCTTTCTGGTGCCCGAAGTCGGGATGCCGCTGAAGGAGTTTCTGCTCTGGTATAGAGGT
Organism: Candidatus Saccharimonadota bacterium; assembly: GCA_017514675.1. Taxonomy (GTDB): domain Bacteria; phylum Patescibacteriota; class Saccharimonadia; order Saccharimonadales; family Saccharimonadaceae; genus Nanosyncoccus. The sequence continues at coordinate 25,869 of JAFWIY010000007.1, read as the reverse complement.
ACCACTAATATTCATCCCGGCATTGTTCCGGAGTGGAGTGGTATCCCCCATTCAAAAATAAGGCAAGTGTATTCTGCGCTCCTCGTATTTTTCCGAAATGAAATAAAATACGAATTAAGGCACAGAGCACGTTGCCGAGCAGAGAACTACCCCAATAATAGCCCTAGTTAACTAGGGCTTTTCTTTTGTCTAAAAATATGCTAGAATAAACCCAAAGTCTTATTTTTCTTGTCTAAAGCTCGTGGTAGCTTGGAAGAAAGTTGACTACGAGCAAATAATAAATTAATAAAGGAGCATATGGCTGAAATCAAAGATTTAAGCAAGCTGCGCAATATTGGTATTATCGCCCATATTGATGCCGGCAAAACTACGACCAGCGAGGCGATTTTGTATCGCACTGGTTTGAAACACAAAATTGACCTAGTAAAAGGCGGCACCGGTGGTGCTGAAACCGACTGGATGGAGCAGGAAAAGGAACGTGGTATCACGATTACTTCTGCAGCCGTGACAGTTTATTGGAAAAATCACCAAATCAACATTATTGATACCCCGGGGCACATTGACTTTACCGCCGAGGTAGAGCGCTCACTTCGCGTACTTGATGGCGCGGTGGTGGTGTTTGATGGTAAGATGGGCGTGGAAGCGCAATCTGAGACTGTATGGCGCCAGGCGACCAAATACGGTGTGCCACGCATCTGTTTTGTGAACAAGATTAACCAAATCGGTGGCGATTTTTACAAATCGCTAGACAGCATCCACAAGCGCTTGTCTAAAAACGCCGTGGCGATTCATCTTCCTATTGGTTTTGAAAAAGATATCTGCGGCGTGGTAGACCTGATTGATATGAAGGCTTACACCTACAAAGATTACGCCGACAAGGAACTTACTGTGGGCGAAATCCCAGCCGATATGCTAGAGAAAGCCAAAAATGCTCGTTCAATGCTAGTAGAAGAAGCAGTTCAGGCAGATGAGGCTTTGATGGATAAGTACTTTAGCCAAGGCGAAGAGGCGATTACGGAAATTGAACTAAAGGCTGCACTCCGCAAGCGTGTGCTTGATGGCGACTTCTTCTTGGTAACCGGTGGCGATGGCCGTGGCGTAATCGTAGAAAAGGTGCTAGACCTCATGACTGATTACTTACCAAGCCCGCTCGATCGCGATCAGGGCCAAACCGTTGGCACCGATCCGAAGACTGGCGACCAAATTGTACGAAAAGCCGATGATAGCGAGCCTCTCACCGCGCTCGCGTTCAAGATTGCAACCGACCCATTTGTGGGTAAGCTCATCTTTATCCGCGTGTATGCTGGTAAGCTCAAGTCTGGTGATACTGTTTTGAATGCCTCTACCGGTGACAAGGAACGTATCGGCCGCTTGGTACGGATGCACGCGAATGATCGCAAGGATATTTCGGAAATCGGCGCTGGCGACATTGCTGCAGTGGTAGGGCTAAAGAACTGTACCACTGGTACTACAATTTGTGCGCCAAATGCACCGATTTTGCTCGAATCAATTGAATTCCCAGATCCACCGGTATCTATCGCGGTGGAGCCAAAAACCAAGGCCGACCAAGAGAAAATGGGTATCGGACTTTCTAAGATGGCTGAAGAAGATCCAACCTTCCGCGTACACACTGATGAAGAAACCGGCCAGACTATTATTTCTGGTATGGGTGAATTGCATCTAGAGATTATCATTGACCGCTTGAAGCGTGAGCATGGCGTAGAAGCCAACACCGGTGCGCCACAAGTGGCATATCGTGAGACTATCCGCGGAGTGGCCGAGGCTCAAGGTAAGCACATTAAGCAGTCTGGTGGTCGCGGTCAGTACGGTGATGTTTGGATTAAGTTTGAGCCGAATGAGCCAGGGAAGGGCTTTGAGTTTATTGATCAGATTAAGGGTGGCGTAGTGCCTCAAGAATACCGCAAGCCGGTGCAAAAGGGTGTTGAGGATACTCTCGCTGGCGGCGTAATCGCTGGCTACCCAGTAGTAGACATCAAGGCGACCCTTTATGATGGTTCGTATCACGATGTGGACTCATCCGAGCTCGCCTTTACCCTAGCTGGTGCGCTTGCTACCCGCGAAGGTATCAAGAAGGCCAACCCGGTACTCTTAGAGCCAGTAATGAAGATGGAAATTACCACTCCGGAAGATTTCATGGGTGATGTGATTGGCGATATCAACTCTCGCCGTGGTCGCATTGACGAAATGGAAGATTTGAACGGCGGCGCCAAGCTAATCAAAGCGTTTTGTCCTTTGGCAAACCTCTTTGGTTATACTGGCGACCTCCGCGGTATGACTCAAGGGCGTGCGGCTTCTTCTATGGAGCTGTTTGCTTACGAGGAAGTTCCACCCAACGTGGCACAGGAAATTATTGAGTCTAGAAACTCTAAGTAATTTCATCCGATAATAAAATAAGGCGCTCCTTAAATGGGAGCGCCTTTTTTTTGGGGGGGGTTAACTGCCTTCAGACTCGTCGGACGAGTCTGACTTTTTGATTGGAACGCCGTTACCGTCGTAGTGAACGGAGTTCTTTAAATTGTGATACAGGAATGCCGCGTTTAGTACGACGTCAATCGCCAAGAATGCGATTGGCAAACGCCAATCAATTTCTTTCGCGATCCAGCTAGAAAACGCCATCACGGTAGCGCCCAGCATAATTGCCGAGCTTACCAGCAAGGCGAAGAATATAAATTCACCCTTCGCGTTGTAGCCTTCGTCGTAGACGATCTTATGCTGGCCTGACAGCTTTTTTTCTAGCCTAGTAGCCAAAATGTGCACTACTAGTGCAACGGCCGCCATAACTCCAGTCACTACAACCATCGTGATGTTTCCAGTGATCGCGCGCACGGCAAGACCGTAAACGAATCCCCCTAATGAAAAGAATATTAGGAAGAAAGTACATCCAGTGACCAGGTATATCATTTTAACACCTCCTTATAAAAGTACTCCCCCGTATCTCTCTATTATAACAATAAACTTAAGTTTTGTCAAGATTAGGGGCGAAAAATTGAAAAAGCTCTTTACAAGTTTGCGAAAATAGTCTAAAATAGTAGGGTAGAGATTTGGGGCTGGTTTTTATTAGCGCCCCAAACATTAATAAATAATAAGGAGAAAGAATGGCAAATTTTGACCGTTCCAAGCCACATATCAATGTGGGTACCATGGGTCACGTAGACCATGGTAAAACTACTTTGACTGCTGCGATTACCAACGTTCTCGCAAAGAAGCTTCCTTCTGAAGTGAACAAAGCAGTCGCTTATGATCAAATCGATAATGCGCCTGAAGAAAAGGCCCGCGGTATTACCATCGCGACTTCTCACCAGGAGTATGAATCAGACAAGCGTCACTATGCGCACGTAGATATGCCAGGTCACGCTGACTACATTAAGAACATGATTACCGGTGCTGCACAGGTTGATGGTGCTATCCTCGTAGTTGCTGCGAACGATGGTCCACTCCCACAGACTCGTGAGCACGTGCTGCTTGCCCACCAGGTAAACGTACCAAAGATTATCGTCTTCCTCAACAAGATGGACCTTGCTGATCCAGAACTCGTTGAGCTCGTAGAGATGGATGTACGTGATCTTCTCAACAAGTACGGCTTTGATGGCGACAACGCGCCAATCATCAAGGGTTCTGCTACCAAGGCTCTTGAGGGCGATGCTGCCAACGAAGATGCTATCATGGAACTCGTAAAGGCGATGGATGACTACTTTGATATTCCAGAGCACGATCTTGACAAGCCATTCCTAATGCCAATTGAGGATGTCTTCTCAATCAAGGGTCGTGGTACTGTAGCTACCGGCCGTATTGAGCAGGGTACTATCCACGTAAACGATGAAGTTGAAATCGTTGGTCTTAAAGACACTCAAAAGTCGGTTGTGACTGGTATTGAGGCTTTCCACAAGACTCTTGATCAAGGTCAAGCTGGCGACAACGCTGGTCTACTTCTCCGTGGTATTGAGCGCGATCAAATTGAACGCGGTCAGGTAATCGCTGCCCCTGGCACCATTACCCCACACACCGAGTTTGAAGCTGAGGTTTACATCTTGAAGAAAGAGGAAGGCGGCCGCCACACTCCATTCTCCAAGGGTTACAAGCCACAGTTCTACTTCCGCACCACCGATGTGACTGGTGAAGTTGAACTTCCAGCCGACAAGGAAATCGTCATGCCAGGCGACCAAGTAACCTTCAAGGTTAAGTTGCTCGCACCTGTCGCTATGAACGATCAAGACCGCTTTGCTATCCGCGAAGGTGGCAAGACTGTTGGTTCTGGTGTAATTACCAAGGTTATCAAGTAATTGATACTTTAATAAAAAATCTCCCTCTTTTAAAAGGGAGATTTTTTTGTGGCAAAGCGGTGCTAGTCAAACTTGCGGGCGGTTGATTTGGCTTTGTAGATAACTAGGCCAGAAAGGGAAAGTAGAATGCCGCCCATAATTGAGCCGATAATAGTAAGGTTACTTTGGTTGTAAGTACTGGTATTGTGGCCGGTATCTGGAACCGCAGGGTCGGAGTCTTCTGGTTCGGTTTCTTCACCCGGGGTGTCTGGGGTTTCTGGAGTATATGGAGTGTCTGGCTCATCTGGCTTTGGTGGGGTAGGCTTTTTCTGGTTGGTTAGAGTGATATTGGATACAATTTCATCGTTTAATAGAAGATTGTCGCCATCTACGATAAACTCTATCTCTTCATCAGTCTTTTCATAGCCTTCTGGAGCAGAAACTTCTTTGAGATAATATACGCCGGGATTAAGCCATAGGCGTTCTGGCTTAAGCGAACTAGTCCAAGTTTGCCTAATCTCACCGTCTTGAGAAGCTGTAAGTGTAGCACCTGCTACAAGATCACCGTATTGGTCTTTTTTGGCGATTTCTACGATGTTTGGCTGGTAGTTAGCAAACAGCGTAGTGTTCGCATCGCCAGGAGTAGTCCAGGTAAATTTCGCCTCTTTGGCATCGGCCTTGACAACAAGCTCTGACCTCTCCGTTTCATTATCGCTGCCTGTACCCGTATATCTATTCTCGCCAATTTTTTGCAGCATAGTATTTTGACTTAAAACTACAGTATCTAGATCAAAGCCTTCGTTCAAGTTAATGCCTTCACTATAATTACCGTACCCTCTGTCAGAAGTATCATAAGGTGAGCCTTGGTCGCGGGAAGATGGGTTATCTAGATCAAAGGCCGAGAATAGGTAACTACCTTCTACTGGTAAACCATCTTTTAGAATACTAAAGGTAACATCTTCACTCCTAGACGTTCGTCCTCGTCTATTTACGGCGGCCGAGCAGTCGTAAGTGGAACAGAGGAATCCGTTAAGACGGATTACTCTCAATTCGTTATACGGCTGCAAGTTAACAATCAATGCACAAATCGTGCTGTAGTCGCCATTTATCCGATCTAAATCATAAAACTTAATGTTTTCTATCGTCATTTTTAAGTCATAGTAGTTACCATATTTGTCACTTACGACACCTTTAAATAATAATTCTACCGAACCGGGAACGGAGTATTCAGATACTTTCTCTAGCGGAAGTGTAGCTGTAATTTGCGTATCTTCACGGCTCATAGTAAAGATTTCTGGGTTAGTAGTGGAAAATTCGTCTATTTTTGGAATTGAATTGATCCGATAGTCCACCGTGTATGGAATACTCATGTCATCGGCAACATTACTGACTTTTACAAAATCGCCTGGGCCTTGTTTTATTTCTATGCCCCTATACAAGACGCCGTCATCCTTATTTCGCCATAAGCCTCTGCCGATAACACTGTCCTTTAGATCGGTCTCTGGGCCCAACACTATTTCCTGAAGTCGCGCAGGCACGAAAAACATATTAACAACATTTGCGGTATTGAAGTTACCTATATTTAAATAGACAATGTATTTATCTAATCCGCCAAACATCATGCTCATATTAGTCACCTGGCTAGTGTTAAAATTAGATAGGTCCAAACTTGTCAGGCTAGTACCGTTGAACATATATTGCATATCAGTTACGCTGCTGGTATCAAAACTGGATACATTAATCTCCGTCAAACTACTAGCGTTGCGGAACATGTGTGCCATATTAGTAGCATTACTAGTATTAAAGTTTGTAAGGTCAATATCTGTTAAGTTTGTCATATCACGAAACAAAGCAGCTGCTCCAGTATTGGCATATACTTTGTCTTCAAATTTAATTGTGGTGATACTGCTACGATATGGGTGATAGCTCATAGAAGCCGCTGAGGTAGAGTTAGCTAGAGTACATTCTTCACCAGATGTAGGTTTTATTACCATATTACCTTCAGTGTCTATCTCCCAAGTACAATCACCGCTAGTACCATTAACTGGATCCATAGCCTGTGCGCCTAGCGACCAAAAGTTACTAAGCATCAAAAAGGCTATAGTAGACAATGCTCCGATTTTGATAATTGCGCCAAGATTAAATATAGCGCTACGTTTCTGTAGTTTCATTTTGTGTATGACCTTTTTAGATTGATATTTTTTGTTTATCCTACACTCTGCTTATGATTATACCCCCCCCCGTGGGGCTGTCAATACTTGATTTTTGCTGGGAGTGTGTTATAATGGGGAACATTATCAATAATAATCATCAAATCTGAAAAACTCGTGTCTTAAGAGGTTATCAGATAAAGAAAGGTAAAATATGGCAGAAGCCAAGAAAACTACACCTAAGGCCAAGGATGAGGGCCTAAAGATTCGCATCCGCCTCAAAGCTTACGATCACCGCGTGATTGATCAGAGTGCCAAACAAATCGTGGATACCGCGATTCGCACCGGCGCAAGCGTATCCGGGCCAATCCCTCTACCAACCAAGCGCAGCACCTTTACTGTGGTAAAGTCGCCACACGTTTACAAAACTGGCGGTGAAGCTTTTGAGATGAAGGTCCACAAGCGCCTGATTGACATCTCTAATGCCAACCCAAAGACTATTGAGAGCTTGCAAAATCTCTCTTTGCCAGCCGGTGTTGATGCCGAGATAAAGATGTAATAAAATAACAAAAAAACATACCGCCTTAGCGGTATGTTTTTTTGTTATTCCATGTGCTATAATATCTGTATGAGTTTCGCTAATAAGTTTAAAAAGCGTTTTTATTTCGTGGTTGCGAAGTATTTTCGGCATTTTGCAGATAGAGCCCTGAGGCGTTGGAAGCCACGCGTGATTGCGATTACCGGCTCGGCCGGCAAGACCACGATGTTGCATCTATTAGAGCACGAAATGGGCAAAAAAGCCCATTATTCCCACGATGCCAATTCGGCCTTTGGGGTATCGTTTGATCTCTTAGGATTAAAAGGAATTAAAGGCTCTAAACTAAAATGGATTTATCTTTTAATTGCGGCGCCGTTTCGCTCACTGTTCTATCGCCACAAAGAGAAGTTTTATGTGGTAGAGATCGATGGCGAGCGCCCACACGAGGCTGAGTTTTTGGCTAAATGGCTAAAACCAGAGGTGACTATCTGGGTTTCTATTGGCAGATCGCACGCGGTGCAGTTTGAGAAAGAGGTGGAAGAAGGACGGTTTAAGGATCTTGATGCGGCAATTGCGGCAGAATTTGCGACTTTACCGGAAAACACCTCTAAGCTAGTTTATATAGATGCGGATTCCGCCACAATGAAATCCGCTACCAAAAACATTGAGGCCAAGGTGGTGCCGATTAAGAAGACCGAGATGAAGAAGTACGTGGTTTATCCGGATTCTACGGATTTTACCTACGGTGATACGACTTTTCATTTCAATCATCCCGAGCCAAAGGACATCGCTTTTCATCTGTTGGTTTTGCAAGATTTAATGAAATATCTCAAGCTACCGTTTAATCCAGACTTTTCGGAGATTAAAATGGCGCCAGGAAGAAGTTCGTATTTTAAGGGCAAAAAGGGAATTGAGATTATTGATAGCAGCTACAATGCACACTTGATATCGGTAGCCTCAATTCTTGATATGGTAAAAAGGATGCACGCCGACCACAAGTGGCTAGTGATTGGCGATATCGTAGATCAAGGCTCAATCGAAGGTGACGAACACAAGAAACTTGCAAAACTAATCGCTGGCGTAAAGCCAGAAAAAGTAGTACTAGTGGGCCGCCGCACTAAAAAATACACCGCACCAGAGCTTAAGAAACTAGGGGTTTCAGCCGTGGCTACAACCGACCCGAAAAAGGCCCTAGAATATCTTGAGAAAAATATCACCGGCAAGGAAACTTTGATTTTTAAAGGGAGTCAGTATCTAGAATGGATTATTGAAAAACTGCTCGCCAACCCAAAAGATGCTAAGAAGCTTTGCCGGCGCGAAAGAGCAGCGGTGGCACGGCGTAAAAGTTGGGGGCTAGACTCGTAATGGCGGATTTATACATTATTCATGGCTGGACATATACGGTAGAGCCGTGGAAACACACTCTGAAGATGCTCGCCGAGCGTGGTATTAAAGTAAAAATGCTCCATGTGCCGGGCCTAACCGAGCCATCAAAAAAGACTTACACCATCGCGGACTACGTAAAGTGGGCGAACGAAAACATCCCAGATGGCGCGATTGCACTAGGGCATTCTAACGGTGGGCGGATTTTGTTAAACCTCTGCGCAAACAAGCCTAATAAGCTGAAGTATTTGATTTTACTAGATGCGGCCGGGATTTACGAGCCAACCATGAAAAAGCGAGCGATAGAAAAGCTGGCTAAAATCGGCAAACCTCTGAAGAAAATTAAGGTTATAGATAAAGCCTTTCATAAAATTACCGGCACGACTGACTACTCACGCGCGCCAGAAAATATGAAAAAGACTCTGGCGAATATGCTAGAATCCGACAAAGATTTGAAGATTGAGGATGTCACAACCAAGACTTTTATCCTTTGGGGCAAAAAAGATACCACTACGCCGCCTCGGCAGGCTACGGCGATGTACGAGAAACTGCCAAACGCCGAGCTAAAGTTTTACGCAAACTGGACCCACGCGCCATATATTTCTAATCCAGATGAGCTAGCGCGGGCGATTGGAACGTTGGTGGAGAGATTAAGAAAATGAGGCATTATTATTTAGGGTTAGCGGCAAATTATTCTAGGAGGCAGAGATTAAAACACACTTTTGCGATTGGCCGCAAGGTAGATTGCGATAGACTAACGCGAATTTTAACTAAACGCTATCAAGGCGAGAAGGTGATTTTGACCAAAAACGGCCGTTCGGCGCTGACTTTGGCTTTGATGGCAAATTTTGACAAGGGCGACAAGATTATCGTGAATGCGTTTACTTGCTATGCGGTTTACGAAGCCATTAAGGCTGCTGGGCTAGAACCAGTGTTTGCGGATATCAATAAGGAAGATTTGAACTTCGGGTGTCTGGGTGCAGATTCAGAGTCAGCGTGTCCTTCGGACACGCTCCGGGCCGCTCTGGCCAAGTCTTTATGTTCCGCAGAACACCCCGACTCTGAATCTGCACCCAAAGGCATAATAGTCCAAAATACCTTAGGCAATCCAACCGATATAGAAGCAATCGAAAAATTCGCGGCAGAGTATAATATTAAAATCATTGAGGACTTAGCGCACTGCGCTGGGAGAAAGTATAAGGATGGGCGCGAAATGGGCACAGTGGGCGCGGCTACGATTTTGTCGTTTGGTAAAGACAAGTCAATAGATACGGTATCCGGCGGCGCACTGATACTACGCCACCCCTATAAAAACCCAATTGAAGCGCCTAGCAAAATGCCGAAAATTTCTGACCATCTCCGGGCTAGGTTTTACCCTATGTTTGGCGCGCTAGTCAGAACGCTGTCTTATGTCCATCTCGGCGGGCCGCTGATGCGCGGTCTTATCAAAATTCATTTCGTGGAAAAATCCGCCGATAATAAGCTAGATATCAAGCGCAAAATCAGCAAGTTTGAAGCCAAACTAGCAGCGGAGCAATTTAAGAGCCTTAAAGATACACCGCTACGCGAATTTTGTCTGGTAAAAAATCGCAATACAGTATTAAAAGAACTAAAAGAAGCCGGGTATTATTTTGATGGATTTTGGTATGAAAGGCCAGTTTCGCCGGAAAGATATTACAAAAAGACCCACTTCCCAGAAAAAGACTGCCCAGTGGCGGTGGAGGTATCAGAAAAAATTATCAATTTGCCAACATATTATAGCGAGAAGCAGCTAGAAAAAGCGCGGGAAATCATTAAAAAATATAGCGAGGCGAAAAATGAAGTGGAGTGAGATTATTAAAAAATATCCGGAAGCGAACTTTTTACAATCGCCGGCCTATGCCAAGATGAACGAACTGCTTGGCGACAAGGTGATTGAGGAAGATTTTGGTGGCAGAGGTAGAGCCCTAATGATCGTGCGCGATGCCAAGCGTGGCAGGTATCTAGAAATCCCGTGCGGGCCGCTAATTGACTGGAAAGACAAAAAGCTAGCGCGCGAGGTATTTGAAAAAATCCGCAAGATTGCCGAAAAAGAAAAGTGTGTGTTCGTAAGGGTGCGCCCGCAGCTTCTAGCGAGCGCTGAAAATTTGAAGATTTTAGAAAGCTTGGGACTAAAAAAATCACCGATGCACCTTGCGGCAGAACATACTGTAATAATTGACCTGTCTAAATCGGAAGAGGAGCTACTAGCCGAGATGCGGCGACAAACCCGCTATGATGTACGGCGAGCCGAAAAGCTGGGAATTAAAGTAGAAAAAAGTAATTCGGAGGAAATTTTCCGAGAGTTTAGAAACGAGCAAGCCAAGACCGCTAGGCGGCAGAACTTTATTCCGCCCAGTCTGAAGGTTTTACTGGCCGAGAGAGAAGCTTTTGGCGATGATATCGTGATTTATACGGCAGAAACTAGCGAGGGCGAAAAAATTGCTTATGGGCTAGTGATTAAAACCGGCAAAGAGGGCGATTATTACGAGGCGGCCTCTACCGAGCTCAACCGTAAGTTACCCGGCGCGCATGCTTTACTCTGGCAAGCGATGAAAGACTTGAAGGCGGATGGTTTTAAGCGCTTTAATTTGTGGGGGATTGCACCGGCTGGGCAGCCCAATCACCGCTACGCTGGGGTAACTACTTTTAAGACTGGATTTGGCGGCGAAATTGTTGAATATGTGCCGGCGCACGATTTGATTATTTCTAAGATTAAATACTTAAAAAACTGGGTGGTGGAAACCACTCGCAAGAAAAAGAGGCACCTATGAAAATTATTACGGCGGATAACCGAGAGCAGTGGGACAAATTTGTCACTAGCCACAAGGAAGCAAATTTTTTGCAGTCGTGGGATTTTTATGAATTCCACTTGACGCGGGGCAAAAAAATTGTGCGGCGAATTTTGGTGGATGAAAAGGGTAAAATCAGCGCGGCCTATGCCGGGGTAGTGGAGACCGCCAAACGCGGATGGTATCTTGCGATTGCGGGTGGACCGATTATGGACTGGAAAGACAAAACCGTTGTCAAGAGAATTTTTGCCGATATCCGTGAGATGGGCGAAGCGAACAAATGTGTGTTTGTGCGAGTGCGGCCGCAGCTAGAGCTATCCGATAAGTCCTTAAAGCTAATGCGAGAACTGGGGCTTAAAAAAGCGCCGATGTATTTGTCGGTAGAATATGCCGGAATTATAGATTTACATAAATCCGAAGCCGAGGTTTTGGCGGGAGCTTCGCAGGGCTTTCGGCGAAAACTCCGCAAAGCCGAAAAAGCCGATATCATCGTAGAGACTTCTAGCGACCCCGAGATAGTAAAGACTTTTTACGAGTTAGAAGTAAAGCACGCCAAGCGGCAGGGGTTTGTAGCGTTTACGGAAGATTTTCTAACCAAGCAATTTGCGGCTTTTGCCAAGAACGGTGAGGTTTTAATGTATACCGCCAAAAAAGATGGCGAGATTTTGGCGCAAAACTTTATGATTTTTTACGGGCCAGAGGCAAGCTATCATTATGGGGTGTCTTCGGATCTTGGCACTAAGTATTCTGCGGCGCCACTTCTACATATTAAGGCAATGGAAGAGGCTAGGAAGCGGGGAATGGAGCGCTATAATTTGTGGGGGATTGTGGGCGTGGATGAAAAAGAGCATAGATTCTATGGCGTGAGTGAGTTTAAGCGATCGTTTGGTTGCGAAGAGCTGAAATATACGCCGGCGCATGATTTGATTTTGAAACCGCTGGCTTATCAAAAAAACAAAATCGTAGAAGTTGTGCGCAAAAAAGTGCGCCATGTGTGATATAATAAGCATAAGTAATTTAAAGGAATATTATGGCACATATTAATAGAAGATTTATTGACAAGCACTGGTTTGTGTTTGTAATCCGCGGCCTAATGGCTGGGATTTTTGGTTTTGTTTTGCTATTTAGTGGTTCAAGCGATCTTGGGTCGGTAATCTCAATGGTGAGTTTGTTTTTACTTTGTATGGGTATCGTGGATTCGCTTGGCGCGCTCTATGCCTCTACGAGAAAGCGCGGCTGGATTAACTCCATCATTGACGCGGTAATAGATGTAGCGGCGGCGCTAGGGCTACTATTTATTGCACGTAACGACATCGTGGGAAGCCTGATTATTATTTCGGTTTATACAGTGCTGTCTGGCGTGATTGATATTTTCCACGGATTTTTGTCTACCGTGGACCCGACCGACCGTTTCATCCGGGTATTAGCTGGCGTATGTGGCTGCGTGATGGGCGCGGTAATTATTAACGCTGGTAGTTTTGAAATTATGACTTTTGTTCGCTTCTTTGGCGCTTATATGCTAATCGTAGGTGTAACCAGTATGATTTACGGCGTGCACAACCGCGCGCAGAAAATTGAAGACAAAGTCGCCCGCAAGGAAGCGCGTAAGGTTTTGCTGAAAAATAAGCGCACCACCACTAAGAGAAAGAAATAACTGTATCTAAAAGCGCGCTTGGAGAGCGCGTTTTTTTATTCGTACCATAGAGAAATGTGCTATAATAAAATCTCAAGGAGGACTTATGTCTAAAGTAAAAAAAGCGATAATTACCGATGCGGGGTTTGCGAGTCGGTATTTACCGATCACTAAAACTATACCTAAAGCCATGATTCCAATTGGCGCCAAACCAGTGATGCAACTCTGCGTGGAGGAATGCGCAAAGGCTGGAATTGAAGAAATCATTATCGTAGCCACGCCAAATACCAAATCAAAGGAAATCTACGATGATTATTTCCATAACAAATCTGAGAACGTAAAGGCGCTACTAGAGAAGCAGGGCAAGATGGACAGGTTTGAGCCGGTAGAAGAAGTTTTGAACTTTCCGAAAATCACCGTAATAGAACAAGACCCAACTTTGCCTTACGGTAACGGCTCGCCGATCGTATCCGCTAAGGATCACGTAAAGGGCGAGGAAGCCTTTGTGGTGCTTTACAGTGATGATCTAATTCTTGGCAAAGGCGATGTGGAAACCTTGCTAGAAACTTATGAACAGCATCCAGAGGCCAAAGCAGTAATCGCTGCACAAGAAATGCCAGAGGAAACCTGGAGTAAGTTTGGCATGATCGCGCTCAAAGCCAATGGCACACTCTCGCATATTGTAGAGAAGCCAAAAACCCCTGACATGAGCCCGAGTAATTTAACTTCTTATGGGCGTTATCTTTTGACCCCAGAAGTGTTTGATTACCTCATCCCAGAAAATACCGGCCTAGACAATGAGCTCTGGACCGTAGATGCCATTACTAAACTTGCCAAACATGGCGATGTGGTGGTAGCAAAAAGCGAAGGTAAGTGGATTACTACTGGTGACCCGAAAAATTATTTCCTAGCTCACCTAGAATACGTGTTATCTGAAGCTGATTACGCTGACGACGTGCGTAAACTTTGTGCTACAATTAAATAAAAGGAGGTAAAATGAATACAGCAGAATGGATATTGGTAGCGATTTTAAGTGTCACCCTACTTATATTCTTGATCGTTGGGATAATCTTGGTTATTGCCCTGATTGGCCTAACTAAAGAAGCCAAAAAAGTAGTAGAAAAAGGCCAGGATATCGCTGAAAATGCCAACGGTATCGTAAATAATGTCAAAGGGATGACTTCGATCGGTGGCACCGTAGAGATGTTTGTAGACAAGTATGTCACCCCAAAACTAAAAGAAAAGCTTAAGGAAGATAAGGAGAAAAAAGATGGCAGAAAAAAGTAAAAATGGTGGTAAAAAATTCGTGATCGGCGCATTGATCGGTGGGGCGGTCGGCGCAATCGCTGGAAAGTTTTTCCAGAAAAATAAAGATGAGATTAAGCAAGCCATGGATGATAAGATCGATGACTTGACCGACAAGTTCAACACCTTCAAGAGAAATGCCGAGGAGAAGGCCGAGGAGACTAAGGAGGAATTGGAAGAAAAGAAAGATAAAGCCGAAAAGGTTGAAAAGGTCGCCAAGGTAGAAGCCAAAAAAGTAGGGAAAGCTGTTCGGGCGGGCGCAGAAAGAGTAAAAAAGACCGCCAAGAATGCCTAAAACGGAATTAAAACCAAGTGATTATGTACACTTGCATAATCATACGCATTATTCGCTGCTAGATGGGCTGACAAAAGTCCCAGAGTTGGTTGATTTTGTCAAAAAAGATGGTATGGAAGCCGTGGCGGTGACCGACCACGGCACGATGTCTGGGCTAGTAGAGCTCTATAAAGAATGTAACGACAAGGGAATCAAGCCGATCCTGGGACTAGAGTCTTATGTGGCAGCGCGCAAGATGACCGACAAGGACCCCGCGCACGACAAGCAGAGGTTCCATATTACGCTGCTCGCGATGAATAATGTTGGGTTTGAAAACCTCTGCCGGATTATGAGTCGGGCGGAAGAGTATGGTAAGTACTACAAGCCACGCACCGACCACGATGATTTAGAAAAGTATAACGAGGGAATTATTTGTCTGTCTGGCTGTATGGGCTCGGAGATTTCCGAGGCGATCCGGGCGGGGGATGACAAACGCGCAAAAGAATTAGTGCAGTGGTACAAAAAAGTCTTTAAAGACCGATTCTATCTAGAAATGCAGGATCATGGGCATCCAAAGTCCACAACTTATTCTAAAGAGCAGGAAAAGGTAAATGATTGGCACTTAAGCCATGCCAAAGAACTTGGTGTGCCACTAGTGGTAACCTGCGATGCGCATTACCTAAGCCACGAGGACCAAGATGCGCACGAGGTGCTACTTTGTATTGGTACGGCGGCCTACTTGTCCGACAAAGACCGGATGACTTTAAAAGATTACGATCTGCACGTGATTTCAGCGGAGGAAATTATCGCGCACTGGCAAGATACTTGCCCCGAGGCAGTATTAAACACTAAAAAAATCGCCGACCGGTGTAATGTAGATCTAGACCTAGGGCGAATTTTGATTCCGAAATTTCCAGTGCCGGATGGCGAAGATGAGAAATCGTATCTAGATAAATTAGTGTTCCAGGGTTTGGTTTATCGTTATGGCGGCAAGAAATTGGATGAGGTGGGCGACTTAAGTGTGGAGGCTTGCAAAAAGATTTTGGAAAAAGTAGATAAAGACCGCGATGATGAGCATAAGGTGTTGCCGCGGATTGATTACGAATTATCTGTGGTAGATAAAATGGGGTATAATGGCTACTTCTTGATCGTGCAGGATTTTATTAACTGGGGGAAGTCGCAACGCATTGTTTATGGCCCGGGGCGCGGCTCGGCGGCGGGGTCAATTTTGGCCTATGCGCTACGTATTACAGAGCTAGACCCGTTAAAGTACGACTTGCTGTTTGAGAGATTTTTGAACCCGGACCGGATCTCAATGCCGGATATCGATACGGATATTCAGGACACGCGGCGCGATGAGGTAATTGAGTACTGTACAAATAAATACGGCGAGGAACGGGTGTCTAATATCGTGACTTTTGGCAAGATGATGGCTAAAAACGCCGTGCGCGACGTGGCGCGGGTGCTAGAAGTACCGTATGCCGAAGCCGATAGACTGGCCAAACTAGTGCCAGACCCTGTACAGGGCCATCATGTGAAGCTAGCCAATGCCATTAAAGATGTGCCAGACTTAAAGCAAGAATACGAAACTAACCCTACTTCAAAAGAGGTGATTGATTTTGCCTCGCGGCTAGAGGGTACGATTAGAAACCACGGCGTGCACGCTTGTGGCGTGATTATTGCGCCGGATGATTTGGTAAAGTTTTTGCCGCTAGAAGTTTCGGCGAAGGGGCCGATTGCGGCACAATTCCCGATGGGGCAGGTAGAGGAACTCGGGCTTCTTAAAATGGACTTTCTGGGGCTATCTAACTTGTCTGTGATCAACAATGCGCTAAGGATGATTCGGAAAGTCTATAAAAACGATATTGATTTATCTAATTTGCCACTTGATGATGCTAAGACTTACGCCTTGCTACAGCGAGCCGAAACGACCGGCGTGTTCCAGCTGGAATCTGCCGGGATGAAGCGGTATCTTCGCGACCTTAAGGCCTCTACCTTTGAAGACATTATCGCTATGGTGGCGCTTTATCGCCCGGGGCCGATGCAGTTTATTGATTCGTTTATTCGGCGCAAGCACGGCGAAGAGGAAATTACTTACCTGCACCCGGGACTAGAGCCGGCGCTAAAAAATACCTACGGGATTTTGATCTACCAAGAGCAGTTCATGCAGATCTCTAGAACTTGGTGTGGTTTTACGGGTGGTCAGGCGGATACTTTGCGTAAAGCGGTAGGGAAAAAGAAAGTTGATTTGATGGAAAAGGTGAAACCAGAGTTTATTGAGGGAGCGATAAAAGTCGGTGGCGCTACGAAAGAGATTGCGGAGACTTTTTGGAATCAGCTTCTAGAATTTGCCAATTATTGCTTTAATAAGTCGCACGCGGCGTGTTATGCTCTGATTGCTTACTGGACAGCATACTTAAAGGCGCACTATCCGGATGCCTTTATGGCAGCGCTAATGACATCAGATATGCGCTGGACCGATCGGCTAGCGATTGAAATAGCCGAATGTAAAAAAATGGGGCTAAAGGTCCTAGGGCCGGACATCAACCAGTCTTATGGCGATTTTGCGATTGTGGGCGGAGAGAAAACTATCCGGTTTGGGTTGTCTGGCATCAAAAGTATGGGTAAGGCTTTGGTTGAGGATATCGTAATCCCGGAGCGCGACAAAAATGGACCGTTTAAATCGGTATGCGATTTTGCCAAACGGGTGAACTCTACGAAGTTTAATAAAAAAGCGTGGGAGGCGGCGATTAAGACCGGGGCGTTTGATGGTTTCGGGTTTTCAAGGTCGGATTTACTATTTAATTTGGAAGCGGTGCAGGCCTATGGGGCCAAGATTCAGAAGGATGTCGGGTCGGGGCAGACTGATCTCTTTGGGATGATGGGCGAGGCGGGTGCGGTGCCAGAAGTAGAAATCAAGCCGGCGCCAATTCAGCACCCAGAAAAAGAATTATTGTTGTGGGAGCGGGATTTGATGGGGCTTTATCTCTCAGCGCACCCGCTAGACAAATATGATGTGTATTTTGAGGAGCAAACCCACCCGATGTCTTATATTGCGGCGGAACATGACAATAAAATGGTGACAATTGGCGGGATTATCACGGCAGTACGGACAATTCTCACCAAAAAAGGCGACAAAATGGCGTTTGTGAAGATAGAAAACAAAACCGATGAGGCGGAGTTTATTGTATTCCCGAGCGTATTTGAGGAGTTTGGCGGGAAATTAGTGGTAGACAATGTAGTGAAAGTACGCGGCCGAGTAAACGCGCGCGACAAAAGCGGAAATGTGACTTCGGATGTAAAACTGCTGGCCGAAACCGTGGAAGTGGTATCAGATGAAATGTTAGAGGGATACAAATCTACCGGCACCAAGCTGGCGGCGCCAGTTCTAGCTGCCGATAATGGGCGGCGGCGGGGGCGAGTATCAGCAGAGCGAGTAGCAACGAACGGAGCGCCTAGTAATTTGCCGAAAACAGAGGAGAAGTTTGTGCTGAAAGAGCCGCCCAAAGACAGGCGCAAAGAAAGGGTTTATATCTTGATTGAAAAACCGGATGATGTGGAGGTCTTAACTGCTATTCGGCGGCTGGCGGATATTTATCTGGGGGTTCAAGAGGTGGTGCTGGTGCTACAAGAGGGCGAAGAAAAGCGCCCGCTGAGGATGCCGTTCAAAGTAGAAGCCTGCGAAGAGCTGCTATTGAAACTCCGGGAACTAGTGGGAGAGGATAGGGTGAAGGTGAAATAGCACTATACCAAGGTATGCTATAATTTAGATATGAAGAAGGCGAAAGTTCCAGATATGGTGACCGTAAACCGCAAGGCGCGGTTTGATTATACTCTCGGTGACGAATTGACCGTGGGAATGGTTTTGTCGGGCCCAGAAGTACGCTCGATTCGCGACCACCATGTGCAACTAAAGGGGGCTTTTGTGACAATTCGCGAGGGGGAACTTTGGTTAAATAATCTGACACTTGGCGCGGAAACGGCGCGGAATATCAAACTGCTGGCTACGCGAAAACAAATCGCGGCGCTGATGCGTGAAAAGGTCGCCGGCTCAACCATTGTGCCAGTGAAGCTACTAGGCGGGTCGCGGCATATCAAATTAGTGATTGCGGTAGGTAAAGGTAAGAAAAAATACGACAAGCGCGAAACCATTAAAAAACGCGATATTGAGAGAGGCAGATATGCTTAAGATTTTCTCCTGGAATGTCAACGGTATTCGTGCCACTATCAATAAAGGAGCTCTACAAAAATTTATCAAAGAGTATAACCCAGATATTTTATGTTTACAAGAAACAAAAGCCAAGCAAGGTCAGACCGAGATTGATTTGCCAGAATATGAGGAGATTTGGAATTCGGCGGAGCGGGCAGGATATTCAGGAACGGCGATTTTTACAAAAATTAAACCAGTTTCAATTAGAAATATATTACCTACTGATAAAGATTTTTCTGATGAATTTGGAGACCCATTAAAAGAAGGTCGGGTTCTTACGGCGGAGTTTGAGAAGTTTTATTTGGTAAATGTTTACACACCGAACTCAAAACGCTCGCTTGAGCGATTAAAGTTGCGTGAGAAGTTGTGGGATGTGGAATTTTTGAAATACTTGAAAGAACTTGAAAAAGAAAAACCAGTAGTGGTGTGCGGCGATTTTAATGCGGCGCACGAAGAAATTGACATCGCGCGGCCTAAGACTAATCACCACAGCGCCGGCTTTACCGATGAAGAAAGAAAGGGAATTACGAATTTAATTTCCGCAGGGTTTGTTGATACCTTCCGAAGCCTACACCCAAACGCCGTGCGCTACACCTGGTGGAGCCACTGGGGCAACGCCCGGGCGAACAATGTGGGCTGGCGGATTGATTATTTCTTTATTTCAAAAAGTCTAAAGTCAAAACTAAAATCGGCGGAAATTTATGAAGGCGTGATGGGCTCGGACCACTGCCCAATTTCAATTGAACTGGAGGCCTAGTGGATTATTTTAAGAAACTTAGTGAAAAGCCCGCAGAAGATTTAACCTGGAATATTCCAGAAAAAAAACAAGGCAAGGTAAATATTATTGGCGGAAATAGCCAATCCTTTCGCGCAGAAATAAAAATCGCCGAGTTTCTAGGTGAAAAATACCCGATTGAAAAATTAAATCTAGTACTGCCAGATGCTCTAAAAAATAAGCTGCCGCCGCTACCGAATTTTATATTCTTAAAATCCACCGATAGCGGTTCGTTTGCTGAGGCAGAAGAATTGAAAACGGCATTAAACGCGGCTGATTTTAATCTAATCCTCGGCGATTTTTCAAAAAATTCAGTGACCAGAAAAGCTGTAGCAAGCGCCTGTGGTTTTGCCGAAAAACCCCTGTTAATTACACGCGACGGCGTGGACTGCCTGGCCGAAAATCAGCCCGAGCGCGCCCTAATGAACGAAAACTTAATCTTTCTAGCCACGATGCCGCAACTAATCAAAATTTTCCGCGCAGTGTATTATCCCAAAATGATTCTGCTTTCACAATCACTGGTGCAGGTGGCCGAGGCGTTACATAAATTCACTCTAAGCTACCCAGTGAGCATTATTACGCTACATAGCGGACAAATTTTGCTAGCCAAAAACGGCGAAGTTGTCGCCGTGCCGCTAGAGAAGACCAACTACACGCCGCTTTCGGTCTGGCAAGGCGAACTCGCAGCCAAAATCGTAGCAATGAATCTCTACAATCCGGACAATTTTATCAAAGCCACTAGTTTTGCGATTTTTTAGATAATTTATTTTCGATATCTACGGCATCGCGGGAGATGTTTTCGCGGCGTTGGCGGAGAAAGAACCATAGAAAAATAAAAATTAGGCAGCCGAAAGCGAATAAACTATATTTTACTGGCTCAGACCAGGATGTAGCAAATAGGATGAGGGTGTTAGTGACGCCGAGGCAAATAGTATAGATGTAGCGGCGGGCTAGGACGATCTTTTTCGCGAGAGGAAAATTACGCTTGGCTAACGACCAATCGGCGCAATCATCCGGGTGGCCAAAGACCTTACCGTAAATAAGTACTTCGCAAATCACCGCGGAAACAAAATAATAGAAAATAATGGCAACGCCAGCAACTAAATTAACTCTGAGCGTCAAAAATAAAACTTGTGCTGCCGCTAGCAGAGCATCCGAAACCATATCATATTTAGCGGCATACTTGCGATATTTTGGGATCTTATTCTTGGGGAATGGCCACTTGCGCGCGCAAGTACCGTCAAAGGCATCGGTTAGCACTGCTACCAAAAAGACAATGAAAGCTGTTTCGGGTAGACCGCCAAAGATTGCAAGATAAAATAGTAGGATTCCTAAAATGAATCTTGTTAATGTTAGTAGGTCGGCTAAATATTTCATTTTTTCATTATATCATTAAAAATACCCAGTAAGATTTGGATACGATTTGAAATTTTAACTTCCTCTCGGTGTCCCAACATCACTTTGCTCATCTTGCAAATATTCTCCGGGTGAGTAATTAAATAGTTAAGCGACTCAGCCATTGCAGCAGGTGTCTCATTAGAAGAGAGAATATAGCTACCCTGTGGTACTACCTCCTTCATGTCTGGATCACAAAAGAATACTGGCACCCCGGCAGCTTCAGCTTCAATCAGGGTCATACCAAAAGTGTCAAAATTATATGAGACCAAGACATCTAGATGAGCTTTTGAAATGGCTTTTTGAATCTTGGTAAAATCTGCATTACCGTGAAAATAGACATTCAAATGATGGCGCTTTGCGTAACGACGAGCGCGAAAATGGTCACCGCCGCCACCATAAACATCTAACCTAAATTTCCCTCGTACCATATTAAGCGCGTGCAGAAACGGCATCATGCGTTTTTCGGCCGAAACTCTCGAATGCCAAATAATGCAAAGTTCTTCATCTTTTTTTAAATCTTTTAAGGGTGGGTTTTTGGGGAATTCATTATCAGGATAGCCGTTGGGAAAAACTTTGATTGTCTTTTTTACCCCGTAATGGATGAGTTTTTGGCGGAAGTGTTCAGATGGTGTTAAAACTAGGTCTGCGCAGTTGGCATGGTTTACCATTAGCTCCCACATTTTGACTTTGGCTAGGGAGTTTGCAAGGTAATCATCGCGTCTAACTTTAGTTGGGTGTGGCAAATACCAAGAATGCAGCCAATTTAGCGCCGTTGCTACGACCGTGCGAAAACCAAACGGGATAATATGAGTCTCGCCCATATCTTCGCGCCCATGCATGACTTGGATACTGGGAATTTGATATTTTTTTGCTAATTTTAGCCCGGCAATTGAACAGCCGCCTTCGTAATGAATGTAGAAAATATCAAAATCTTTTAGTTCGGGATGAGTTTTTTCTAGCCACTTTTCGATGATTTTAGGGCGGCGGGACACCGGTGTGAGGCCGCGGAAGAACAGTTTACAGCTCGGCACTTGAAAAATATTGTTAATGGCCAGTTTCTCCAGTTCTGGCTTTTTACGCGGAAAGCCGGTACTGAAAATATAAACCTCGTGGCCGAGATTTTCTAGGGCGGTTTTTTGAGCGTTGATTGAAGAAACAATGCCGCCGGTTAAATCTAAGTAACAGTCGGAGAAAAACGCAATCTTCATAACTTTATTGTACCACTTTTGTTTAATATGCTATAATTGGTATTGTTAATTTAATATCAAGAAGAGGTGAGGGAGCGGCCCGTTGAACCTCTACCAACCTACAAAAGCAAGGTGGTAATTCCGACCAAGAAAGGAAAGATATGTTCTATAGAACAGCGGAGAGTGTATCTCCAAAACACCCAGACAAACTATGCGACAGAATTTCTGATGCAATTTTGGACGCCTATTTAGAAAGAGACCCTGAAGCTAGAGTTGCAGCCGAAGCTTGCGGCGGACATGGCGTGGTATTTGTAACCGGTGAAATCACTTCAAAGGTTGACTGCGTCGATATCCCAGAAATCGTACAACGAATTGCTGGAAACGAAAACGAAGTACATACCAAAATTGTCAAGCAATCGCCAGAAATTGCGCAGGGCGTAGATACTGGTGGCGCTGGCGACCAGGGAATCATGATTGGTTACGCTTGCGATGAAACCGAAGAGATGTTACCACTAGAAGTCGTATTATCACGCCGGCTAAATCAGTATATTTTCTACCGTCATCCGTACGATGGCAAGACTCAGGTAACTTTGGCGCCAGATGGGTCGGTAGATTCGATCGTAGCAAGCTTCCAAAATGTTAGCAAAAAAGAGCTAAGAGAGTTGGTGAAGAAATTTATCGCCGAGCATAAGTTAATTGGTAAACTAGAGCTACATCTAAACCCAGCTGGGGATTGGAGCCAAGGCGGGTTTGATGCCGATACTGGCCTCACTGGGCGCAAGTTGATCGTAGATAACTACGGCCCACGCGTTGCGATTGGTGGCGGCTGCTACTCCGGCAAGGATCCGTCCAAAGTAGACCGTTCGGCAGCATATATGGCACGCAAGATCGCGGTGGATTATCTCCGTAAGCGCAATGCGCACGAAGTCTTGGTGCGCTTAGCTTATGCAATTGGCAAGGCTGAGCCACTAGAGAAGACCGTAATTATTGATGGCAAACCAGAGGAAATTGAAGGCTATGATCTCACCCCGCGCGGCATCATTAAGTTCTTGAATTTAAGACGGCCGATTTATGAAAAAACCGCCGAGTATGGGCACTACGGCGAAGGGTTTGATTGGGACAAGTAAAAAAGCCTAGCTTATAGAAGCTAGGCTTTGTCGGTTTTTTAAGTCTCGGCTAGACTTTTTGGAGGGGGATGGCTAGATGAGTTCCGCCGGGCTTAAAATCCTGGCGGACAATAATTCTACTTCTTTTCTCCAGGTAGGAAATTCCTGGATAAACTGCCTTAACGGGAAGCTGCTACCGGGGCAGAAGCTTCTGGTGAGAGGAGCGATGTCCCTGTGGCCGATGACGTGGTATTCATCGATCGGGATGTCATACTCCTCGTTGAGCTTCTTCAATAGATACAGCACCTTGTAGTGCTGGCTCGGACTTAAAGCCCCGTGCGCACCAAACTCTTCACATTCGATAGTGATTGTGAAGTTGTTGGCGTTGTTTTCGCACTGCCGAAAGAAATCGTGGCTAGCAAACCGATAATAAGTATTCATATCTGGATTGTTATCGGTCCGGTTGGTCTTGGCTGCATCTTTTAAATCCACGAGTTGGAAGATGCGGCCATCGACCGACACCACGAAGTGTGCCGTTACCGTACTATCTGGCGCTAAGAAGTTCGCACAGATGCGCTCTACCGGACTACCAGCTCCAGCTGAGTGGAGCACGATAAACTTCGGGGAAGTAGTACCCGGTCGGTCCCTGATAATGGCCGAGTCGGGACTGAGCAATGGCTTTCCGGCAGTATCTGCCATAGCCTTGTACTTTGCGATTCTTTCGCGACCTTCACACCGCATACCTTCCAGCCATTCATCCAGCCATTCTTCTGTCAGGTTGAACTGATAGAAGAACATCCTGTTCATCTCTGCATGGTCGGTATACCCTAAAATCCTCCTCCAATAGAAGAAGAATTTGGCAAGGTAGTATTCGTTTTTCATGTTAAACAAATACCTTGCCACTTTGGTGGCGTTGGCCAGCTGATTGGCCGGGTCTAGAGTGGCAAAAGCTAGGTAGAGTGTGGCTGGGTTGCCATAGGCTATGCGGTCCAGCGCACGCGACACATATCGCGGCTCCAATTGAGCGCTAAATAAGCGCAGGAACATCGGTAGATACTGGAACCATTCCTTGTCATCAAGGTCGGCCTCCAGATGGGCGACAGGGTCGAGTATTGACTCTGCGAGAGCCGGTACGTATTGCGGGAACAAAAAACAGAATATCACCGCAATGCGAACGCCAAATTGCCCGTTTGAGATTTTTTTGGAATACTACGTTAAGCTCAAACTGGGCTTTTTCGTATACTCCATTATCCTTTGATTTTGTTCTTTCCTTTAAATCCAATAAATCATCGACCCGCAACTCATTTCACCTCCTTTTTAAGTTACGTTGCCTTTTTAGGCAAAATACCCCCTCTTTTTTAATTATACCACACTTCACTAAAAAAGTCAATGTTTATGTCTCATTGACCTCTATTGGTGGGGCTCAATTCGCCAAGTTTTAACAGCGCACAAGGAGGACGTACAGGAAAAATTGCAGAATTATAATGTCTGAAACATGCAAAGTCAGATAATATATTTGTTGTCATGCTATAATGAAAATATGGAAAGCGACAATGAACAGCAACTAAAAAGTAATGGGATGATCGGTGATAGTACTCAACAACCAAATGAAGAGCATGATTTAGACAATATTCCTGTCTCAAATGGTGATTCTCAAAAAGTAACTAAAGAAAAAAACAAAAAACATAAAGCGTTGAAGCTCGCTATCATTATAGTTTCTGCCATTATAGGGGTATTGTTTATTGGATATATAATTATGTTAATATCGATAACTGGGTCATTGAGCCGCTTTGGAGAGCCATTCTGGTTTGAAAACGGTCGGCTGTTTTTTGGACCATCCAGTTGTGGCGGCGATGATATGCGTTTGCACTGTAGTGTAACAGCAGATCCATACAGTTGGTGCTCCTGCGAAAAACGGACTTATGTTAATGGCCATGAATTCTTCCCAGTTGATAAGCCAATGATTTATTTATACCCAGAATCGACACTAGATTTAAATGTTTCATTGGGGAGCCCAGAGTTATTAACTTCTTCATACCCAAAATATGTAGATGGGTGGAATATAGTAGCTTATCCAAACGGCGATTTGATTGATAAAAATAGTGGCAAAAAATTATATGCACTATACTGGGAGGGGCAACGAGAAGTCAATAATCTAGATATGACAACTGGGTTTATTGTAAAAGGCGAAGAATCGGCAGAGTTTTTAGAAGAAAAGCTGGAGGTTTTAGGGTTAAACTATAGAGAAGCTGAAGAATTTATAGTTTACTGGTTGCCAAAGCTAGAGTTGCACGAATACAATTATATCTATTTTGCTACAGAAGAAGAAATTGAAGCTGAAATGCCTCTTGAATTTTCGGTAGAGCCAGATACCTTAATTAGAGTAAGGATGATCTTTGAGGGGTTGGATGAATATAAAGAAGTGAAGGAACAGACACTCACACCCGCATCAGAACGCAATGGATTCACTGTCGTGGAGTGGGGTGGAACAGATTTGACTACACGCGATGACTAATATAACACCAAAAAGATTGGGGATTTAACAGTCGAAATTATAGAGGTAAATTACGATTTTTAGCAGGTTTTTGTCGCAAAAATGGCATGAAAATAGCCCTCTATACCAACGAGGGATTTAACAGATATTTATAGATTACGTAATAGTAAAAATTATAAACCGTTTGGTGCGACTTTATGATGTCGCTAGAACCTATTTTAGCACAAAAGATCAATAATTAAAAGATTTTTAAGGGCTTTTCGCCAGAAGCCCTTAAAAATCTTCATAAAGGGGGCTTTTAGCGGGCTGAAATGGGGGCAGCCCGC
>JAFWIY010000006.1 GCA_017514675.1 Candidatus Saccharimonadota bacterium | reverse complement strand
TATATATATATTAAGATAGGGATATAAACATAAGCGAAAGGACATACATGCCAGAACAATTTAATCCAGAGCAGCTGCCAAACGGCTTAGAAGAGGAGTTAACACCGAGCGCTCCCAACGAAGAACCATTATCTAGGGATGAAAACAAAGACCTGGGCGCCAAGCTTTTATCTCAGTCTAGTTTTGATGTCCGTAATCAAGAAATTGTAAATTCAAGTTTTGCCAAAGCTAGAAAAGCTGGCGAAAAGCTCCCCGGCAAAAATAACGAGCGCAGAAACTATGCTTACCTTTCGCGCTTAGAGAGGCTAATCGAAAAACACGGCAAGGAAGCCGAGAAACGTCTCTGGCGAATGTCTATTAACGATAACCTAGTCACTAAGTTCGAAAACATTCCAGAAGCCTATTGGGATACTAAAAGACAAGAATATAGAGATAATGGGCATGGCTATATTACGCTCGAAGACGAAGATTCTAGACGGACTATATATAACGAAGAGATTCTAAAACACCAAAAAGAATCTCTTGAAGCATGGGCCAATTATTTAGGTGATGAAAAATCGCCTTACCCACTATGGTTTAAGATATATGCTTGGGACGGTATGACTAAAATGGGAAAATGGAGTAAGGATAAAGGCGAATACGAAAGAAGAAATGAGACTACGGCTGCGCCGTATCCAGAGCCAAACGCCGAGGCGCTCAACAAGGTCTTTGAGGTAGTTAATCAATACCACGGCAACGGCGAAAAGGAATTCCGTACTAAGGATGGAGAGCGGAATATAAATCTAGAGAAGCTAGTTCAATCTGGTAATTTCGCAAAGATTTATAATGCGATTGAAAGAGAAATTGCTCCAATCATTGAACCGCCAGAGAGAGCTGAAGATGTGCATGGAGAGTGGGTAGAGTATAGACCCGGACAAGAAGAAGAAATCGCCGCCGCCGGTAGAGGGACTAGGTGGTGCATTGGTGGTTCGCCGGCAACGGTGAGGAGCTATTTAACATACGGAAATTATGGAGAATACTACGATGATGAGCAAAACGAATTAAAATCACGATTTTTTCTCTTACATCTTGAAGACCCTAAAACCGGTAAGCTGGCCAGAAACGCCGTCGCCTCCATCCGCTTAGGTCTTGACGGTTGCGTAGAAGAAATTTCGGGTCTCCTAGAAGGTCAAGCTTTGAATGATTCTCTCGTTAAAGTTGTTGAGGAGAAAGTAAAATCTCTTCATGGTGGCGAAGAATATCTACCGAAATTCGCGGATAAAAATCGATTAATTGCGCTAGATCGTAAGATGGAGCAAGGTGAAGATTTAGCAAAAGAAGAACTAGAATTCCTCTACGAAATACACCGCCCAATCGAAACTCTGGATACCTATAATAACCGTGATCCAAGAATAGAAGAATTAAGAGAAAAATACGGCATATACTACGCTTTAGATCATGGTGTTGACGCAAACCAAATTGCATCCAAACTTTCCTACGATACAATTATTGAAGAATTGGACACTCTGGTCTCTCATGGTGCAGATATCAATCAAATTGCATCTAGACTTTCCGATGATGGTACAATTATTGAAGAATTGGACACTCTGGTCTCTCATGGTGCAGATATCAATCAAATTGTATCTAGACTTCCCGACAATACAATTGTCGAGGCATTGTATACTCTGGTTTCCTACAATGCAGATATAGACAATATTCTTACTTCCATCTACCCCGGCAACAGTAAAATATTTGCTAAACAAGAGCTGTTAAAAAAGTTGGGCGTCAGCGGAAAAAAACTCCTTTCTGCATTTGACCCGAATTTAGCACTCAGCTATCTTAGCGAACTTGTTGCATATGGTGTCAGTATTGACGATATAAAGGAAGATGCAATGCCCTACGCTCAGCCGGACACAATAATGGACTATTACGAAGAGCTAACCCAGAATTACGGAATAGAGATTAATCTCGACAACATTATCCAGCAATTGCTAGCCATGGACTCTTACGGAGAACAAGAAATAATTAGGCATAGGGATTTATTGATAAAAAACAACATAGATATTAATGAGGTAATATCAAGATTTAGTCCAGAAGGTAGACAAAAGTATGCGTGGGCCCACAGCCCCAGTTTCGAAGAGATGTTCAGAGAAGCGGGATTGATAACCTAATAATTATTTACTTTATCTCTAAAATCTTCACCTTACGGCCGTTGAACTCAAACTCTTCATCGGCTTTGCGACCCAAGAGCGCCTTGCCGATAGGCGATTCGTTAGAAATCTTGCCTTCCAAAGGGTTTGCCTCGGTCGGCCCGACTACGGTATACTCGGCCTTGCTGCCACCCATATCAAGTGACACAGTCGCGCCCAGTTCCACCTTGGTCTTTTTGCCGCCACGAATAATTTTCGCGCTCTTTAAAATATCTTGAATCTCCAAAATCCGGCTCTCCGCCATTTTTTGTTCGTTGCGCGCCGAGCTATATTCCTCGTTTTCGGACAAATCCCCAAATGCCCGCGCCGTTGCGATTTTCTCCGCAATCGCTGGCCGGCCCTTGATTAGCTCATCCAATTCTTTTTCTAATTCTTTTTTGCCTTCGGCAGTCAAATTTATACTTTTTTTAATCATAAGAAAAACTCCAACTTTTAGACAAAGTCTATATTACAGGAAATCCCCTCCAATGTCAAGATTAAATTTCGCTAAGTTTCACTAGCCGAGTTTCGCCACTCGCCCGCTCAAAAATTTCGGCGCAACCTTCGGCCAAAGTCTTGTCAGAAATCACTACGCGATACGGCATGCCCATCAGTTCAGCATCGGCAAATTTCTCGCCTGGGCGAAGATCGCGGTCATCATATAGCACCTCGCCTTTATGCTCTTGATAAAACTTCTCCGCCTCGGCAGTGCCAGCCGCGCCAATCGCTACCAAATGATATTTAAACGGTGCCACCGCTTCCGGCCAAACTAATCCCTTCTCATCAGCAAACTTCTCTGCAATTACTCCCATTAGCCGCGACACACCAATTCCGTAGCACCCCATATAAACAGTTTTTTGCTCGTTGTTTTCATCGGCAAATTTTAGCCCTAGCGGCTCGGAATATTTAAACTTGAGCTTAAAAATATTCGCCACCTCGGCCGCAGTCGCTTCTGTTAGCTCTTCGCGCGCCACGTCTAGGTCCGCCATCACCTCATCATTCAATACCTCTTTATTTAGTACCACCGATTTGTCGCTGTTATAATATACGGTGTCCTCGCCTACTGGTAGTAATGTCTGAAACTCATGTGAATATTTGGCAAAAATCCCGCCCGAAGCAAAGGTCTCAAATGTATCGCCACCAATCCCTAGCCTCTCAAAAATCCGCGCGTAAGCTTTTTCTACTTCCGCATAAAAATCATCCAAATCCGCCTCGGATGTATGCAAACTATAAAGATCCTTCATCAAAAACTCGCGCCCGCGCAAAATGCCGGACTTCGCTCGCAATTCGTTTCTAAACTTAGTCTGAAACTGATAAACATAAAGCGGTAAATCCTTGTAGCTGGAAATATAAGTCTTTAGCATCTCGGTGATCGGCTCTTCGTGGGTCGGGGCAAGGCCTAACTCACCACCCGATGATAGCTCGGTTTTAAACCAAATGTCTACCTCTTGGTTAGAAAACCGCCCGGTCTTCTCCCACGGCTCTGGATTTTGAAGTGCCGACATCAAAATCTCCTCGCAGCCCAGCTCGTTTAGCTCCTCCCGAATGATATTTTTGATATTTTCAATTACACGAAGTCCCAGTGGCAAGAAATCATACACTCCGGCCATCTCCTTATGAATATAGCCTGCTCGCACCAGAAGCGCCCCGTTTTTTGCGGTTTCATCCTTCGGTGCCTCGCGCAAAGTTTTAATAAAAGTCTTAGATAATCTCATATTCGTATTATATCACAAAAAAGAAGCTTCCGGGGAAGGGGCTTCCGCACCGTCCGAAAACTTCAATACTTTACATTATATCTCATTTGTTATAGATGTCAATACATTTCCCGTGCTTATTTATATAGATAATTTTTTCTACTTCAGTCACATAAGGAGCTTTTGCTAGTATCTCTCGCATTATAGCTTGGTCCGGCATTTTTTTCATGCGCCTCGCATCAAACACTATTCTAGGCGATTGGCCTTTACATCGGCGCAAATTACGCTCTACTGCAGAAAGGATTTTACCGGTCGGCGATTTAAATTCCCATAATATACCATTCAAATATGCATCCGCGGTAGAAGTCTTATATCGCTCGGACTTTCTTTTAAATTTGACCATATACCCAGCATCGGCTAAGGCTTCTGCCATCTTCTTCTCGTGTGGCCAGGGTTTAACGCCATTAAGGTCTATTCTGTCGCTATATTTTACTTTTTTCATGCGAATACACTACCACGGACACGCCAAAATTACAACCCCCTCTATATCACCTAGGCTTAAATTATATCCCTAGCACATAAAGCAGATAAAACGCCACGCCGTTTTTGAGCATGTGCATCAAAATCCCGGCGTAGATTGTACCGGTAATTTCGCGCAGCGCACAAAGCACGATAGACATTGCAAAGACATTCACCCCCACATTCCACTGCAAATGCACAATTCCAAATAGCAGCGACACCAGGAAAACCGAGATCGCCACCGAAATTTTATCAGAAACTTGCCGTGATAGCCGCTCGCGCAGTTTTCCATACAGCCAGCCACGGAAAATAATTTCCTCTGCAATCGGCGCTACTACCACCAAGGTCAAAAACGCCACAATCCGGTCAAACCCCACTACGAAAGTACTAAACCCTACATCTTGGGCTTGCTCGGCGTCAAACCACGGGAACAGGCTGAACAGCGCCACTAACCCCGCCGCGAGCAAAAGCGATACGATAAACCCAGCCGGTGCCAGCCCGATATCGGTCCAGGTCGGCCAGCCTCTTAGGCCTAGCGCGGTACGGCTCGGTAACTTCATCTTCGCCGGCTCTTTGGTCCTGCGCTGTTTTCCAGCCTTTACTACAAGCGGTGGTATAAAAATCACCATCGCTAGCGCTAGCATGTAAGATAGAGCCGAATAAACCGCGGTCCAAACCGGCTTCGTAAAAGTATCTACGCCCAAAATCCAGACCATCAAATATCCCACTGCAAGCTGCGCAGAGATTACGGAGGCAGCCACCCAAATCAGCATCCCAAGTACATATAATACCGTTCCCCACCCCTGTTTTTTCGGCAAAACCTTAGGCGCTCGCTTCGTTCTGGCCATTAGTTTGCAATCCTAATAATATCTAGAACCGTCACGACCAGAAGCAGAATCAGTAGCGCCACAAACGCTCTCGCTACAATTTTTTCTTCGGTTTCTTTGGTGAGCTTCTTTTTGCGTAGTTTATAAATCGCGATCAAAAGCCACCGCCCACCATCTAGTGCCGGGATTGGCAAAACATTCATACAAGCCAGCGATACCGAAATCAGCGCCGCCAAAAATGCAAGATTGGTCGGCCCGGCCGTAGTAAACGCCGGGAACAAAACCCCAATAATCCCCACCGGCCCCGACACCGAATCTCCTACCTCGGAAATCGCCGCCTGCCCGCTTTCGCGCACGCTCGCATCCGGGCTAAACATTCTCACCACGCCAGAAACCAAATTGCCAACCATAATTCCTACACCTTTAAATGTTTCGCCGGTCAGTTGCAAAGTTAACCCAGCCCCCACAATCGGTGCCGACCAGGTAGAATAAGACAACGACTGCGTGCTATTCATTTGTACGCCTAGCAGATATTCGGCATCGGCTGGGTTTAAAGTGACTACTGTTTCAAAATCTGCATCACAATTGCACCCCGGTTCGCCACTGCGCCCAATTTTATAAATCACCTCTTGCCCGGCCTTAGTTTCGTTATAATCAATAATCTCACTGGCGTATTTGAACTCTTGGCCATCAACTGCCAAAATTCTATCCCCAGGCAAAAGCCCAGCTTTCCCCGCCGGCGACTCCTCGGCCACCGTAATAATTTCTACATTCTTGGCATCTACCCGCGTGTCGCCCGCGACCGTAAATTGCCCATCCAAAAACTCTGGCATCCCGGTCCAGGCCAGCACCGTAAAAATCAAAAACGCCACTAGCCAGTTCATAGTTACGCCGGCAAACAGGATTTTAGTTTTACTCCAAAAACTCGCCTTGCTAAAAGTCCCCTCTCTAGTATCCGCCGCCGATTCCCCATCCATCTGGCAAAATCCACCAATCGGCAGCCAGTTAATGCTAAACACCATCCCCTTCTGCGCCAAACTCTTTCCCTTATCCGCATAGCCCTTTTTCGCCTCCGAATAAACCACTTTAAGAGCCTTGTCTTTTGGCCATTCGGATTTCTTAAATCTTCGCCATTTGCCAGTCTCGGTGTCTTTTATCCAAGCAATTGCGCGTGGCGGAAAACCAATTCCAAATTCCAGCACATTCACGCCGTTTCGTCGCGCCGCCACAAAATGCCCAAACTCATGTGCTACCACGAGTATCATTAGTACTATTAGTCCAACTACAACTCCAATAAATATATCCATAAGAACAATTATAACATTATTTACCAAAACGGCGATTACGTTTTTCGTATTCCGCCAAAATCTCATCAATATCTTCGGCAGTCATCTCTGGGAAGTATTTTTTCAAGAACAAGAATTCCGCATACGCCGAACGCCACAACATAAATCCCGAAATCCGCTGCTCGCCACTAGTTCTAACCACCATGTCCAAATCTGGTACCTCTGGGTGGTACAAATGTTTCCGAATAGTCGCCGGCGTAATTTCGCCCTCGGACTCTAGTGCGATATTCGCCGCATCGGCAATCTCCTGCTCGCCGCCATAATTAAAACAAAAGCACACGGTCGTACCCGTACAATCCGCCGTAATTTTTTCCGCCTTTTCGCCAAGCGAAGTTAGAAGCGGATTTACCGCGCCACGAATACCAAGAATCAGCATTCGGATATTATTTTTGGTCATTTTCTCAGCCAGTTTCATAATCTTGGTTTCAGCCAGTTTCATAATATAAGAAACTTCCGCCTCTTCCCGCCCCCAGTTTTCCGTGCTAAACACATAAAAAGTTACAAACGGGATTTCGGCCTTAGCTGCCTCCATAATCAAGTTTTCCATGGTCTTTACCCCGCGCCGGTGTCCTTCAATTTTTGGTAAACCCCGCTCCTTTGCCCAACGGCGATTGCCATCGGCAATAATTCCTAAATGTTTTAAACTCATTTCCTCTCCAGATTAGATTTTCATAATGTCATCAGACTTGGTCTTGAACTCGCTGTCCACTTTGTCGTTGAACTCTTTGGTCAGCTCATCAATCTCTTTTTCGGCGCGCTTTTTGACATCTTCACTTAGTTCCGCCGCAATTTTTACAGCCTTCCTAGCATCCTCGCGGATATTGCGAAGCGCCACCTTAGCCTCTTCTACTTTTGTTGAAGCGGTTTTGACAATTTCTTTGCGGCGTTCCTCAGTCAGAGCCGGAATCGGCACTCGAATCACCCGCCCATCATCGGCCGGATTTAGCCCTAGCGCTTGGTCATTTCGGATTGCTGCCGCAATCGCCGCAATGCTCGAAGGGTCAAACGGTGTAATCACTAACAAAGTTGCATCCGCCGCGGTAATATTCGCCACTTGGTTTAATGGCATAAACTGCCCATAAACTTCTACCTTGATTCCAGCCAACATATCCGGATGCGCCCGCCCGGTGCGAACCTTTTTCATCTCACCGCGGAACCTCTCAATCACGGATTCCATCTTTTTGCGATCTTCTTTTGTGTCAAACATAAAACTCCTTTGTTTATACTTTAATTCTATCACATGACAAATTTTAAAAAAAGTGTTGACAACGCTCGGGGGGGGGGGGGGTATAATTATAAGCATAAAGGTTATACATAAAAATAAAAAAGGATAAATATGAAAAAGAGAAATCTATTACCAATCTCAGTAGCGATGCTGTCTATGTTGCTTGGTGTGGGTGCCTTGCAGAACCCAACCTTTGCCGCCCCGGCGCATTCTGGGTTTAGCGACGAAGTGTTTTATGGGTTAGTTGTGCGATCCGCTTTAAAGGATGAGAATGCGAACACTAATCAATTATTGACATCTGCGCAATTGGCGCAAGTTACCGATCTATTTTGGCGCCCCCACTGTTCACCCTCCTACTCTAACAGGACTATAATAGCTAGCCTAAAGGGTCTAGAATTTTTACCAAACCTTGAGGTGTTCCGACCTGGGGTATGTTCTACTGAGGGGATTGCCCACTTTGATTTCTCTGGCAACCCAAAATTGAAAAAAGTTTGGATTGAAAATGGTACAGATGATAATAAGACTATGGACCTATCAAAAAGTCCGCTCGTTGAGGACGTTCTATTTCTAGGCGTTAATTCAAAGATTAAATTATATCTATCATCAACTCCGCCGAAAAAAATCTTCAATGTTGCGGCGTGGGAAGGCAACGGTCGAACCGGCATCGTACCAGATAGTTCCACACGGGCTACCAAGCCCTCTGGTCTTGGCGCAGAGCCCAAAGAAGATACCGAAGAATATTACGAGCTAGATTTAAGCAAACACACATACTTGAATGATAGCAATACCGATGGCATAACTCACGACCAGATGACCAATGAGCAACTACGCGCCAAAGATGAAAAATGTTCCACCTACGATGCAAAAACAAAAATCGTTAAAATCAAAGCCAGCTGTGTAGCTGATGGCCTGAAAACTGTCACGATGGTGCATACCTATACTGCGAATGGTAGAGATTATACTAGCGAATTTGAGATTAATCTAAACTTAGTTAAAGTTCTCGCCGCAAACATCGTGGATGGTAAAATTTCCGGCGCGGTGTCTGAATACGCCTTGCCGGTTGGCGCCAGCTTAGATACTGATAAGTATCTCAAGGCTCCATCTGGATACACCTTAAAAAGTACCGAAGTCGTAGGCCTAGGCAAAGAAATTGTATTAAAGACTGGCGACGCTAAACCAACTATCGCCAAAGCTGATGAAAAAAACCTCACGATGCTCTCTACTTCCACCGCCACCCGTAAATACGCCGGCATCACTAATAATACAACTGAGGAGATTATCGTGCTCTACAACTACGAAAAAGCCGCCGAAGAAGATCTAAAAATTCCAAATACCTCCGCTACTGACAAAACCGACACCAAAGAAACTGAGAAAAAATCCAGCGTCAAATCCCCAGATACCGGTGCAAGCACCAAAGATCACGGTTATCTCGTAGCTTTCCTCTCGGCTTT
Organism: Candidatus Saccharimonadota bacterium; assembly: GCA_017514675.1. GTDB lineage: Bacteria > Patescibacteriota > Saccharimonadia > Saccharimonadales > Saccharimonadaceae > Nanosyncoccus. The sequence continues at coordinate 17,570 of JAFWIY010000006.1, read as the reverse complement.
ACCACTTCTTGCAGGCATCGTAGCTAGCACCCGCTACTACATTAAAACCCGTAGAAGCATCAAGCTTGACTAGGCTTCAACAAAACAACAAAAAAATACCTTTGAGGGGTGTCCGGAGGTTACGACCGAGGATTAAGGGCGCGCCGCCCGTAACGACGGGCCGGCGCGACCCGTCCCCGAAAAGGTATTTTTTGTTGTTTAGGTACAATCTATTCAGTTACCCCAAGCTCAATCCGCTTAAACTGGCGAATAGTGATGTTTTCGCCGGTCTTCGCGATCGCCTCTTTGATAAACTGCTCCACGGTCTTAGTATCATCTAGGATGTATGGTTGGTTCATCAAAACCTTATCAGCAAAAGCTTTCTTCATTTGGCCTTCCAAAATCTGGTCTTTCATATTTTCTGGGCCTTTGAAGTTGGTTTCTAGTTCTTTGATTTTCTCTTTGCGTACTTCTTCTGGAATATCTTCCTCAGACACATAAAGTGGCGCCATTGAGGCAACTTGCATTGCGATTTGGTGCGCCAAAGTCTTAAATTCATCAGTCTTAGCTACGAAAGAAGTTTCACAGTTTACTTCTACGATTGCGCCGAGGCGGCCATCGTGAATATAAGCATCCACCAAGCCCTCGCGAGTTTCGCGGTCACCGCGCTTCTCGGCCTTGGTTAGGCCCTTTTTCCTCATCGCTTCAAGCGCCTTGTCAAAGTCGCCTTTAGCTTCTACTAGAGCCTGCTTGGCATCGGTCAGCCCGGCGCCAGACAATTCCTTTAGTTTCTTGATATCTTCAATTTTAATATCTGCCATTTTTGCCTCCTATTTTTTACCTTCCTTGACTGCCTCTACGAAGTAATCAAGAATTAATTTAGTTGATTTGATTGCATCATCGTTTGCTGGGATAACAAAATCAATATTACTTGGATCTACATTGGTATCAGTAATCGCAAAGACCGGAATATGAAGCATGTTAGCTTCTTTGATTGCATTCTTATCTTCGCAAGCATCCACTACGACAATCGCCGCTGGCTGTTCGGTCATGTCTTTGATGCCACCGTAGCGTTCGTTCAAGAGGTCAATTTCCTCTTGGAATCTCTGGACCTCTAGTTTAGAGTAACGATTCTCTAGTTCGCCCGAAGCCATCCGGCGTTCCAAATCTTTGAGTTTCTTGATTTGGCGATTTACGGTCGCGACATTGGTGAGCGTACCACCAACCCAGCGCACAGTCACGTATGGCATCTCTACCGCTTCTGCGGCTTCTTTTACGGCTTCTTTCATCTGCTTTTTGGTGCCAACAAACAAGATTTTCTTGCCGCTCTTGGCGATTTCGGTGATTTTTGGCAAAGCCGCCTCTAGACCTTCCACGGTCTTTTCTAGGTTAATAATATGCGCATCGCCGCGCTTGCTGTGGATGTATGGCGCCATCTTCGGGTGCCATCGGCTCGTCTTATGCCCAAAATGAGCACCAGCTTCAAGGAGAGCCTTCATATCTACCTTTACGGTCATATGATTTCCTTTCTCTTAAGTTTAGGGCCTAACTAATCAGGAAACCTCCCTAAACTGTTTCATTAAAATTAGTATATACTTCCATTATACCACACATGCCATAAAAAGTAAAGTTGCTACTTTACTTTTCTATCAATCCTTGGTATAATGGCAGAAGTTATGAGTAAAAAAGAATTACACCCTAAAGATTATCGTGCTGTGGTTTTTCAAGATGAAGCCGCTGGCTTTGCCTTTCTGACCAAGTCCACCGCCAAAAGCGAGGAGACTATTAAATGGGAAGATGGCAACGAATATCCACTGGTCAAGGTGCAGATTTCATCTGCTTCTCACCCGTTCTTTACTGGCGAGGAAAAGATTATCGATACCGAAGGCCGCGTGGATCGCTTCAAGGCTCGCGCTAAGAAAGCCGAAAAGCTTAAAGAGGCTCTAGAAAACAAGGCTAAAAAGGCCGCTAAAGAAGCCAAGAAAAAAGCCGATAAGAAATAACGATATCAAAATAGGCGCCCTCGCAGTAGTGGCGCCTATTTTCATGCTTAAATTATAAACTACTTCCTAGCGTTCTTTTGCTTCACGATAAATACGATACTACCTAAACTAATTGCAAAAAATATTATTAATGCAGAGATTATAAAGTCTGACTGTGAGATATTTAGGTTCTTCAGGAAGCTACCAGTATTTGGTAGTGGAATTGGCGTATAGTCGTAATATAATATTACCTTATTGTACAGTTCGTCCGATCCTTTGTAGGCGCTAATTTCGATTCGGTATTTCCCTTTTGGCAGGTTGTAATCCGCAAATGGCAATCCTACCCTATCTGTTGGCGGAGTTGCTTTGATTGGTGAAGGCTTCACCAAATTTCCATCCTCGTCATAAATATTTATTTCAAATCGTTCGATATCGTCATTGTCTTTATCGTAATCTAGGACTACGTCGGGATCTCCCGTTTCGTCATTATCCTCGATTGTGGCCGTAAACGGGTAATACGAAAACTTCACTGCGTCTTCTTTGGTTACACCTTTGTCGTCTATGGCGAAAATCCTTACGATATATTCTCCGTAACTAAACCTCTCGTCGGTCAAATCCAAATCTACTTTGCCGCTACCGGCTTGAGCATCCGTAGCAAAATCATCAATTATATAAGCATGCAATTTGCCATCTTTATCTATGTAATCGACCGTAATTTTGATTCTTGTAACATTCTCGTAATCATAAGAAACCGTCTGACTAGGGCTAGTCGAGACGCCTCCATTTTTTGGACTAGTGATTATGACGCTAGGACCAGCCTCTATCACCCTTACGACTATAGTGTCCGTTACGCTTGATGTTGAGGTCGCCAAGACTCCGGTACCAGGTATCGCTGCCGCAAAAATCGTGACAACAATAACTGCCAGTAATCCGAAAAGCCCTACAACCTTTTTGGGTATTCTTTTCATACTCTACACTCTCTTTTATTTTTGATATTTGTTTTGGTTCCGCAGGCCCTCGCAGACCAGCGCAGCTAGATAGCCAATCTAGAACGGCGCGCTTTGCGTTTCCTAACTAGGATTATAACGCCAATTACAATAATTGTCAATAGGATTATGGTTATAATTATGAAAATTGGTGAAATTAGGAAGATTATCTTCTCGATCGTCTCCGAGTTATCGTCAACCGATACGGTCCAGGTGGCTTTGTAGAGGCCAAAAGTCGGAGTTTCTTTCCATTCGTCCGAAATCACCAATTCGGCTTCTGGTATGACCGATAGATATCCCATTTTTTGGTCGGTTTCATACGAACTAAAACCAATAATTGGCTCAACTTTGAGCTTACCGGTAGCATTGATATCTACATTGCCGGTATTCTTGATCTTGGCGGATGCATAGAAATTATTTCGCACCGTGCCAGATTCGGTCACGCTCTGCTTGATCTCGAGATCGGAAATTTCTGCAGAAGTAATCGCCTCGCCTTCTAGCGAACGGCCATAAATTACCATTCCGGGGCTAGCTTCGGTGCGGATTCCGCTCGCCGACACCACACTGGTAAGGGTGTGGGCAAAAATCACAGCATACTGCCCACCGCTCGGGATATTGTTTGGAGTGGTAATACGATAGGCCACGGTGATTTCGGTGTTCGCCGGAATAGAAAAGATTGGCTTCTCTACAAAATTACCATCAGCGTCTTTTATAGTAATCCACCTGGAGATTTGAGTGAAGTTGTTTTCGTTGCTAAAACCTAACTTATAGAGATCTTCCTCATCAGAGTAGACATATGAGTATGGCGCCGAATAAACTTCCACGCTAATTTCGCTCGAGCCGTCATTCTTGATCTGCATTTCGCCATCATAAGTGGAATTTGAAGAAATCTGAAAAACTTTGCTGGTTGGCATCAGTCTGATGCTAGTACCAGTAATAGGCGTCTCGCCAGTAGGCTCTTCATCGGCGATGGCATTTGGCGCGGATAGCAAGCTAAAGCTAAGTAGGCTCATAACCGCAAGCGAAACTACGTTAATAAGTTTATTCTTCATTTACCTCCTTGTTTTATATAATTATAGCATATAAACTATTTTTGTGTTAAATAATCCCCAGAATATGTTATAATGATAATATGCGCCCGTGGTGGAATTGGTAGACACGCTACCTTGAGGTGGTAGTGGCTAAACTTACGGCTGTGCTAGTTCAAATCTAGTCGGGCGCACCAAGAAAATCTCCTGCGGAGATTTTTTGTTGCACCCGGAACGTCCCAAGGGGTAAACGGGCGCACCAAGAAAATTGCCTTTGGCAATTTTTTGTTGCACCCGGAACGTCCCAAGGGGTAAACGGGCGCACCAAGAAAATTAGACACTATGTTTACGGTGTCTCATTTTTTGTGCCGCGGTTTACTGCCCAGTTGTTTATATCTACAAACCTATCCAGCGCAGTTACTAGCTTCAGGTTATCGCCGTAAGCTCGTACGTTACGATTATAAAAATAAGTTAAATTAGACCGAAATAGCCCAATTGCTGGCACGTCATTCACCCAATATTCCAAGAATGATTCGTATTTCTTTGTGCGCAGCTCTTTATCTAGCGTATCTCGCGCCGCCAAGAGCAGGTCATCTACTAACGAATTACGATAGTTTGATAGATTGAGGCCAGATTTGGAGATTTGCGACGAGTGATAATACGGTAAAAGGTCCGGGTCAGACCCAAGTTCGATTTCGTAAATGAGGATATCGTAATTACGCCTAGAGACAATGTTCGAAATAAATTCTTGATTTTCATCAAAAACGCTCACCTCGGCTTTTACGCCTAAAGATTCCAGCTCTTCCGCCAAAGCTCGTGCGACTTCCGGTAAATTATTATAGTTAACCGTAGTAATATTTAAGTGAATCTCTTCTCCGCCGGCAATTTCGGCAATTTTGGCTTTGGCTGCGTCAAAGTCGCGCACCCCCAAATCCGGATATTTTGTCAGCGCAATTTGCGAAGATAATAGCGGGAAATCCAACGGTAAATTATCGGCAGAGGCCGCACGAATCTTGGCAATATCAATTCCCTGCCTTATCGCTCGCCTAAACGCCACATCTTTTACGAAGGCGTTATTTAAGTTAAAGAACATAAACGCCCCCGAGTTTAAGCTAGAGTTGCGCTGATAAAATTTACCAGAATCGATTTTTCCCGCATCAACATCATGTAATTCTGCAGTCGCAGTCACAGAACCGGCATTGAGTGCTGCGACTATCGCCTCCTTGTCTTTGTAGGTGTGGATAGCGAAGCTACTAAGCATTGTGCCGCCCTTATAAAACTCTGGATTTGAAGCGAGGTAAACCACGGTTTCTTCTGCGGCAGAGTTTTGTTGCACAGCATTTAGTACAAAAGGACCAGACGTAATTGGCGCCGTAGAAAAACTATGCTCGACTAATATTTTGGGATCCGCGTCTTGTAAAACATGTTTTGGTACCAAGGGGAAATTTAGCGCCGAGATAAAATCTGCATACGCATTCGCAAGTTCAAAAACTATCTCGCCGCTTTCGTTCTCGGAAATCTTCACGCCGGATAAATTCGCATCGTAAATGGTAGTAACAGCGGGGTTTTTAATCAATTCTGCTGTAAAAATCACGTCTTCATTGGTAATTTTCTCGCCATCCGACCACTTTAGATTATCGCGTAATTTGACCGTCCAAATTTTCCCATTCTCATTGGCGCGAATATATTTAGCCAGTCCGGGGCCGAGATGGCCAGAGTAATCATCGGTCGCAAGTGTCGCAAATAGCAGCTTGCTTAGAACTTTTTCGCTATTCGTGGTAGCAAAGAGTGGATTCATGGAGCCAATATTACCAATAGTCGCCTCGGTGTATGTGCCGCCAGAAGTAAAGACATTTTCAGCGTACGAATCGCCAAACCAAAAAGCCTGCGTAATCGCCAACATGATCAATGCAAAAGCTAAAAGCCCCCATTCCAAGATGAGAAGCTTGATATTTTCAATATGCGAAACCCGGCCGAGCAAATTTTCTTTAATATGCTCTTTACTTTCTTCGCTAGCGCGAATCGAAGCCCGCGAGAACTTCCTTAATATTCTTTGCCCACTCTTTTTTAAAGATTTTTTCATATTATGCAGGTATTAATAGTAGTCCCAAGATCGATGATACAAAAATCACCGCGAAAATTATCGTAGTAATAAACATTGATTTTTCTAGCCCGCGGCGCTTGGTGTAAAGCTCGCTAGAGCTACCCGATCCAGACCCGAGCGAAGCCCCGCGTTGCTGAAGCAAAACCAAAAGGATAGTCAGAATCGCTGAAATAAAAGTTAATGTTTCTAAAAAACTTCCTAATTGCATAAATAACTCCTACTTCTACTTTAGCATATTTTTTCTTTTGAGTAAAGAATGATAAGTAATCGCAAAACGATGCGCTTCCTCGTCAACTCTGGCGATCAAGTGCGCAATGTGGGATGAGCTAGGTAATCCCAAAAGCTTCCAACCTCGGGGCGCGTCCGAAACCCCTGTCGCCACAGGGGTTTCGGCGCTACTCCTCGCCTTGCCAGGCTCCGGACCCCCTCGGTTTGGAACTTTTGGAATTACTAGCGCAACTTTTGCATTGCGCGAATGATTGCCTGACTTGTCGCGGCCGATTACCGGAATATCTCCAACAATTTCCGAAACCGCCTTGACTTGATTTACACCACCATCAACCAGAATCAAATCCGGCCTTTCCCATTCGGAATGCTTCATCCGCCGTTCAATCATTTCGCGCAAACTCTTTAAGTCATCATTAGTGCTAGTACGAATTTTAAACTTACGATATTCGCTCCGGGCTGCCGCACCATTAATAAACACCACCATACTCCCCACCGTATCTTTGCCGGACTGGTGCGAAATATCATAGCCTTCTATTCGCCTCGGCGGCTCGGCTAGTCCTAGTATCTCTTGCAATTCTTTCAGAGCCTGATCCGATGAAATATCCAAAAATTCCTTGTCTGAAAACACGATTTTGCGCTTTAACTCTTTGAGTCCAAACAACTGATCCCGTGCTTCGGCCGCTAGCTCAAAGTCGCCGTTTTTAGCTGCGGACTTCATGGTCTTTTCTAGCTCTTTTAGCAATGTCTCGCGGTCGCCCTCAAGATAACGAATTAGCTTCCTTAGGTTCCGCTTGTAATCTTTGGGCGTAGTTTTGCCAATTTCTATCCCCGGTGTTAAACCGAGGTCGGTATTTAGAGTTTTTTTGCCGGTATATGGCTTGTCGTAATACGGAAAAACTCGGCGCAAAATTCGCACCGCCTTCTCCACCGCCGACTTACCATAAAACGGCCCTACGTAAGTAGCCTTATCGTCCACCGGATTTCGCGTAAACGACACATACGGCACCTCAGATTTCATATCAATTCGCACATACGACACAGTCTTGTCATCGCGAAGCAAGATATTCCATTTTGGCATATAGCGCTTGATCATCTCCGCTTCTAGAAACAGCGCATCCAGCTCGCTATCTACCACGATCCAATCCGTGTCAGCAATTTCCGCCACCAGCGCCGCAGTCTTAGTATCTTTCCTGCCATTCTGAAAATACTGCCGCACTCGGTTTTTTAAGACCGCCGCCTTGCCTACATAAATAATCTCGCCTGCCGCATTTTTATGAAAATAAACCCCCGGCGAGGCCGGGAGTTTAGCTAATTTTTGTTTTAAAGACATATCCATCTTCTAATTATAGCACACTTTACTAGAATTGTCAACTAGAGCATATTCTCAGTAGTAGTAACTTCACCTGGGTTCGCCATCAAACTCTGGACAATCTCGATAAAGCTCTTATATTCTAGCGGCTCGGTGATATTGATAGTGGACGGGTAGGCCAAACTAAAGTCGGCTTTAAGCTTAGAGTCGTTTTCGGTGTCATTGCCGTCCATATAGAAGCGAGTAAAGTTATTATTGTTGTCTACTTCTACATAGATTTCTGGGACATTTTCAAATTCCTCTGCTAGATTATCGATGTTTACAGTCGCGTTTTCAAAGCCCATACAACCAAAGAAGTCAGACATTGGCTTGGTGCTCTGGACGGAACTTATAAATCCTTCTAAATTTTTTTCATCTACACTAATTCTATACAGCGTATCTTGCTTGTTGGAGATACCTAGATTGTCGCGTGAAGACTTCACAAAGGGATTCTTCTTGTAGTAATCGACCATTGTGTTGCTATAATCGCCGAGATCCTCGATGAAGTTCGTCATACAGACCATGTTATTATCCATCGTAGCATTGCTAGTAATCAGCGCAAGCTCAGCTTGGGAAACCCGAATCCATTCACCATCAATTAATTCACCAATCCCGATGAGGCCTAGTAATGATTCTGTGCCATCCATATCAGCATAATCAAGCGGCCCTGTTCCTTCGATTCCATAAAGCTCGCTGGTTTCACTACAATTCGTCATTCCAGATTCATCAGCAATGCAGTTCGTCTCTTCTACGTCCAAAATCTGAGGAGAGTTGAGTGTGGTTAGTTGGCTCATGAGGTTTTTGATGCCGTCGATTCTTACAAATAAATCACCATCTGCCGTGTAGACTTCGTCAAACTTAATAGAAGCCTCAGATCCGCTTTTCATGTACATATTAAGCGTGGCCGATGCCGAGTTGGCTTTAAAGTTTGGCACCATGTCGGCTTTTAGATCAATACTTAGCCTAGAAAATGGCGCATCGTTATCGCTGGATGGAATCACGTCGATTGTACCGTCTACCGCCAAATTCGTTGGCGCCTCGCCGCTCATGATCTTATTAATCGCTGCAGTTACTTGATCACCACTGCCATTGTTGAGGAAAAACAAGAGCGCCGCTACGCCGCAGCCCGCTGCAATAAAGAAACACACAATCATGCCAACAATTAAGCCCGTTTTCTTTTTCTTTGGTTTGGCAGTTTCGGTAGTGGTAGCTACAGGTGCTACGGTAGCTATAGTCTCTTCAGCTACAACCTCCGCCGGTTCTGGCGCTGTAGTCTCAGCCACCGGCTCCGGCTCTGACACTACAGTTTCTTCTGTCATAACCTCTACCGGTTCGGACATTACGGGTTCGTTTTGTTGTTCTAGGTTTTGCTCATCCGGGTTCGGATTGAGTGGATTTGGCATCTCGCCGGGGTTCCCATCCATAAAAAATCTCCATTTAATTTAACTTATGTTTATTATAACACACAAAACATTTTTTGGTATAATATGCTTATGGATAATTTTACAATTTCAAATATCAAAGCAAGACAAATTTTAGATTCTCGCGGTAATCCCACGGTGGAAGCCGAAGTGTACCTAGAAAATGGTGCTGTTGGCCGTGCGGCTGTGCCCTCTGGTGCCTCAACCGGCTCTGGCGAAGCCTTAGAGTTACGCGATGGCGACAAAGCCCGCTACAATGGCAAAGGTGTTTTGAAAGCAGTCTGGAATGTTAATTCCAAAATCAGTGATATTTTGGTTGGCAATACTTCCGACCCAAAGACTGTAGACCAAATGATGCTAGAGCTAGATGGTACCGATAATAAATCCAGCCTCGGCGCCAATGCGATCCTCGCGGTTTCTCTCGCCAACGCCAAAGCCAATGCCAAGGCTAACAGGATGCCGTTTTATCGCTACGTAGCCGAGCTTGCCGGCACCACCAAAGAAATGTCTATCCCAATGCCAATGATGAATGTAATGAACGGCGGCGAACACGCTTCGTGGGCTACCGATTTTCAGGAATACATGATTGTACCGCGCGGCGCCGAAAATATTGCCGAAGCTGTGCGCATGGGCGCCGAAGTTTTTCACTCCCTAAAGTCTGTTCTTGCCGAACGCGACTATCCTACTACGGTAGGCGATGAAGGTGGCTATGCTCCCAAAGTTCGCGAAGGCAACAACGAACCACTAGAATGTATCAAGCTTGCCACCGAAAAAGCTGGCTTTAGATTTGGCGAAGATATCGCCATCGCGATGGATATTGCCGCTAGCGAGTTTTACGATCACGACCATTATGTGTTAAAAACTAATGGCGACTGGAAATCTTCCGAAGATTTAATCAACTGGTACGATTGGATTGTATCCAACTATCCAGTAGTTTCTATTGAGGATGGCCTGGCTGAAAACGATTGGCAAAACTGGGGCCTTCTGACCGAACGTCTCGGCAAACGCACCCAGCTAGTCGGCGATGATCTGTTTGTTACCAACGTGGAGCTTTTGTCGCGCGGGATTAAAGAAAAAGTCGCCAACGCTATCTTAATCAAACCCAATCAAATCGGCACTCTTTCTGAAACTATAGATACCGTATTGCTCGCCAAAAAATCCGGCTACAATACCGTGATGTCGCATCGTTCCGGCGAAACCGAAGATGTTTCTATTGCTCATCTCGCAGTCGGACTCGGCACCGGCCAAATCAAGACCGGCTCGCTTTCGCGTTCTGAACGCATCGCCAAATACAACGAGCTAATTCGTATCGCCGAAAGTAATTCCAATCTCGGCCTAGCCAATCCTTACCGATAACCAAAAATCCACCTATGAGGTGGATTTTTGATGCTGGAAACCAACTTATTTCGCGAGCGCAGTAGCTTCCTTGAAGCCATCGTAATAGTTCTCGGAAATCTTTGGGTGACCGATTTTATTTGCCGCCGCCACTACTTCGTTTAAATCGTCCGTAATCTTAAAAATACTCGGGTCATTTTTGCCGATTAGCTTCAGCTCCAGCATCTTTTTTATAATTTTATCAAAGCTCCGCCAGTAGCTCTTGCCAATCAAAAACATCGGCATTTTCGGCATCTTTTTTTCCTGCATCAAGCACAAAATCTCGGCAATTTCATCCATTGTACCAAATCCGCCTGGGAAAAATACGAAAACTTTCGCCGCCATCGCGAGAGCAACTTTGCGAGCAAAGAAATACTCAAACGTAATACTATCGGTGAGGTATGGATTAGGAAATTGTTCGTGCTGAAGCGTAATATTTAGCCCGATACTTCTACCTCCGATTTCATACGAACCGTGGTTGGCAGCCTCCATAATGCCTGGGCCGCCGCCAGTCACTACCGCGTGGCCATTTTTTGCTAATAGCCCACCTAGCTCGTAAGCCATCTTGCAAAACTTGTGGTCTTGCGGTAGCCTTGCCGAGCCAAAAATTGTTACACCTTGCGGGAATGATCTTACAATTTGTAGACCCATGCTGAGGTCTTTGGCATAGGCGTTTGCCCTCTCCAGGTCCTCGATAGATAATTTTTTTAATAATTCTGCATCTGTACCTAACATATATCTCCTTTATATTTTTTGAATCGGCATCGGATGTAATGGCTCCGCGCCAGTTAATATTCCTGCATTTGCACCCAACTTAGAAACTACCGAAGTAGAATTAGCCGAGGCAAAGATCAGAGAAGTCCTAAATGACTTTCCGGCCGCAAAGTGTGCCAAGAAGCCCGACCCGAACGCATCGCCTGCGCCGGTCGCATCCTTTACTTTCTGATCTTCATAAATCCCAAAACGATAAGCTTCCTCGCCGTTACTAGCGATTCCGCCCATCGCGCCATCAGTAATAATTACTATCTCGGCATAATTTTTCAAATGATAAAGTAGCTCGTCGAGCAATACTCCTGGCACAATTTTGGCAGCTTCGCTTTTGTTTACGATTAGTATATTTACGTATTTAAGAAGTTTCATTAGTTCTTTGGGGTTATCTAGCTCACGAACGCCAGGGTTAAACATTACTTTCGTGTCGATTTCATGGGCTTTTTTAAAGAATCGACCCAGCGTATCCATGTCACCTCTTAGTGAGGTCGCGTATAGCCAATTCGGCTGAATCAAATCCAAATCACTTTCCGAGAAATTTCCGAACTGCTCTGATGCTCCGCGGTAGGTTAGAATTGTACGCTCGCCGCTTTTTTGGTCTAGGAGCACTACGGATGTGCCAGTAGATTTGCGTTCTAGGAAGTTGATATAGCTACTATCGACTCCTTCCTTGTCGAGAACATTAATGATTGCATTGCCGGCGGGGTCATTGGCAATATTACCAAGAAATATCGCCTCGTGTCCATGTCTAGCAAAACTAATCGCCGAGTTTATTCCGCCTCCGCCGACTCCATAATAAATCCGATCGATGTCAACTTTTGACCCTACCAAGACTTTGCCAAAAATCGCTTCCCCACCGATCGTGGTCGGCACTAAATCATCGTGGTCCACCAGATAAACATCTTGCAGGGCCGAGCCGAGCGATACAATCCGCGAAATCATATTAATACTCCGTTCTTGTCAATTTCCGAGACCAGCTCTTGGAATACACTAGCTGGTTCGGCGGCCGTAGAGATCGCTGAACCTACATTAATCACATCAAGGTCTGCATGAGCGAGAGCCCGCACATTGGACATATTCGCTCCGCCATCCCAACCGATTTCAAGTTCCGGCTTCATAGCTCGGACTAGTGGGATTTTTTCCATTTGCATCAAATCTGCTGGTGCACCCTGAGCGCCTAGTTGCCCGGCAAAAATCAAAACATGGTCAACCATATCGATGTAAGGTTTCACGATGCCGGGATATGTAGACGGTAACAATGCCAAGCCTGTCCTAATCCCGGCATTTTTAAGACTATTAAAGATAGGCGTAAGGTCTTCGCTAGCTTCGGCATGCAAAATACAAAGAGATGGCTCGAGCTTCATTACAATATCGAGGTGCTCTGATGGTCGTGCCATCATAAGGTGTAGATCGGCTTGCCAATTCTTTGGCCACCAGATATTGGTAATGTCTAGGGTTGGGTGGGGGGCAAAAACCCCATCGGTCACGTCAATTTGTACACGTCTAGTAAAAGTGTTAATTTTCTCGATTTGTGCACGATAGTCTTGTTTGTCGTTGGTTAAAATTGCCGGCACGATTGAAACTTGCCTAATCATAGTCCTCCCTTTCATCTAGGCGATTGATGCGCCTTACTCGGCGTTCTAAACCCTCAAATTTGGTCTCCAAAAATACATTGATGATTTTTTGCATCGCTTCTTTGTCCAAGAAGTGGGCTGATAAACATAGCACATTTGCATCATCGTGCTCGCGTGCGAGCTTTGCGGATTCTTCTGTATCGCAATGCGCGGCGCGTACGCCCTTGAAGCGATTAGCCTGGATAGTTACACCGTGTGCCGAATCGCAAATCAGTATTCCTCTGGCTTCGCGGTTCTCGCGCACATTGCGCGCCACTGTAATCGCCGGATCATTGAAATCATCGCCTTCATCGTATGAATATGCGCCCACATCAATCACCTCGTAGTCGGTCTTTGCAAAATATTTTAGCAGCTGACCTTTTCTTTCAAATCCTTTGTAATCGGCGCCGATATAAACCTTCATTTAATTTTCCTTTCCAAAGTCCACCGCAAGTTCTACTAGTCGGTTGGAATACCCCCACTCATTGTCGTACCAGGCTACGACCTTAATCATATTGCCATCTACTACATCTAGAAGTGGCAAATCCACGATACAAGAATGTGGATCGCCGATAAAATCTGAAGATACCAATTCTTCTTCGGTAACACCTAAGATACCTTCGTAATATGGCTCTTTTGCGGCCTTTTTGAAAATACTCACTAGCTCCTCTTTGGTGGTTTCGCGCTTTACTACGGCCGTAATATCAGAAAGTGAAACTACCGGAGTCGGTACGCGTACTGATAGACCGTTGAATTTACCTTTGAGGCTCGGAATGGTGAGGGCCGCAGCTTTAGAAGCACCAGTAGAAGTCGGCACGATATTTTCGGCTGCCGAGCGAGCTTCGCGTAAATCTTTGGCCGGCGCATCAAGTAACCTCTGCGAGCCGGTATAGGAATGCACGGTGGTCATCATCGCTTTTTCAATTCCTAATTCATCTTCTAGTACCTTCATTACCGGTGCAATACAGTTAGTAGTGCAAGAAGCATTAGAGATAATCGTGTCGCTGCTTTCCAAAATCTCTTCATTTACGCCGAGTACGATAGTCTTGGCACCCTCGCCCTTGGCTGGGGCAGAAATTACTACTCGCTTCGCCCCCGCTTTCAAATGCGCCTTCGCATCTTCTGGATTGGTAAAGAAGCCAGTGGATTCTATTACTACGTCTACATCCAGCTTTTTCCAGGGTAAGTTTGCCGGGTCTTTTTCGGCAAACACCGGAATCTCGCGCGTGTTGATAACCAGCGCGTTCTCGGTAGCAGAAACTTTTTTATCATAAGTTCCATACGATGAATCGTATTTGAGTAGATGCGCCAAAGTCTTGGCATCCGTGATGTCATTTATCGCCACTACTTGGCAGTCGCGGCGGTCTAGTAATATTTTCAGCGCATTCCGGCCAATTCGCCCAAAGCCGTTGATTGCTACCTTTACCATTTTTCCTCCTATAAAAAACTACTTATGTTAATTATAACATAAGTAGTTTAATTTTACCGCAAATTTAGCGTGCGAAATGCGCAAAGGCGCGGTTTGCTTCGGCCATACGGTGACAATCTTCCTTCTTCTTGAAGGCAGCACCAGTTTCATTGTAGGCATCTACAATTTCGGCCTCAAGGCGCTTGGCATACGGCATACCACCGCGTGCGCGGGCGGACTGCACTAGCCAAGAAAAGGCAAAGTGCATCTGCCTGTGGCCTTGAATTGGGAACGGAATCTGGTAGTTTGCACCACCTACGCGGCGAGATTTTACTTCAAAATCTGGCGACACATTGGCGATAGCTTTTTCCAAAACTTCCACTGGGTTTTCGCTTTTAAGCTTCTTTGCAGCGCCCTCAATTGCAGAGTAAACTGCGCGTTCGGCGGCCTGCTTTTTGCCATCTAGCATAGACTTATTGATAAGCCTTTGTACTAGGATGGATTGATATCTGCGGTCTGGATTGACTTTGCGAACCAAAGATTTAGTAGTCTTACGTGGCATAATTAGTTCCCCTCTCTTTTAGCGCCGTATTTAGAGCGGCCCTGCTTACGATTTTGAACACCCTGAAGATCCAAAGTACCACGCACGATGTGGTAACGCACGCCCGGAAGATCCGGCACACGACCACCACGCACTAGCACTACGGCGTGCTCTTGGAGGTTGTGACCTTCGCCACCAATATAAGCCCAAACTTCTTGGCCGTTGGTGAGGCGCACACGGGCAACCTTACGCATAGCCGAGTTTGGCTTCTTTGGTGTCTTGGTAGTAACTTTGATACAAACCCCACGCTTTAATGGCGCTGCCTTTTCATAGCGCTTGGTCTTTAGAGTGTTTACAATAGACCCTAAAGCTGGGGATTTGGATTTTTTCGCAGCCTTTTTTCTGGGCTTGCGAATCAACTGATTGATAGTTGGCATTAAAATGCTCTCCTTATTATTATAATTATAGTTGACACGCTAGATATAGCGCACCATATCCGGCACACCACATCTAGTGGTCTTACTTGCCTCAATTCATACAGCAATTAAATCTCGGCTGAAACTCTTATCGCCATTATATCACACCTCCGCCAAAATGTCCATAAAAAGTAGCCCCGAAGGGCTACTATCAAGATATTGTTGATACACTGAAGTAACTTAAATATCTATTACCTGTTATTATATATCAATATATCTGTAAAATCAAGTACTTCGCTCTTTTTGCTTATTACTAATATTTTTCCATTTTTTCTTTTACGTTTTTTAATTTCGGCCCTAATTTTAGAATAAGCATTTATTTCGTTCAGTTTGCATCTTCTAAGATCGATAATAATATTAACGGTTTGCTTTCTTGCCTCTTTGAAGTTGTTATGGATTGTATTCTTACTTTTGCCGATTGGGCTTTTGAGCTCCCAAATTTTTCCGTTAATATTTAAATCTGGTGATTTCATGGAGAATGGGCGCAAGAATACGATATTGGTTTTAAAATATTCAGCAATAATTTTAGCGGCCGAGAGTTCAAAATGACGCGGAACATCCTTTGGTGGCGTATTGATAATCACAGAATACGATTTTTTCATACTAGAAGGCTAGCACAGGTGAAACAGAATTACAACCCCCTAAAGTCAGTAAAATGTGAGATTAAAAACGCTTGCGGCAAGAGCTATTGGGCTAATACCAACTCGGGCGCTTGTTGGCGGGGCAGGTGAAGGCTTGTATCTTGCCGGCGACTTTAGAAACATTCCAGTTATTTAGGACGGTGGCATCTATATTATTAACGCGATAAAACATATAGTTAATATTAGTTACATTTCCAGTATTCCAATTTCTAGCGCCATTGATGTTGGTGAGGGAGGTGGCGCCAGAGAACATGCTACCCATATTCGTCACACTGGAAGTATCCCAGTCTTTAAGCGCATCTATATTGGTAAGCTTACTATTATTCGCAAACATAGAATTCATGTTTACCACGCTAGAAGTGTCCCAGTTTGCTAAAGCGTTAATATCAACAAGAAAAGACCCATAGCCATTAAACGGACCACGAAACATCTGGGACATATCAGTCACATTAGAAGTATCCCAATTTGATAACGGATTTAATGATTGAGAATAGGATGTGTCGCCGCCACAATGATACGCATCAAACATAGATCCCATATTAGTTACACTAGACACGTCCCAATTTGCGAGCGGAGACAAGTCTGACAATACTCCACAATTAAACCCATCTTCAGAACCAAACATTTCGCTCATATTGGTTACATTAGATACATCCCAATTTGCCAATAATGAATTGTCGTAGGTGGTAGAGACGCATGATTTAAACATGCCTTGCATATTAGTTACGCGCGAGCTATCTAATAAACTAAAGAAAGAATCGTCGATAGAGTAACAAATATAAAACATGTACGAAGAGTCAGCATTCATATATATCTTCTTAGCTAAAGTGTAGATTTTTGTTGAATAGTCAGTATCGTCATAATAAATATATACCGGATTTGGAGAATCTGGCACTGATAAGGTGTTCTCATCGGTGGGCGTAAAACCTTCTGGTAATTGTTTTACAAGGCTAATATCGCCATATTCAGAGTATCCAGCACTAATTTTAGGATAGATAAACTGACCTGTCTTTAGCGTTGCCGTTTGCGATTCGGGAATTTCGGGTTTTGGCGGGTTAGCGTCATTTGGGTGAACTAGGGTATATTTAACCTTCCCAGTATAAGTATCCGCAGGTTGGGTTTGGGAAACAAAGACTCTATAGGTAGATTGGAAAGATGAACCTATAGTAAAGTCAGTATTTGTAGTAAGCGTAGCTACTTTGGTATAAGTATCTGGTACTATATGATAGTCTGAGAATGAACCATTGGTATCACTTTCTATAGTAGGCTTATAGGTACCATCTACTGGAGCAATCTTCATGGCCCAGTTACTTGTATCACCACTCGTAGCAGTACCAGTGACTATACTAGGATTAGTAGAAGTAGTAGGGTTAGTAGGTAGCATATTAGTATTACCATACTCATCTCCACTATAGCCTATAGCATAGATAGCGTATCCTGTATTATCATTACAGAATACTTTGAAGGTGGTAGTACCAATATCTGCTTTTACTTGTCCTGGGTTAATAGTAGCAGTATGAGCAGTATCTAGAGTGCTACTAATATTACACGATACTGGTACCGTAACTGAAACATTAGAAACATGGTCTGAGGCAAAAATAGAAGAAGATGCAAGAAATAGAAACGAAACAAAAGAAAGACTAGTGAGAATGGTGGCTGTTAATATATATATA
>JAFWIY010000005.1 GCA_017514675.1 Candidatus Saccharimonadota bacterium | reverse complement strand
CTTTTTCTATGTTTTTACCTGTACAATATGACATAGGTAGATCCTTTCTTTATTAAGTGATATTGATATAAGTATAGAATCTACCTTTTTTGATGACAAGAAGCCAGCATTTTATGTTGCAAAGGTTGTGAGTTAATACGTAAGAATTGACTTTTTTACATAAGTGTGATATAATTAGGGGATAGGGGTATTTTTTATCCTTAAATTGCCGGCGGGCTACACGCGAAAGGGAGAAACTTTAAAATGAAGACAATCGAAGAGGTAAAAGGATACACTGTGTCGAGAATGTTAGCCGAGACAGAAGACTCGACCATGGCCAAGACGCTTTTCGAGGTTGGTATCATGGACAACAATGATACTGCTATATACCCTGCTTTGGCGGATTTGTTGGAGCGGGAAGCAGATGATATCATTAAGGAGTCGCTATACGAGTCGTTGGCTAACAGAGAGTTGGTGGTAAATACGACGAGATGCGATGAATTAATGGAATTCATTTTGGATAATTGCCAAAATAGGCACAGTGAGCTCTACAAAATCTGTGAGGATCTTGCTAATGCCGAAACGCTTGGTGATTTTCTTGAAAAGCGCCATCTCTTTGCTGGCAAGTCTACTGATACCGGTGAAGATACGCTTATTGCGTATTAATATTCGCCTTTTTCTCTCCCCCCTCGGCCTGGGCTTAAAAGCCCGGGCCATTTTTGTGCCAAAAAACCTACAAAACCTCATAAAACCCCTTGCGTTCAAGCTAAAAGTGTGATAAAATGAATGTGTTACCTAGACATAAGGTGAGGTCCAAAGGCTTTTTGCCGAGGAAACCAACCTAAAAGTCTAGTTTTAATAATGTTAAAAATCTGCGAGGAAATTTTACCTGATGTACAGAGGTAAAATTAAAGTAGATAGAAAGGAAAAGGATGCAAGTCATTCTCGGCACCAAAATTGGTATGACCCAGATTATCGGTGAAGATGGCGTAGTTACCCCTGTAACTATCCTCCAAGCCGGTCCGTGCACAGTGACTCAGATAAAGACCACCGAAACTGATGGTTATAATGCTGTGCAAGTGGGCTATGGTCAGGGTAAGAATCTGAGCAAGTTGGTTACTGGCCACCTAAAAAAGGCTGGTGAAAATATTAATCCTAAGGTCCTGAAGGAGTTTCGTGTGAACGAACTTCCGGAAGATATGAAACTAGGCGATAGCGTCACGGTCGAAAGTTTCAAAATTGGCGACAAAGTTGCAGTGACTGGTACGAGCAAAGGTAAAGGTTTTGCTGGTACTGTAAAGCGCTGGAACTTTAACGAATCTCGCAATACCCACGGCTTTAAGGGAGACATTCGTAAGGTTGGTTCAATCGGTTCAATGTATCCACAAAAAGTTTTCAAGGGCAAAAGAATGCCAGGTCGCATGGGGCACGACCAAGTAACCGTAAAGAACTTGGTAGTGGCTTATATTGATGCAGAAAACAATCTGCTTGGCCTAAAAGGCGCTGTGCCTGGCCCAAAGAAAGGTATTGTAGTAGTGGAGGGAAAGGAGTAATATGGCACTAAATAAAGATATTTTTGGCCTCAAAGTAGAAAACTTTGAGCTAGTAAAACTCGCTTATGATGCGTATCTTGCCAATTCTCGTTCAAGCCACGCCAAGACCTTGAAAAGAGGCGAAGTAAGTGGTGGCGGCAAGAAGCCATGGAAGCAAAAAGGTACTGGTAGAGCGCGTTTTGGCTCCACCCGTAACCCAATCTGGCGCCATGGTGGTGTGGCCTTTGGTCGCACTGGCAACGAAAACTTCACTAAGAAACTTTCCAAATCTTCAAAGAAGGTTGCTGTTCGTCAGGCGTTGAGCTTGCAGAACAAAGATAAGAAGGTGTTTATTGCCGAGACCTTTGCTTGCCCTAAGGGTAAGGTGAAAGAAACGGTTGAGTTTTTCAAGAATAACAAGCTGGATATGGATAAAAACACGTTGTTGGTAGTGAGCGATAAAGATGACTTGGTCATTCGCGCAACTTCTAATGTGCCAACTTTGAAAGTCGTTCGCCCAACCTACTTGAATGTATTTGATATTTTGAACGCAGATCAGGTTGTTATTACTGAGAAATCTTTACCGGTAATTGAAGCTTGGCTAATCGGAGAGGAGAAGTAAGATGGCAGAGAAAAAGACTGATATCAAACTCAACATCTTAGAGCCACGCGCTACCGAGAAAAGCTATCTAGAGCAAACTAATCGCACCTATGTTTTCCCAGTGAAGAAATCCATGGGCAAACAAGAGATTAAGAAGCTCGTGGAAAAAGAATTTGAAGTGACCGTGACTGATGTCCGCACTCTGATTCGTAACGGCAAGAAAACTAAGTTTAGCAAGGGCAAGCACGCTTATCCTGGCATTACTCATCGCCAAGACAAGAAGTTTGCTTATGTAACTTTGAAGAAGGGTGATTCAATTAAGGTATTTGATGAACCAGAAGAAGATAAGACTAAAAAGCCAGCAAAGTCAGCTAAGAAGGGAGACAAGTAATGGCTATTAAAGCATATCGCCCGATTACCCCGGCTCAGCGTCAAAAGACCACTCAGGATTTTGACCAAATCACAACCAAAAAGCCGATGAAATCGTTACTTAAGGCGAAAAAACAACAAGCCGGCAAAAACAACCAAGGTCGGATTACCGTGCGCCATCGTGGTGGCGGTGTCAAAAGACACTATCGCTTGATGACCTATGTTTTGCCAAAGAACGCAACTTTTACAGTTGAAGAAATTGAATACGATCCAAACCGCAGCGCTAGAATCGCTCGCGTGAAGGATGAAAATGGTAATTATTACTATGTAATTGCCGATACCAAGATGACAAAAGGTACCACCTTTAAGACTGGTAATGAAATTGAAGTGGAAGATTCTTCAAGAATGCCACTAGAGAATATCCCGGTCGGTACGTTTGTGTATGCAATTGAGCTTACTCCAGGCAAGGGCGCCCAAATGGTGCGCGCCGCTGGTGCTTCGGCACAGCTAATGGCAAAAGAAGATGGCTACGCTACTCTTAAAATGCCATCAGGTGAAGTCCGCAAGGTACTAGCTACCTGCGAAGCTTCAATTGGGACAGTTTCAAATGTTCAACATCAGAATGTGAAGATTGGCGCCGCTGGTCGGAAGCGCCGCAAGGGTATTCGCCCAACAGTTCGTGGTGTCGTGATGAACGCAACTGACCACCCACACGGTGGTGGTGATGGCGGTCGCCACGGCTCTGGTAAGGCTCCTCGTACGCCTTGGGGTCAACTCACTTTGGGTTATCGTACTCGTCACAATAAGAAAACTAATAAAATGATCGTGCGCAGTCGCCACGAAGGAAAGAGGAAATAATGTCTCGGAGTCTAAAGAAAGGTCTATTTGTAGACTACAAACTCGCGAAGAAGGTTGCCGCACTTTCCAGCGAAGACCGCACCGTGATCAAAACTTGGGCCAGACAATCTACGATTTCGCCAGAAATGGTAGGTCGCACTATTGCTGTTCATAACGGTAAAGTACATGTACCAGTTTATATCTCGGAAAATATGGTTGGTCATAAGCTTGGTGAATTTGCGCCAACTCGTAAATTTAAGCGCCACGGTGGTAAGAAGGCCGCTGAAGCTGCGGCAGCAAAGGGAGGTAACTAATTATGGCTACTCATTTTGCCCACGCATACGAAAAAGGTATTGACTCAATGCCACGCAAGACTAGCGTAGTGGCCGCACTTGTGCGTGACCGCTATGTCGCTGATGCGGTGGTAATTCTAGAAAATACCCCACGCCGTGCAGCTAGAGCAGTGCGCAAGGCCGTAGAATCAGCCAACGCTAACTTGCTCAATAATTCTAAGGTATCAATTGATCCAAAAACCGTCAGAATTGCAAGAATTTTTGTAACCAGTGGTACTAGAATGCGCCGCTATAAGCCAGCCTCTAGAGGCCGCGCGCTTCCTTATGAAAAGGTAAGTAGTAATATATTCGTCGAGGTCGCCGGCGAAGAGAAAGTTAAAAAGGCTGCTCCAGCTAAGGAAGCAGACAAGAAGGAGAAAAAGTAATATGGGTCAGAAGGTTAATCCCATCTCTTACCGTCTCCAGACTAGCAAAGACTGGTCGTCTAAGTGGTTTACCCGCAAAGCCGACTTTCGCCATTGGCTAGTGGAGGACGTTAAGATTCGTGAACTCATAGAAGGCCGCTTCAAAGCTCGCCCGACTATTGCACGAATCAATATCGAACGCTCCGCCAACCTCACTACTATTACCATTCTCACCGCCAAAGCCGGCGCTGTGATTGGTAAGCAGGGTGCAGGTATCAACGAACTCAAGAAAGAACTTGAGAAGATTGTGAGCGGCCCAGTTCGTATCAATGTAGAAGAAGTTAAAAAGCCAGAGCTAAACGCCAAGCTCGTAGCTGAGAATATCGGTTTTCAGTTAGGTAAGCGGATGAATTTCCGCCGCGCAGTCAAGATGGCCTTGCAGTCATCGATGAATGCCGGTGCGAAAGGCGTACGTATTGAAGTATCTGGACGCTTGAACGGCGCCGAAATGAGCCGCCGCGAAAAGTTTATTGAAGGTTCCGTGCCTCTACACACTCTAAGAGCAGATATTGACTTTTATTGTCATCATGCTCCTACCATTGCTGGTATTATCGGTGTAAAGGTTTGGATCTATAAGGGGGAAAAGTAATATGGCTATTTTACTTCCAAAGAAAACTGCGCACCGCAAGGTTCGCAAAGGCAAAAACGAAGGTGTGGCTACCCGCTGTAATACTGTAGCGTTCGGTGATTATGGCTTGGTATCTCTTGACAATGAGCGAATTAACTCTCGCCAAATTGAGGCAGCTCGCCAGGCGATTACCCGTTATATTAAGCGTGGTGGTAAAATCTGGATTCGGATTTTCCCACATACACCAGTTACCAAGAAACCACTTGATGTAAAAATGGGTTCTGGTAAAGGTGAACCACAATATTATGTAGCAAAAGTGAAGGCTGGTACGGTGATGTTTGAAATCGCCGATGTGACCGATGAGCAGGCCAAGGAAGCTCTGCGCCTCGCATCACACAAATTGCCGGTCAAATGTAAAATAATTAAGAAAGAGGAGTTCTAATATGGCACACACATTAGTAGGGACAGTAACCTCCGATAAGCGTGATAAGACCATTACCGTCTCCATTGTGAGTAGAGAAACTCACCCACTTTATCGGAAGCAATACACCAAAACTCGTAAGTATACCGCCCACGATGAAAAAAATGAAGCCAAACTAGGCGACTTGGTAGAAATTGCCGAAACTCGGCCAATTTCCAAGACTAAAGCTTTTAGCTTGGTAAAGATCATTGAGAAATCTCGTGGTACTGTAGAACTGAAAGAGGATGTAAACACCGTGAAAGAAGAGAAGAAGGTGGGCGCGGATGAAGAAGTACGCCAGAAAAGAGTTGCCGAAAAGGCTGCTGCTAAGGTCGCTGAAGGGGAGGAAGCATAAATGATACAACAAGAAACTAGATTAAAGGTCGCCGACAACAGTGGCGCCAAGGAACTCGGAGTAATCCGCGTGCTTGGTGGTACTCGCGCTAGGTATGCCAAAGTTGGCGATATCGTGACTTGCTCGGTCAAGGATGCTACTCCTACCGGCGGTGTCAAGAAGAAGGCCGTGGTAAAGGCAGTAATTGTCCGCACCGTAGCGCCGATTCGCCGCCCAGATGGTTCTACTATCCGTTTTGATGAAAATGCCGCCGTGTTAGTAAACGAGGACAAGACTCCAAAAGGCACTCGTGTCTTTGGGCCAATCCCACGCGAACTACGCGACGCTGGATTTACTAAGATTATTAGCTTAGCTCCGGAGGTACTCTAAGATGGCACAGAATTTGAAAGCAAACGACAAGGTTCGCATCATTTCCGGCGATAATAAGGGTAAAGAAGCTAAGATCGTAAAAATTGATCGCCGCGCCGGCAAAGCTATGCTAGAAGGTATCGGTATAGTAGAGCGACACATGAAAAAATCGTATCTCAATCCAGCTGGTGGTAAGAAAACCATCCATGTAGGCATTGATCTTTCTAACTTGAAGCTAGTTGAAGCGGCTAAGGTAGAAAAGAAAGCAAAAAACGCTAAGGCTAAGAAAGGAGCTAAATAATGGCGGAAAAGAAAGTAGCAGCGAAGAAAGCTGTCAAGCCAGCAGCAAAGCCTGCGGCAAAACCAGCCAAGAAAGCTGTGGCTGGGCCACGCCTCAAAGCTCTTTATAATAATGAGCTCAAGGCGAAATTACAAAAGGAACTAGGCCTAAAGAATATCAATCAAGTTCCAGAACTCAAGAAGGTTACCGTATCTTGCGGTGTAGGCAAGAAGCGTGAAGACAAGAAATTCACCGAAACCGTAGAGTTGACCTTGGCCAAAATTACTGGTCAGGCGGCAACCTCGCGGCTCGCCAAGAAGTCTATCGCTACCTTTAAAATTCGTAAAGGCATGGGTGCGCCAGTCGGCTACCTCACTACTCTTCGCAACGACAAGATGTACGAATTTGTAGATAGGCTGATTAATATCGCTTTGCCACATGTACGTGATTTTCACGGCGTGTCTCGCACTGCGTTTGACAAGCAAGGTAACTACAACCTAGGCCTAAAAGAACAGACTGTCTTCCCAGAGATTACCTTTGAGGATGCAGCGGTTCTGCACGGTCTAGAGATAACGTTTATCATTAAAAATGGTTCAAAGGAAGGAAGCACTAAATTGCTAGAACTCTTCGGAATGCCGTTTGAGAAAGGAGAAAAGTAAGATGGCGAAAAAATCTGCAGTTCTCCGCGATGAAAAGCGGCGCAAAATGTATGAAAAATATAAGGCTAAGCGCGCCGAGCTAAAGGCGGCGGGTGATTTGGAAGGACTCCAAAAGCTTCCACGCAACGCTTCGCCAACCAGGCTAAAAAACCGCGATATGTTGGATGGTCGTCCACGCGGATATATGCGCCGGTTTGGCCTTAGTCGTATTAATTTCCGGGAAAAAGCTTCTAAGGGCGAAATTCCTGGTGTAACAAAGAGTAGCTGGTAGGAAGGAGAGATATATGTCATTACAATCTACAGATCAAATCGCCGACCTTATTACCCGCATTCGTAATGCGATTAATGTCGGCAAAACCGAAATCCTGGTTCCTACTTCTCGTTTGAAAGTGGGCGTGGTAGAAGTTTTGGCCAAGAATGGTTATTTGGCTGACTTCAAGGTTGAGGAAGGCAAACCTCGTGGACTTTTGAAGGTCGTGATCAACGAGGCTGGCACCAACGCCAAAATTAATGAGATTACCAAAGTTTCAAAGCCAGGTCGGAGAGTTTACTCCGCGGCAGATGAACTGCCAGTAGTAAAATCGGGCCGGGGTATGGTGATTGTATCTACCTCTAAGGGCTTGATGACTGGCCGCGAAGCCAAGAAAAACCGCCTCGGTGGCGAAATCTTGGTGAAAGTTTGGTAACAGAGGCTAGCATTGACAAAATGTCAAATGTGTGCTATAATTAAAGGTTAAAGTAAAAGAAAGGAAAAGATATGAGTCGTATCGGAAAACAACCCATCGAAATTCCGGCGGGAGTGACAATTACGGTCGGCGACAGCGAAATTACTGTTGCGGGCCCAAAGGGTCAGCTCATTGTTCCGGTGCAACCGAAGACTAAAACTACGGTTGAGGGTACAACGCTCACAGTCACTCGTGAGAATGACGAGCCAAAATCTCGGGCTTGGCACGGTTTGCAGAGAGCATTAATCAATAATGCGGTAACTGGCGTAACCAAAGGCTACGAGAAAAAACTAGAAATTAACGGTGTAGGTTTTCGGCTTTCTGGTGGTGGCGCCGAGATTGAAATGGCGCTTGGGTTTTCACATCCAGTGAAATACAAAGCCCCGGAAGGTGTTCAACTTACCACTAATAAGATGGAGATCACCGTATCTGGCATTGACAAGCAAAAAGTCGGCCAGGTGGCGGCGGAAATCCGCAGCCTAAAGAAGCCAGAACCTTACAAGGGTAAAGGCATTAAGTATGTAGATGAAGTAATCATCCGCAAAGCTGGAAAGGCAGGGAAGAAATAATGAATAAAGTTTTTAGAGCAAACAGAACACGTGCTAAAATTCACGGCACAGCCGAGCGCCCACGCCTTTCGGTGAATTTCTCTAATCAACACATTATCGCTCAGGTAATTGATGATGACAAGAAAATGACCTTGGCTTATGCTACTACGGTTGGCGCCAAAATGACTGGTACTAAGACCGAAAAGGCCGCTAAAGTTGGTGCAGAAATCGCTAAGAAAGCCAAAGCTGCAAAGATCTCTAAGGTGGTCTTTGACAGAGGTTCAAAATTATACGCTGGTAGAATGTCGGCACTCGCTGATGCTGCCCGTAAGGAAGGATTGGAGTTTTAATTATGCCAGAAGCAGATAAAAAAGCCCCAAAGGTAATTAACAAGTCCGGCACTCTCAAGATGACTGATGAGACCGCTGCTCGTAAAGAGGTGCGCGACATTGCCGGCAAGAAAATGGACCGCAGAAACCGCCGCGACCGCGTAAAGGCCGATGCGGGCCCAAAGGAATTTGATGAGATTACAATTGCAGTAGATCGCGTATCTCGTACTGTGGCTGGTGGTCGCAGAATGAGGTTTAAGGCGCTCGTTGCGGTTGGTAATCATAAAAATAAGGTTGGCGTAGGTGTGGCG
The DNA here is from genome assembly GCA_017514675.1 of Candidatus Saccharimonadota bacterium. GTDB lineage: Bacteria > Patescibacteriota > Saccharimonadia > Saccharimonadales > Saccharimonadaceae > Nanosyncoccus. Next base: position 38,869 of record JAFWIY010000005.1, on the reverse strand, counting down.
AAGGGCAACGATGTTACCACCGCTGTGGCGAAGGCTACTTCCAAGGCCAAGAAATCCATGATTACGTTTAATATGGATGGCGAAACTATTTTTCACGAAACTCGTACCAAGGTAACTGGTGCAGATGTGCTTTTAAAGCCAGCTGCTCCCGGTACTGGTATTATCGCTGGTGGTACCGTGCGTTCAATTATTGGTTTAACTGGGGTCAAAAACCTGATTTCGAAGTCTCTAGGCTCGACCAACAAGGTCAACATTGCTTATGCGGTGATTGAGGGTTTGAGGCAACAGGTACCACGCAAAGAATGGCGCGCGGCGAAAAAGGAGGATAAGTAATGAAATACAATGATTTAGTCGTAGAGAAAAACACTCGCCCATCCCGTAAGGGCCGTGGCATCTCGGCTGGGCAGGGCAAAACCGCTGGCCGTGGCACCAAGGGTCAAAAGGCTCGTTCTGGTCATCGCAAGATGCCGGCTGGTTTCATGGGTGGCCAACGTGCGATTATGCAGGCTGTGCCAAAGCTCAAAGGCTTTAAGTCTTTCCATGCTAAGGCTGAGGTAGTTTACACCGACAGATTGAATGATTTGAAGGGTAAAATTGACAACTTCGTGCTTGCCGATAAGAATTTGATCTCTTCGCCTTATGTTAAGGTGAAGGTGATTTCCCGCGGCGAGCTTACCGCTAAAATTGATCTTGAAACGCAATTTGCTTCAAAGTCTGCCATGGTTGCGATTAGGGCTGCCGGTGGTTCGTTTAAGAAAGTTGCGATTTTAAAGAAGCCTGCAGCGAAAGAGTAGAAGTTTTTCTTAACTGTTTTTCGGACGTAAGTTAAAGAGTAGAATTTTTTAGCATTACGACGAGCCAACAGTAAAAAATACAACGGTCACGGAACGAGTACGAAACTGATAATTTCGGCGCAGTTCCGCCTGAACCGTTGTATTTTTTACGATTGCGCGAGGAGTAGCTAAGAAATTCTACTCTTTAACTTTTTTGTGCTATAATATAGTATATTACTTAAAGTGGAGAACTTATGAACGAAAAGGATTTAAAGACTAGTCCGAAACAGCGGTTTTTTATAATTTTGATTGCGGTGTTGATGCTTGGCTCGATGATAGCTGGGTACGCGCTGATTGTAATAAACGGTGGCAAAAGCGGCGGTTCTACTAGCACCGAGCAAATTTCCGAGGCGAAGCTAATGGAATACGAGGTGGCCTACGATAAGAAAGAGGCCGAATTTGCCGAGGCGACTAAAGATGATTTTGCGGTATTTTCGCAGTATCGCTCAGAGGTAAAGGCTTTTAACGAGGCGGCGGCGAATGGCGGCGGTATACAAACTAGGGATCTCCTAGATGGCTCCGGTCGCGAGCTAGAGGCGGGGGACGAGGATTACTTGGCGTATTACATCGGTTGGTGCCCAGATGAAACAGTATTTGATTCGGTGTACGATGATGCCGCTAATCCTACCAAACTAGTGCGGATTTTGGACCCTGGTATGGGGTTGATTGAGGGGTGGAATCTAGCTGTAGAGGGGATGAAAATCGGTGGCGTGCGCGAAATGACAATTTCTTCGGAGCTGGCGTATGGCGATTCTAGGGAAATTTGCGGTGGGCTAAATAAGCCACTTAAATTTATCGTGATGGCCAAAGAGAAGGATGGAAGTTTGAAGACTTTGGCAGATGAACTGGATCTTGCTTCGACAAAATTGCAATATGCCCAGTATGGTATAGATTACGATACTATGATGGTATCAGAGTAAATGTGATTTAGGTATTGACATTTTAAGGCGTTTGTGGTATAATGAGGGTAGAAACTGTTTTCTAGGCGAAAAATAGTTTCGCAAAAACATTCAGGAGGGGAAAGAAAATGTTTTACACTCAAACTTATCCGTTTACTGTTCAGTTCAGGTTCTGGTTTGTAGGACTGCCGCTTCTGTTACTGGCGGCGGTAATGATTGGCGTGAGCCGCTGGTCGTTGTCCTATAAGGACAAGCTCGTCTACAAATATGACGAGAGAACCTTCGAAAAGGTAAGCTTGGCAGCCGCAATAGTGGCCGCCATTTGGATATTCTTAGAGAGCTTGGGCGATTTTGCCCAAGTAATAGATGAATATTCGAAGGGTGCGGCAGGGGCGTTTGCTTTGTTTATTGCACCGGGGCTGATCGGAATAGTTGCCGCAGCTTACGGCGTTCTATTTTATGGGACCTGCAAGATTGCGGCATGGGCCGCGTTTGGCCGGTTGGCCGAAATTGGTAAGGCGAGCCGCGAGGCTCGTGAAGAGAAGGAAATCGAGATACAGCAATGTATCGAAGAAGACCTTCAGCAAGAAATGGTTAAAGAAGGTCTTACAGAATATCTGTAAGAAACTATCTGAGATTATTCGCCTACCCCCTCGGGATTTATCCCGGGGGATTTTTTGTGCGAGAATATTGCGCGTGAGTGGGGGTGTGATATAATGGGGTTATGGTTAGTCGTGCACGTGAAACTAAGAAAATGAAAAAAACACTAATTTCTGGGGTGGCTGTGACCATGGTAGCTGCTGCGGCGATGGTTAATTTGGCGCACGGGCTTACCTACTCTCAGGATATCGGCGTATCTTTCACCTTTCACCCAGTAATTGGGCTTACTCTCTCTTCAGACCTAATAATCCCTAACCTCGCTCCAGGTACCGCCACAGACTCTAATATCATAGACGTTAATGTAATCACCAATAGCACCAATGGCTACACCTTAAACGCATCGGTAGGTAATAGCACTACCTATAACACCAGAAACCTAGTCCACACTAATAATACAGTACCAAATACCTTTTCTTCTGTAGATTTTGGTAGTAGTATTACAAGTAACACTAGTCTAAGTGACAATACTTGGGCCTATAGCTATTCTATTAACGATGGCACTAACTGGACCAACTATTCTGGCTTACCACTCTATTCTGATACTACCAATGTAGCTCAACTAAAGAACTCATCTACACCAGTATCTAGTGCTAGTGGCGATAATATCAAGTTCAAAATCGCTGCCAAAGCTAGCAATACCCAAGCTTCTGGTGAATATAGAAATGTAATCAACTTTGAGCTTGTAGCCACGCCACTTCCTACTACTCTTTCTATGGCTTACGAAAACGCCGGCAAAGAAAAGCATAACGGCTACTTTAAGCTCCAAGACATGAATGCAAATATCTGCAATGCCGCCGAAGTAGTAGATGAAGGATCTCAAATGCAAGCTATAGACACCCGAGACAACAAAGTCTACTGGATTACTAAGCTCCGCGATGGCAAGTGTTGGTTTACCCAGAACTTGGACCACGATATAAACAAAGACCGCACCTATACTCCGCAAGATACGGATGTCCCAGCCAATTGGACGCCGGATAAATCTACCTATGCTACTGGTGATACGACTTGGGATACTTTGCGCGGGGAGCTACCTCCCGGCGGAGGAGGTCTGATATGGCACCATTTTTACGGCCAGCAGTCTTATGATCCAGGCAACAAGATCTGGGATGGTATGCCAAGATCTAACGGCCAAACTTTAGATAGTATGATTCAGGGCTCTGGCCCTCACTATCACCTCGGCAACTATTACAACTTTGGTGCCGCAGTGGCAATGAATGATACTAGCACTTTTGGTACTGCTGGTCAGAATGTTGACCAATCTATCTGTCCGGCTGGATGGACTTTGCCTGCCGGAGACGAGAACGCTGGTGCAGGATCTATTATATATATGCTAGAAGAATATGGCTACGTAGATGACGCGGGGGCGAAGATGACTGAACCTTATGTATGGGAGTCGCCATTGTATTTTACGCTGGGAGGATACTGGAGCGGTTCATCGAGTGCTGTTTCTCACTATAGCGCTCTATTATTGTCCACAGTACTAGACAATAGACAATCGTCAATTAACCTATTTGCGGAATATGATGGTACTGTCGGTCTTCTTTATAGTCAGTCTTACATGGGCTATTCAGTACGCTGTGTTTCTAGGTAGTTTTTCTCATTCAGGGTTTTCTCACCTCAAGTCTTTCCGAAATAATTAATATCACACCCTCAGCGCCGTAACCGGCAAAACATAATAACCATAAGCTAGTGGTAGGGGATTGTAATTTTTATTTGTCTGTGGTATAAGGGGTGGTATGGCACAAGAAAAATCTATTATAGTAAAAGGTACCGAAATTTCGCTTTTGTCTAGAAACGATGATTATTTTATTTCTATTACTGATATGATAAAAGCTAAAGATGGCGATTTCTTTATTGCGGATTGGCTACGCAATCGTAATACGGTGGAGTTTTTGGGAATTTGGGAAAGCATTAATAATCCTAATTTTAATTATGGCGAATTTGCCATAATTAGAAGTCAAGCTGGGCTTAATAATTATAAAATTAGTGTTAAAGAATGGGTAGAAAAGACTAATGCTATTGGTATTAAATCTACCGCTGGAAGGTATGGCGGCACTTATGCGCATCCGGATATTGCGTTTGAGTTCGGAATGTGGATTAGCCCAGAGTTTAAGATTTATTTAATCAAAGAGTTTGCTAGACTCAAGGCCGAAGAACAAGAAAGGTTGTCATCCGGCTGGAATTTACAAAGAACGCTCGCTAAAATTAATTATCGTATTCATACTGATGCGATAAAAGATCATTTAATTCCGGCGATTGTAAGCAATAAGCAAAAGTCTATTACTTATGCGAATGAAGCAGATTTGTTAAATGTCGCTCTATTCGGAAAAACTGCCGCCGAGTTTCGTGCAGAAAATCCAAATACGAAAGGTAATATTCGCGATGAGGCGACATTAGAACAGCTTGTAGTTTTATCAAATTTGGAGAGTATAAATGCACTTTTAATTCGTGATGGATTAAGCCAAGCTGAAAGACTAGAAAAACTAAACCAAGTTGCAATTGAACAATTAAAATCTCTTTTATTGCATAAAACTATTAAAAAGTTGAGAATGGGGGATGTATGAAACAGAGTTTTTTCTTTTATGACTTGGAGACGTCGGGGCTTAATCCTCGTGAGGATCGGATTATGCAATTCGCGGGGCAGCGGACTGATATGGATTTAAAACCGATAGGCGAGCCGGTGAATATTTTAGTGCGGCTGTCGGATGATGCTTTGCCGAGCCCGGGGGCGATAATGGTAACTAAAATTACGCCGCAGGAGACTTTGCGCGATGGAATTAGTGAGGCGGAGTTTTGTAAATATGTGAGCGAGGAGATTTTTACGCCTGGTACAGTGGCGGTAGGATATAACACAGTGCGGTTTGATGATGAGTTTATGCGGGCGGTGTTTTGGCGAAACTTTTACGACCCATACGAATGGCAGTGGAAGGATGAGCGAAGCCGCTGGGACATGCTGGATGTAGTGCGCTTAACCCGGGCGCTTCGGCCAGAAGGAATAGAATGGCCGTTTCGTGAGGATGGGGCGCCGACTAATCGGTTGGAACTCATCACGAAGCTAAATGGTATCTCGCACGAGCACGCGCACGATGCGCTTTCGGATGTTTATGCGACAATCGCGGTGGCTAGGCTGATTCGGGAGAAGCAGCCGAAACTGTTTGATTATTTATTTAAGATGCGGGGGAAAAATGAGGTAAAGAAATTAGTGAATCTAGAGAACAAAAAGCCGTTTGTTTATGCTTCGGGTAGATATGCAAATGAATTCAACAAAACAACTGTCGCATTTCCGCTGACGAGCGGGCGTAATGGCAACGTATTAGTATATGATTTGAGATACGACATGGAGGCCGAAGGCCTACTCACTGGGTGTTCTGCGGAACATGAAGACTTGGCCAGAGCGGCCCGGAGCGTGTCCGAAGGACACGCTGTGAGTAGGGCTTCGGCCTACCCCGTCGTAAAGGAGCTGTGTTTTAATAAGTGTCCGGCGGTGGCGCCGATTAGCGTGCTGGACGAGCAGGATGGGTGGAAAAAGATTGGACTAAATAAAGAAACCATAGAGAAAAATTTGGAGATTTTATTAAAGCACCCGGAGTTTGCGGAGAAAATGCGCGAAGAAAACGAGAATCGGCCGGAGTTTCCGCCGGCGGTGGAGCCCGAAGCGGCGCTTTATGATGGGTTCTTGAACGATAATGATCGTGTAAAAGTAGCGGCGGTACGAAATGCTAGGCCTGAGGAGCTCGCGGATTTTCACCCAGAGTTCAACGATGAAAGGCTGCCGGAATTGCTTTTGCATTACAAGGGGCGTAACTTTCCGGAGAGTTTGTCGGAAAAGGAGGCAGAGGCTTATAAAAAGTATCGCCGAGCTAGACTAGAGCGCCTAGCGCCGAAATTCATGAGCGAGCTAGAAAAAGTTTACGAGCAAGATGATTATATTGGTGAGGAATTAAAACTTTATTTTGAGTCGCTTTTTGACACAGATTATTAAACTTATGGTAAAATAGTATAAAGAAAGGTGGGTATGGACAACAATAAAATTATGATTGTGGGGACTGGTAATGTGGGGGCCAGTATTGCGTTTGCGCTGATTAATCAGCGAACCGCAGTAAACGAAATTGTTTTAACGGATATTATCGCGAAAGATGCCGAAGGTGAAGCGATGGATCTTCGTGATGCTTTGGCGGTGGCGCCGAGCTATGTAAAGATCAGTAATGGTACTTATAAAGATGCGAAGGATTGCGATGTAGTGGTAATCACGGCCGGAGCGGCGCAAAAACCAGGCGAAACGCGGATGGATCTCTTAAAGAAAAATGTGAATATTTTGCAGGGGATGGTAGAGCAGATTATGGCAAGCGGGTTTAATGGGATTTTCTTGGTGGTGACAAACCCGATGGATGTTCTAACTTATTTTACGATGAAGTTTTCGGGATTGCCGGCAGAGAAAGTGATTGGCTCTGGCACGGTGCTGGATTCTGCAAGGCTAAGGCAGAGAATTGCTGGATATCTAAATGTCAATGCGAAATCGGTGCACGCTTATCAAATTGGTGAGCACGGCGATTCGGAGCTCACGGTTTGGTCGCTGGCAGATATGGGCGGACAAAAAATTGAAGAAATGTTGCCGAAAGATGTGCGAGATGGGATTTCGGAGTTCGTAAAGAATGAAGCATATGACATTATTGAGAAAAAGGGATCCACGCATTATGGAATTGCAACATGTGTTGCACAGATTTTGAATTGTATTTTAAATGATGAGATGCGGGTGTTGCCAGTATCTTCGTATGACACTTTTTCTGGCGTGTCATTTGGCTTCCCGACTGTGGTCGGGCGTGAAGGCGTGATTCGGAGATTGGATGTAAAAATATCTGAACAAGAGGGGATTGCTTTACAGAAATCAATTAACCAATTGAAAGCGGCGATTAAATCTTGCGAAAAGTAAACATAAGTTGTAAAATTAAATAAATTGTGAAGATAATTTAAAAAAGGAAATTAAAATGGATCCAGTAAACAACCCAATACCAACTCCAACACCTGTGCCGCCAGCAGGCGGGCCAGAGCCAGCGGTGCCACCAGTGGCTCCGGTGGAACCTGTTGCGCCACCTACACCGGTGCCACCTGTACCGCCAGTAGCTCCGGTGGGGCCTGTTGCGCCAGTAGTGCCGACTGAACCAGTGGTGCCGCCTGTTTCAGTGACTCCTGAAACTCCTGTGGCGCCAGTAGCGCCAGTCCTTCCAGAAGCTCCGGCTACGCCAGTAGTAGAGCCAGCGGCTCCTATAGCTCCGGCCGCAAGTGAACCTTTGACGCCAGCGGCGCCAGTGCCAGGTTCGATCGGTTCTGCAATCTCTGGTAGCGGTGATTCGGCACCGAGTACTGCGGGTGCTTTTGGTGGAACCATTAGTGCTCCGCCCAGCGTTTCGTTTACCGATCCGGCCACTGCGTCTCAGCCAATGCAAGGTACTCCCGCAGCTCCAGCTAAAAAGAAAACCAATCGTACGACTTTGATAGCTTTGATTGTAGTGGCGGCAATGGTGGTGATTGCGCTTGTGGCGATTTTGGTCATGCAGCTTGCTAAATAATATTAGTTAACCTGACTTTGGTTACGCTTGCTCTGGTTTTTGTTTAATTGTATAATTTAGGATATGAATAAGACTTATATTACTACAGCAATACCATATATGAACGGCGACCCGCATATCGGGCACGCGATGGATTACGTGCAGGCGGATGTTTGTGCGCGGTATCATAGACTGCTTGGCGATGAAGTGCGGCTGCAGGCTGGTACTGATGAGCACGGGAGTAAGATTTTTCAGAAGGCGCAGGATTTGGGCTTGCCGGTAAAAGAATATGTGGACTCTAATGTGGCAAAGTTTAAGGATTTCATTGAGAAATTGGGTATTTCCTATACTGATTTTGTGCGGACTACGGATGATTTTCACGAAAAACGCTGCCAGGAAATTTGGCGACAATTAAAAGAGCATATTTACTTGGGAAAGTACGAGGGTTGGTATTGTACGGGCTGTGAGAGATTTATTACCGACAAAGAATATGATGAAAACCATGGCGTTTGTCCGGACCATCAAAAGCCTTACGATAAACTAGAAGAGGAAAATTATTATTTTCGGATTTCGGATTTTAAGGAGCAAGTTATCGCGGCAATTTCGGCGGATGAAATGTTGATTTTGCCGGAGTTTAGAAAACGCGAGATTTTGAAATTATTAGAAGAAACGCCGGATGTGTCAATTTCGCGGCCGAAGTCGCAGCTAACTTGGGGTGTGCCGGTGCCAGATGATGAGAGTCAGGTAATGTATGTATGGATTGATGCGCTGTCCAACTATCTAACGGTGCTGGGCTATCCAGAAAAGGATATCTCGGATTGGTGGCCGGCCGAAGCGCAATTTGTAGGTAAAGATATTTTGAGATTTCATACGATTATTTGGCCAGCAATGCTATTAGGCCTCGGGCTGCCTTTGCCAAAAGTAATTTCTTCGCATGGGATGATTTTGGCGAATGGGCAAAAGATGAGTAAGTCTATCGGTAATGTAGTGAATCCGATTGAAGTGCTGGATAAACATGGCCTGGATGCTTTTCGCTATTTCTTCTTAAGGCGTATTGATACTTTTGCGGATTCGGATTTTACCTGGGAAAAGTTTGAGGATGCGTATAATAATGAATTGGCTAATGATCTTGGTAATTTGGCGCAGCGGCTAGCAACTATGGCGGCGAAGAATAATTTTAGGCTTGCTACTGAGCCGGATTATGAATTGCCGGCCGAGTATTGCGAGCTGATGAATAATTACGAATATAATAAAGCGTTTGATTATGTGTGGGAAAAAGTACAAGGATTAAATCGCAAGATTGATAAGGAAAAGCCGTGGGCTTTGGCAAAAGAAGGTAAGTTGGATGAACTAGAGAAATGTTTGGCTGGATTAGTAGATGGACTACTTCAAGCTAATCAAATGCTAAGTCCGTTTATTCCGAATACGGCCGACAAGATTTACGAAGTTTTTGGTGGCGAGATTACTCCGCCTAAAACACCATTATTTCCAAAGAATTAAAAAATAACCCCAGGAGGGGTTATTTTTTAAAATTAGTTCTCGCCGGAGAGGCGGGCGGTGAAATCGGAAAGATAGAAGCCGATTACGCCACCGATCATTGGCAGTAGTGCATAGACCGAGAGGGCCTGGCAGATGCCGCCGAGGATTTCGCCGAAGTTTTCGCCGGCGGTTGGGAAGATTTGAAGCATCATCGCGATTGCTGGGTTGAGGATGAAGTTGTTGTTTAACCCGAGGAAAGCAGCGGATGCTACGTAGCCGATTAGCATGGTTGCAGCAATACCACCTGCAACTACAATTGCAAAGGTGAAAGCGCTGCGCTTATAAGCAAGGGCTCTAGTAAAGAAGAAGCCGATGATAATTGCGCCGAGTAATTCTACCATAGCAAAGAGCCAGAATTGGTTTTCGCCGATAGCGGAAAGCGCGGACATATCCATAGCGGTTTCGCCGCCAGCTAGATGGAAGGCGTTAAAGATGAGCCAACCAAACCAAGCGCCGAGTACTTCGGCAATAATATACATTACGCCACGGATTACCGACATGCGGCGGGTTGCCATCATGCCGACCGTGATGAGCGGATTAAGGCAAGCGCCCGAGAAGGCGTAAACCGCAATCAAGATGGCAGTGATTGGTAAAATGTACTGGGTAACATTAAACGCGCCGCCCTGGAATGGCATCACGGCAAATATTACCATAGTGAGTAGCATAGTGCCGAATACTTCGCCTAGTAAAGCACCGTAAAACTTAGGTTTCTTGAAAATAGTTAGAATGCTTTCGTTTTCTTCGTATTTTTTGGCGAAGAAACCTTTGAAGCAGGATTTGTTTTCTGTTGGTTTTTTCTCCACCGTTTTGGTTTTAGGGGCTGCAACTACTGGCTTGACAGTTTTTGCGGCAGCTTTGGATTTGGTCGCTTTGGACTTAGTGGTCTTTTGCGACGTCTTTGGCTTTTTCGTTGCCATTTTTGACCTCCTTAAATAATAATAATGCTATTATATCACAAATTTTATATGCTATAATAAAAAAGTTAATAATTTATTTAGGAAAAATATGGGTGTAATTGTAAACAAAGAAAATACTAAAAACAATGAATTGTCGCGGCGGATTGAGGCTGACCTTCGCACTAAGATGAGTGGCAGTACTGGCGTAACGCGAGGCGACGCGCCGGATTTGGTGGATGATGCAGATTATGTAAAGGATACAAAAAAGACTGGCCGGTTTGGTTGGGTGTGGATTGTGCTAATTGTGCTGGCGATTTTGTCAGTGATTTCCATTGTATTATTTTAAGCATTAGTGTTATAATGGTGGGTGTATGGATGATGATTATGGCCCCGGTGTTGATTTAGATGGTCGCAAGAGTCGCAAAGGTGGCTCTGGTATGGTATTGCCCGGAAGTGAGGGTTATAATAAGGGCGCCTCGTATATTTTGAATGGCAAACCAGTAGATGAATATGGGAATGAGATAAAGAAAGGTAAGCAAAAAAGCAGCAGAAGAAAAGAAGCTGCGGACGATCTTAGGGGGCTTGAGGATGGGAGTGCCGGTGATGTAACCGACGATAGTGGTATACCTGGCGTGCGCAACAAAGAAGAGTCCGGCGGGATTGTATCAAATGTGATAGGGCGCGGTGCTCACGAAAAGGGTGAGAAAAAAGCTAGTATTAAAGGCATCCTGAAGAGAAAGGGTCCAATAGGGTTAATTGTTGGGCTGATTCTTTGTGTAGGAGTTTTGGCGTTTAGCTCTCAGGGTTTTCAGTTATTTTCTTGGGTGGCCAATATAAATGTACTTTTTGGTCAATCTAGTGCCGTTTTGAATCTTCGTTCAAATTTTGTTTTGCGTCGTGCGTTAAATGCCAACCCAAATGGTATCGATCCGAACCATACTTCTTTGGTCAAGGGTAGCATTTTTGGCTCAGATAAGTATAAAATTGGCGAAAAAATGACACAAAAATTAAAAGCAAACAATATAGATGTTGTGGAAATTGATGGTGCGGACGGTAAGCCATTAAGGATGCTCGTTTGGTCTGATTCGACAAATGGTACAAAAGTTCCAATCGTAGCTTCGGATAATGATATCGGCAGAATACCTAAAGGCTATTCTAACGTCGATGGACTTACGTTAGACGTGGCTAAGACGACCCTTGATGGCTTCAGGGTAAGTTTGGATACATCAACGATTACTATAACTGGTAAGATTGCTGGTTGGTTCGATTCATTGGCTGATGCGTTTTTGAAACGTATTGGCGGAAGTGATGCGAGGAGGAAGTTAAATAAGCTGACTAACGACTCTGATTCTGAAGAAATTGATGCCGTACTATATAAGAATGCGAGTGACGGGGCGGATGATTCTAATACGTCAAGGGTAGTAAAGGAAGAGGAAGAATTAGACGAAAACGGGAGAGTTAAGACGGATGAAGATGGTAAGCCTATAGTGAAGATAGAAAGCACCACGGACGCTGATTTTGAGGTTGATAATAATAATGGTGATAACTCATTAAGAGTGGGGGACACTGATACCGCCAAAATTGGTTCGAAGCTAAAAACAACACTAAAAAAAGCTGGAGTAGGCGGTTCCGTTGTTTGTATGGTACTAAGAGGCATTGGGGCTATTAATGCGATTGTTGCGGGTGCCCAGGTTGCAAATGTTATAAATTATACATTGAAGATTCTAGAAGCTTCTGATAAAGTTCGCGCTGGTGACGGGAATGATAGTTTTAATAAGATAGCTAATTCTTTGAATGAGCCGGCTGAATCTACAGCATATGATATTAATGGAAATCCCGTGACTTTGGTTGGTGCTGCCACTGAGAGTGACGGGTGGAATAATGCATTCAGCGACCGAAACATCGTTGCCGAGGATGATCCTGGCGCGTTGATGGTGAATCGTGAATACGCTACAAAGAATGCTTTGATAAATGCGGATTTTGCGGGAATTAGTGATTGGGGTCAGTTACTTGGTCGTGTCGGTACATCGGTGGCGGCATTTAGCGCTTGCAATGCGATTCAATTGGGTCTCGGGGCTGCCGATCTAATTGGTGATGTTATTTTATTTTTTACTACTGCCGGTATAGGTAATGCCGTAAAAGAGTTTTTCGGTGGCGTGTTTAATGCGGCGAAAGTTACGTTGGCGATTGGAGCATTGAGTGCGGCGATTGCTCTTATTGCTCCAATGTTGGGACAATGGTTTGCCGAAGATTTGAGCGGAATATTCCGGGGGAAGATTAGTGGATATGCTATGGATAGTGGTGGACATATAATACAAGGCGGTAATCTCCAAATGTCTGCCGGTATGAATGCGAACGAGGAGCAGACCATAGAGCTGTACGGCATGACTAAGAACATTGAGAAGGAATGGGCAGCTTACGATAGGGCGACGCTTAGTCCTTTTGACGCTTCCAGCAAATATACTTTTTTGGGTAGTTTGGTGCAATCGGTGATTCCGGTAATAAACTCTAGTCGTGGCTCGCTAGTGTCTTCTATATCTTCATCGGCTAGCTTATTAGGTAGCTCTATGGCTACGTTGGCCGGCTCTTCGGTTAGTGCTCTGAATGACGTGGGTTCTTTCAAGTTATCCTTAAGCAGTGATGGACATTGCGCAAATTTGACTAGTATGGGGCTTGCTGGTGATGTGTATTGCAATAAATATTCTGGTGCCTATATAGACGATCTAGACACGATGACATCTTACGAGATTTACGAGAAGATTCAAGATAGTTTTGAAGGTTTTGATGAGTATGGGAATCCGCGAATAAAAGCCAATTCTGATTATGCCAAGTATATTATAGCGTGCAATACGAACGACGCACAGCCTGGCACGATGAGTTCGGTAGTTGAGGGTTATATTTCGAGAGTTTCTAGATCTACTTCTGGCGATACGGTACTTGGTAGTACGTTGCTTGGCGTTGCTTCGGGGCTCATTCCTTTTGAAGGCGGCCTAGATGTCTTTCAAGCAATAGAGGAGCAAAATAATATAAAGTGGAATAGTCAAGCCGTATGTTCCGATCCAAGTTATAGATATTATTCTGATTATAGTGTCGACCAACGTACTCTTGAGGGACTAGGGATAATTGAGAAATCGGCTATGGCGGTGTTCCTGGACGAGTATTACGAGAAAAACCCGTTAGATAATTCTTATGAGGGGATAATCGCACGGTATGGCGGTCTTACCAAAGAAGAAGTTACTGACACTCTCGCGTTAATTGATTATGTTGAATATGTCGCGAATTATCATCCAGAGGAGCGTTATGCATTTGGTGAGCCGGAAGTTGAGAAAGAACTGAAATTTGACAACGAACATACTTTGGCGGTAGATGTGATGATGCCGCTGGGCGAGATTGTTTACACTGATGTGCGTAACCGCAATTTTGTAGTATAATTATATATATGCAAGATGTAGAACGATTAAAACAAGAATTAAATCAGCTAAATGCCGAATATGTCAAAATTAAGGATATTCCGCCGGAAGAGCGGGCGGAGTTTGGGCGCAAGATGAATGAGAAGAAGCAGGAGATTTTGGCGCAGATTGCGGCGGCGGAAAAGGCAGCGATAGATGCAGCGGTAGAACCGCTTGATATTACAGCTTGGTCGGGCACGAATGAGGCTTTGCCGGAGTTTTATACGGCGGAGATGGGATCTAAGCATCCTTTGATGACTGAGCTAGACCGCGTGATTGATATTTATCAACTGATGGGTTTTGATGTAGTGGAATCGCGGCAGCTAGATGATGAATTCCATATGTTTGATTCGCTGAATTTCCCAAAGGGGCATCCGGCGCGGGATGGGTACGATACATTTAGGACCGAGGAAGGTTTAATTCCGCCGGCGCATACTTCTACGATGCAACATCGGGTGCTAAAAAAATATAAAAATAATTTAGCATCTGGCAAGCCGATTGCGGTAGTGGTGCCGGGGCGGGTATTTAGAAATGAGGATGTAGACGCCACGCACGAGCATACATTTTATCAATGTGAAGGTGTATATGTATCTGAGACTTGCGCGATGAGTGATATGCTCGGGATTTTGCGGGAGTTCTTTGAAAAGTATTACGAACAGAAATTGAACATCCGGACTCAGCCTGGGTATTTTCCGTTCACGGAGCCTAGCTTAGAGTTTATGATTGAAAAGCCAAAATCGCTAGGCGGCAAAAAAGGCGATTATCTAGAAATGCTAGGTTGCGGGATGATCCATCCGAACGTGTTAAAAATGGCTGGGATTGACCCGGAGAAATATCATGGCTTTGCCTGGGGCGGTGGGATAGATCGGCTAGTGATGTTACGTTACGGGCTAAAGGATGTGCGATTGTTTGAGTCGGGAAATCTTAACTTTTTGAGGGAGTTTTAAAATGAAAATTAGTTTGAATTGGCTAAAAGAATATGTAGATGTAAAAGTGCCGGATGATGAGCTGACACGCTTGATTGGTGCGAGATTGGTAGAAGTAGAGGGCGTAATTGATGAAACGCATAAATATGACAAAATTAAGGTAGTGAAGGTAGAAACTGCCGAAAAGATACCTGGCACGCATTTGACGCTTTGCCAAATAAATGATGGTGGTGAAGAGTTGGTGCAGGTGGTATGTGGTGCGCCGAATGTGCGCGCAGGAATGTTAGCGGCCTGGATTGCCCCGGGCGCGATAGTGCCGGCAAGCGTGCATGAAGATGCTCCATTCGTGATTGGTAAGCGAAAAATGCTTGGTAAATATGATTCTAATGGGATGTTGGCGGGCGCAGATGAACTAGATTTTGGCGGCGATCATTCTGGGATTGTGGAAATTGATCCAGAAATTGCGAAGCCAGGAGATTTGCTTGCGGATGTATTTAATTTAAATGATTTGATTTTGGAAATTGAAAACAAATCTCTGACGCACCGGCCGGATTGTTTTGGGATTATTGGGTTTGCGCGCGAGGTGGCGGGGATATTGGGCGTTAAGTTTTCTGAACCTATTTTTCCCCCAGCTGGACTTGAATTTTCAAGCACGTCATACGCTGGGACGCCGAGAGAACCGTCCCTTCGGGACGAACCTCTCGGGTCCGGCAGGAATATACGTGTTGAAAATTCAAATCATGGTACGCTTCGAGAAAAACAGATTTCAGAAAACTCCAACATCAAAATTGCTATTACCGACTCGGAGATTTGTCCGCGTTATACCTGTGCGGAGGTTAAGGTCGCGCAGGCGGTGGTTGAGGAAAAATATTTGACCAAAATGCGGGTTCTAATCGCGAAGTCCGGGATGCAGTCGGTTTCTCGGATTGTAGATATTACAAATTATTTG
Organism: Candidatus Saccharimonadota bacterium; assembly: GCA_017514675.1. Classification (GTDB taxonomy): domain Bacteria; phylum Patescibacteriota; class Saccharimonadia; order Saccharimonadales; family Saccharimonadaceae; genus Nanosyncoccus. The sequence continues at coordinate 23,172 of JAFWIY010000005.1, read as the reverse complement.
ATGCTTTTGACAGGTCAACCATTACACGCGTTTGATAGAGATAAATTTGTAGCGGTGGGGCAAACCGAGAATCCGAAGATAATTGTTAGGGCGGCTCGGCCGGGCGAAAAGTTAGTACTGCTCGATGGTAAGGAAGTGATTTGCAATGAAAATGATATTTTGATTACTTCAAATGATGTGCCAGTGGCACTGGCTGGGGCGATGGGGGGTGCGAATACCGAAATTGATGAGGGGACAAAAAATGTTTTGATAGAGTCGGCGACATTTAGTTTGTATAATTTGCGCAAGACACAAATGGCGCACGGGATTTTTAGTGAGGCGATTACGAGGTTTACAAAGGGTGTGCCAGCTAGTGAAACTTACAATGTGCTGGCGGAGGCGGTGCGCCAAATGAATGCCGAGCCAGTAGACTTGAATGATGCCTGGCCAGGATATCATGGTGGAACCGTTGTAAAAATTACAACAGATGAAATTAATGGTTTGCTTGGTACTGACTATAGTAAGGATTTGATAGTTAGGACTTTGGAAAATGTTGGATTTGGTATTACATCGACGGGTGACGCCGCTGGGGGGACCCCCGCCGCGCGCAGCCGTGAGGCGAGCACGGTGGGGGAAGCTGCGGCGGCAGGACCCGTCGAGCAGCTAGTTATCGAAAGCCCAATCTGGCGGACAGATATTCATATCAAGGAAGACATTATTGAGGAAGTCGGGCGGCTTTTGGGATATGAGAATATCCAGCTTTCTTTGCCGCTACACGGCACAGCTAATAGAGATGAGATTTTTGAGTTTAAACACGAAGTAAGGGACTTGCTGGCGAAGTTTGGCACAAACGAAGTATTAACTTATAGTTTCGTAAGCGAAAAATTATTAGAAAAGGCCGGGTTAAAGAAAAGTAATTCCTATAAAATTGTCAATTCAATTTCGCCAGATTTGCAATTGGTGCGGCAAACGCTGGTGCCGAGCCTCCTAGATAAGGCGTATCTAAATATCAAGTTGCCAGTAGATAAGTTTGCGATTTTTGAAATGAATAAAGTCTATCAGAAAGACTTGGGGTTTGATGATGAGGAAGTGCCGGTTGAGAAAATTAATTTAGGCTTTGTGGTGGCAGAACGAAAAAATAGCGAAACTGCCTTTTACAAAGCCAAAAAGTATTTGGATTTACTCCTGAAACATTTTGGCGTAAACGTGTCGTATGTGCCACTAAAAAATCATTCGCCGATGGCGCAACCGTTTGAGTCGAAGCGTTCGGCCGAAGTAGTTCTAGAAAATGGCGAAGTGCTGGGCGTGGTGGGCGAATTTAAAAATTCAGTGAAAAATGATTTTAAGCTTGGTGATTATACGGCTGGGTTTGAGATTGATCTGGAGCTACTTTGCAAAAATAAGGCGCATCATAAGAATATAAACTTTATTAAAAAAGAAATGCGTGACCTTACGATAAAAACTGCCAAGACTTACGGCGAGATTGCAAAAAGAGTGCATGAAGTAATTTGCGAAAATGGCTACGAGGCGGAGATTATGCCGGGAGCGATTTACCAGCCAGAAGGCGCTAGTGAAAAAAATATGACCTTGCATTTAGAATTTACCAAATTTGATGAAAAAATCATGCCGATTTTAGAAAACTTGTAGAATTATGATGCTTATGTTAAAATAAGCTTATGATTTTGCTGGATTCAGTTACGAAACAATATCCTGGGGACGAGAACCCGGCACTTGATTCGGTGTCGCTACATATTGAGCCGAACGAATTTGTATTTTTGGTAGGTAAATCTGGTGCGGGTAAGTCTACTTTGATGAAAATGATTACCAAAGAAGAAACTCCAGATGCCGGTAAGATTATTATTGGTGGAATCGACTTGGATTATGTAAAGAAACGCCATATCCCGGGCTACAGAAGGCGGCTTGGCGTGGTGTTTCAGGATTTTAAGTTGTTGCCACGGCGTACTGTATATGAAAATGTGGCGTTTGCGTTAGAAATTGCCGGAATGAGCGGCAAGGATATTCGCCGTACGGTGCCTAAGGTGTTGGAATTGGTAGATTTATCGGACCAGGCTAAGAAGTTTCCGGATCAATTGTCTGGTGGACAAAGGCAGCGAGTGTCAATTGCGCGTTCGGTGGCGCGGCAGCCAAAGATTTTGATTGCGGATGAGCCAACGGCAAACTTAGACAAGCTTACCACGCAAGAAATTATTGATTTATTAAAGAAAATTAATGATTTTGGTACCACGATTTTAGTTACTACGCACAATGAAAATATCGTGAACAATTTACAAAAGCGCGTAATTACAATGAAAGATGGTAAAATCGTGAATGACCAGAAAAACAATGGTATTTATGAACTCGGTAGTGCACCAGTGCCAAAGCAGCCGGCGAGAGTAGTGCAAGTGCCAGGGCATGCGCTAAAACCACGCCCAGTGCAAAAGTCGACGCCAAAACTGACACAAAAGCCAGCATCGAAATCAAAGCCTAGGAGATTTGTGATATGATCGAAAAAGAGAAAAAGCTTAAGAAAGTTTCAAAAAAGAGTCTGAAGACAATGCAGAAAAATCGCAGCCGCCATCTTTTGCGCGAGCAAGCACGCATTGTGAAATATGGTACGAAAGGTTTTGGGCGGAATATTTGGCTATCGACTGCAGCTACTGCGGTGATGGCATTTACTTTAATTATCTTGTTTATAACGATCGTGGCGAGTGTAATTTTGTCTAACACTGCGCAGATGATGAAAGATAAAATTGATATTACGATTTATTTCAAGCCAGTAACTACTGCCGAAAAATTGAGTGAACTTGAGGGGAAGATTAGAGAAGATAAAAATATAAAGAGCGTTGAGATCTCTACTTCCGAACAAGAATATGAAAAATTTTTGGAAGAAAATGCAGAAAGTGATGAAATTATTAATATTCTAGATGAAGATATGAAAGAGCTTATGATTGCGAAGATGCAATCTACGATGCGTATCAAAGTTCACGATATTGATAACTTGGATAGCATTAAAGACTTAGTAGAGAATGATGAATTATTTAGAACTTATACTGACAAGGAAAAATTGCCAACTTATGATGTAAATCGGGTGGAGATTGCCACGATTACATCTTGGGCGCGGATTGCTAGGACGGCGGGCATCATTTTGGCAGCTGTATTCTTGGTGATTTCAATTTTGATTATATTTAGTACGATTAGAATGGCGATTTTCTCACGGCGCGAAGAAATTTATATGATGAAGCTGGTTGGCGCAGATAAAAGATTTATTCGTGGGCCATTCTTGATTGAGGCGGAAATTTGTGGGATTATCGCCGGAATTATTGCCGGCATAGTGTCTTACTTTGGCTTTAAATTCGTTTCGCCGAAGCTAGCTAGTTACGGAATTAATGTGGAGCAAATAGATAATATATTAGATTCCAATCAGCTAATCTTGGTGTTTTTGATATTTATTGCGGCCGGCATTGTGATTGGTAGGATTTCGGCGAGACTTGCTGTGTCTAGATATCTCAACAAAGCTTGACAATTGTGTTATAATAAGGTTATGGTAAAACCTAAAAACAAAAATACGTTTTTCTCGTGGGCTATACTTGTAATATCGGTAGGTTTTTTGTTTGCGGGGATGTATTTTTTGCAAAGCGAAGCGAGCGGCATCTCTAAGGCTTGTCAGAATTCCCCAGCTTGTCTAGAGGCAGTAGAGCAAGAAAAACAAGCAAATAAGAATGCGGCGGTGGCGGCGAGTAATTCAAGTCTCTTTCAGATGAAAGTAAATGATTTGTCGGTGGAAATTGCGGCTAAACAAGCTGAAATTGCCGAAACCTCCGCTCAAATCGAAGATCTAAAGAAACAGATTATCGAAACCGAGAGACGACTTAAGGCAGAGCAGGACGCTCTGGCTCAGTTGTTGGTAAATATGCATTTTAGTAGTGATGCGGAGCCAATTCAGATTTTGGCAGGCGCAACGTCGATTTCTGATTTAGCAGAAAAGGCGGCGCGTGAGCAGGTAGTAAAAGAACAGATTAGTCTATCGGCGGCATCCGTAAAACAGGCAAAAGAGCAACTAGAACACGATAAGGAAGAAGTAGAAGAGCTTTTAGCTCAGCAGCAAGCAGCAAAAGAGTCGTTGGTGGCAAAGAGAACTGAGCAACAAAACCTAGTAGAGAAGTATGCCAATGATGCGGAAGCGTATGCTGAACAGGCGAAAGCAGCGCAGCTCGCGCAACGTGAAGCTGAAAGAATTGAGCAGGAGGCGCATCCGGAGCTTTATCGTGGTAGCGCGTATTCTGGTGCAAATACTTATCCATGGCAAGGAGATTGCCCACAGCGGCAAGATGATTATCTTACCTACTGGGAGGATGCATTTGGTTGGCATAAAATCGGTGGATATGTCTGTGAGTGCGTAAGTTATGCTGGCTGGAAAGCGTATGAGGCTTATGGTGTAGCGGCGGCGTGGGGTAATGCCTACTCATGGGATGAAGGCGCAAGGGCGGCTGGGTATCGAGTCGACAAGCAGCCGGCCGCTGGCACGATTGGACAGGTAGATGGCTATCCGTATGGACACGTGTTTTGGGTGGAGAGCGTGAATGGAGATGGTTCGATTAATGTAACCGAATATAATAACTATTACGCTACGTACCTTTATTCTGGCGTTTCTAGGAGTGGTGATTTTGGCGCGAGGACGATTAGCGCTGGCGAAGTTTGGCAGTATAATTATATTCATTTTAGATAGTAACTTGTGCTATAATTGAAAAATGGAAAAGCAAGAGTGGAATGAAAAAAAAGTAAGCCTGGGCAGCGCGATTGTGGTCGCGTTTGTTTTGGCGGTACTGGGTGTGGTACTCGGTGCAAATTGGCAAAATTGGTTCGGTGGGTTTGCGCCATATCTCGGTATAAATACTAGTGTTACTTCTGATGTAGATTGGTCGCCACTAAATGAAGTTTATAATAAATTATCTAGTTCTTATAATGGTGAAATTTCTAAGCAAGATGTGGTAGAGGGTGCTAAAAAAGGCTTGGTAGAGGCGCTTGGCGATACTTATACGGTCTATATGGATGCGGAGGAGACTTCGGATTTTTATGACGATTTGCATGGTAACGTAGGGTCGGGGATTGGGGTAGAAATGGGCTTACGTGATGGTTATGTGAGGGTGCTAAGAACCTTGCCAGATAATCCAGCTAGAAAAGCCGGAGTGCTGGCTGGTGATATTATTTATAAAGTAGATGGCGAGGAAGTGTATAGTTTGTCTGTGGATGAGATTGCTAAGAAAGTGCGCGGTGAGACCGGCAGCGAAGTAACTATTACGGTGGTGCGAAATGGTGAGGAAAAAGAATTTACTATGAAGCGCGAAGCGATTAATAACGTGTCGGCGTATGTGGAATATGATGGCAAGACCGCGATTGTTACAGTGACAAGATTTGACAATGATACAGGTACCAAAGTACAGGAGTTTGCTAAGGAGTTTGCCGGGAAAGGCATTAATAAGGTGATTTTGGATTTGCGTGGTAATGGTGGTGGATATGTGTCGGCGGCGCAGGATTTGCTTTCTTTGTGGCTGGATGGCGATAAAGTCTTAATACAAAAGTCCAAGCATTTTGGTAACTCATCCAATTCGGCATCGCGCGGGAAAGCCCTGCTTAAAGATATGAAGACTATAGTGCTCGTGAATGGCTCTTCGGCTTCGGCTTCGGAGATCGTGGCGGGGGCCTTGCAGGATTATAATAAAGCGACAATCGTGGGTGAGAGGACTTATGGTAAGGGTGTAGTGCAGAATTTATATGATCTATCAGGCGGAACGGTGCTAAAAGTTACAACTGCGGAATGGTACACGCCGAATGACCGCTCAATCAACGGCGAAGGAATTACGCCGGACGTAGAGGTAGAGCGCTCGTATGAAGATATCAATGCGATGCGTGACCCGCAAATGGATAAAGCGAAGGCACTATGAGAATTGTAATTGCAACTGCAGTTTACTACCCGATGATAAATGGAGTGGCGGTATTTTCGCATAATTTAGCGATGGGACTGGCGCGGCGCGGACATGAAGTGTTGGTGCTTTGTCCTTCGCAGACTGGCAAAAATTATAGTGCCAGACAAGATGGGGTGCGAGTACGATATTTGAAATCTATCAATACTAGGGTTTATCCAGACCAAATTAACCCAGTGCCGGGAAAAAAGAAATTATTTGGCATGGAGTTCCCACACTTGTTTTATAAAAAAGGTTTTAGGGTGTCGGTATTTCCGGCGATGGAAATAAAACGAGTGCTGGATGATTTTCGGCCGGATGTGGTGCATGTGCAAGTGTCTGATCCGATTGGGCTATCGGTGGTGTCGTATGCGAGAAAGCGCGGAATTCCGGTAGTAACTACGGAACATAATCAACCAGAGGTGATTACGGAGCCGCTTAAAGTGCCAAAGGTGGTGCGCCGGCCGATGAATTATCTTTTGGCTTCGTATTTTCGGAATCGGCAAAGTAAAAGCGACTTCGTCACCATGCCGACCGAGCAAGCGATTCGGAATTTGATTGGCGCTACGGGTAAGGACTTTGGAGTGCCAGTGGCAGCGGTGTCTAATGGTGTGGACTTGTCGGGATTTAAGCCGGGTAAGGTGTCGGAGGAAATTTATAAGAAGTATGGGCTATCGCGTGACGGGCTAAAGATATTATATGTAGGGCGAGTAGATCCAGAGAAAAAGGTGGGGTTGGTGATTGAGGCATTTAAGCAAGCGCGTAAGGTTTTGCCGAAAAATACCGAACTTTTGATAGTAGGGGATGGAGTGGACAAGCTGCGACTAGAGAAGATGGCGGAAGATTTGGAATTATCTGATTGTGTGAAGTTTTTGGGTCGGGTACTACCGCCGGATTTATACGAGCTATATAAACTGGGTGATGTTTTTGCGACCGCTTCGGAGATTGAAACTCAGGGAATTGTTTTGATTGAGGCGGCGGCGACTGGCCTGCCACTGATTGCAGTGGATAAAGGTGCGGTGGCGGAAGTATGTATTGATGGCGAGAATGGATTTTTGTGTCAGCCAGGAGATGTAGGGGGGATTTCGCAAGCGATGGTAAAGATATTATCGGATGACAAACTTAGAGAGAAGTTTAGTAAAAAGTCGTTAGAGATTGCCAGCGAGCATGATTTCGAGAAAACGCTAGATAGATTTATTAATATATATAACAAAGTGTTAGTAAAGTAGCGCATTGTGCTATAATGTTTTTATGGTTTGTATTGCAGCGTTTATTATTTTGGCGGTGATGGGGGTGTTTGTGGCCGCGGTATCAATTTTTAAGCCAAAGGTAGGGAAAAGCTATCTCAAGATGCTGAAAAAAGCTTGGGGGTGCCTATGGAAAAAGGTGCGCTTGCAAAAGTGTGAAACGAATTTTAAGTCCGATGTAAAAAATACTTTGCTTGCGCGCGTGATTGTTAAACACCCAAAGTGGGTAAAGCCGCTATCGGTAATAATTGAGATTGTTTCGGTAGTAATTGTAGTGGTGGCAGTCTGGGCGATTTTAACCGCAATTAAATCTTTACTCGCGCTTTGGGCGCTCGGGACTTGTAATGTTACGAAACCAGCCGCTTGCACTATGGGCGCAGAAGTTTGCGCAATAGATGAAAGCGAACCAACTAACCCTCTGGAGGCCACTGGGCGGTGGTTTACTGAATGGTGCGAAATCTTTGAAGCAATCCCGGAAAAATTCAAGAGTTACCAAGCAGAGGATTATGATTTTAATTATATTGTGGCAAATCCGGATGTAAGCGATAAGCCGATTGCGGTAGATATTTTTGACCCTGGCTGTTTGGTGTGTGCTAATAGCTACAAAAACCAAAAGCAGGCTGGTTTCTTTGAAAATTATGTAGTGCGTTTGGTGCCGTTTGCGATTAAGACGCCAGAGGGGAACTATAAGTTTAAGAACTCTGGGGTGGTGGCGCGTTATATGCTGGCGGTAGAGCAGGTAGAAAGCGGGATGGCGATGCGGTTGCTAGACAAAATTTTTACCACGAAGAATGCGGATGGAATATCTTATCAAGACAGATTTAACGAAGACTATAGCGAAGCCCAAGCGGCGGCGAAATTGGAGCAGTGGCTACTAGAATTTGGGCTGGATCAAGGCCGAGTTGATTTGGTGCGCGAAATTTCGCAGTATCCTGAAATTGCTACTAAAATGGAAGAAAACGCTGAGCTTGTCACAAATAAGCTGAAGGTTAAAGGTATTCCGACTGTGATTTATGATGGCAAAAAACATACCGGACTCTATAATTTGTAAAAATTACAACATTTCTACCGCGACCGCTGTAAAAATGGTGGAAAACTTTATTTAAAAAACCTTGACTTTATTTTGATAAAGATATAATATAATATTAATACTATCTTTAGACAGGATGCGAGGTATGTCTGAAATACCAGATAAACAAATAAAAAGGTTACGAACTCTACTGAGCGAAGCTGAGACTAATTTGTCAGCGGCTAAGGAATTATTGGTGTCCATTCTTGGTGATGGCGAGGCGATTGCTGCGCCACGCGATACGATTGTGACTGGTCCAGAAGGCAAGGTGATTGAGGGTATCTTTGATGGGCAAATTATGATTGGCCCAGATGGCAAGAATTACCCAGTACCGGCCAACTATGCTTCTAAGTCCAAGCTAGTAGAGGGTGATATTATGAAGCTTACCATCACAGAAGATGGCAAGTTCCTCTACAAGCAAATTGGCCCGATTGAAAGAAAAACTGTGATCGGTACGCTTACTCACCATGATGATAAATACTTTGTAGAAGTAGCGGGCAAAGAATATCAGATTTTGTATGCTTCAGTGACCTATTTCCACTTGCGAGAGGGTTCGCAGGTGTCCGTAATTATTCCAGCGAACAAAGATGATGCGACTTGGGCTGCCGTTGAGGCTGCCCTATAATGGCCAAAGCACTCTACCGAAAATATCGCCCCAAAAAACTGGCCGAAGTAGTTGGGCAGGAGCAGGTAACCACATCGCTTTCTAATGCTTTAAAGCAGGGTAAAGTTTCGCACGCTTATCTCTTTATCGGGCCGCGCGGCACTGGCAAGACTTCGGTAGCGAGGATTTTTGCGCACGAGATAAACGAATTCACCTACGAGTTGGAAGATGACTATGTTGATATTATTGAGATAGATGGTGCTTCAAACCGCGGAATTGATAATATTAGAGAACTACGCGAAAAGGCAGCGATTGCGCCAACAGCCGGCAAATACAAAGTCTATATTATAGATGAAGTCCACATGCTAACCAAGGAAGCCTTCAATGCACTGCTCAAGACTTTGGAGGAGCCGCCTAGCCACGTAGTGTTTATTATGGCGACTACCGATGCTTATAAGGTACCGGCTACGATCGTATCGCGGGCGCAAACTTTTACGTTTAAATTAGCCGATACCAGTGTAATGCTAGATTTTGTAAAGTCGGTGGCGAATAAGGAAAAGATTAAAATAGATGATGCGGCGCTAGAATTAGTAGTAAAACATGGCGGCGGATCTTTTCGTGATACCTTGTCGCTTTTGGACCAAATTTCTACATTGTCTGATAAAGAAATCACACGCGAAATGGTAGTGAGCGCGTTGGGCTTGCCGGATGATGAAGTGTTGGCACGACTGCTCACCGTTTGCACGACTAGTAGTATAGAAAAAATTGCTAATTGCTATAAGGAGCTTTTAATATCGGGAATTAAGCCCGAAACACTAGCCTCGCACCTAGTTGAATATATTTTAAATAATCCACGCCCAGAATATTTAAAACTTTTGCCAAAACTTACAGAAGTGCGAGCCCCGTATGCGGAGGCTAGGCTGCTAATTGCGTTAACTACGACTGCGCCGGTTGCGCCAGTGAAGTTGACCGAGCCGGATACAAGGCCCATAGAACCAGTGAAACTAGTAGAGCCGCCCCAACTAAAACCAAAACCGGCAACCTCAAGCGTATCAGCACCATTTGATTGGGATAATTTGGTTAATAAAATGTTAGAAAAAAATGAGGCGATTGGGCGACAGTTAAAAAAAGCACAATATGAATTTGATGGCATCACTTTAGATATTTACCCATCTACCAGAATTAGTGAAAGTATTTTAAACAGCAAAAATAATTTATTTGTATTAAAGCGCGAAAGTAATTTAAATATTGTAGTGCATAGCCATGAAGAGAAGCCGAAAAATTACAAAAAAGATGCAGTGCTTTCTAAACTTTCTGATATAATGGGAGGAGAGGTAAAAAACGATGGAGGAGAAAACCCTTTCTAAACAAGGTGGCAGGGTACCACCACAAGATTTGTCGGCAGAAAAGTCGCTTTTAGGTGCGGTGATGCTGTCTGAAAATGTGATTACTGAAGTTCTGACTATCTTAAAGCCGGGGGATTTTTATGAGCCTCGGCACGTGACAATTTTTGAAGCAATGATTGATCTATACGATCAGCACAAGCCGATAGATTTACTTACTCTCACGGCCGAATTAAAGACTAGAAAAAAACTCAAAGAAGTTGGTGGTGCGCCGTATCTTACGGAACTTTCTACTTTTGTGCCGGCGGCATCACATGCCAAGGCTTACGCCGAAATTATTGAAAAAGCTTCGGTGAGAAGAAGATTAATTGAGGCGGGTACAAAAATCTCCGAACAGGCTTACGAGGAAGATGCCAACGTAAATGAGCTGGTTGGTGAGGCCGAGAAAAAGTTGTTTGAAGTGTCGGATAAAATTATCAAGAGTGATTACGTAGCTTTGGAAGATTTAATGCCGGATGCTCTGGAGAGAATTGTAGAGCTAAAGAAAAATAAAGGCGGCGTGCGTGGCTTAAAGACCGGTTTTCATGATATTGATAAAATTACGGCTGGATTTAGGAAGGGTGATTTAATTATCGTGGGTGCGCGCCCGGCGATGGGTAAAACCACCATGGCGCAAAATTTAGCTTATAATATTGCCAGTATCAACAAAAAAGGTGTGCTGTTTTTCTCCATGGAGATGGCGGCCAGTGAAATTATTGATCGGATTATATCAGATGTGGCGAGTGTAGATTCATGGAAGCTTCAAACTGGAAATTTAAATGATGAAGAATTTACGCGAATTGATGATGCGATGAGCGAAATGGATGAGGTGCCGATTTATATTGATGATACTAGCTCGCTAAATATTTTGGAAATTCGTAACAAAGCAAGGCGCGCGATGCATGATCACCAAATTGGGATAGTGATTATCGACTATTTACAGCTGATTGCTGGGTCCGATCGTTACAAAGGTAACCGCGTGCAGGAAGTAACTGAAATTTCGCGTGGCTTAAAAATTTTGGCAAGGGAACTAGAAATTCCTGTAGTGGCCTTGGCGCAGCTTTCGCGTAATGTAACTGGCCGTGATGATCCGAGGCCGGTACTGTCCGATCTGCGTGAATCTGGCTCTATTGAGCAGGATGCCGACCTAGTGATGTTTTTGCACCGCCCAGATTACTATAAAAAAGATGATGAAGAAAAAGATAATATCACCGAGCTTTTGATTCGTAAGCACCGGCATGGCTCGATTGGTACCGTGAAACTATACTTTGAAGGTAAATTCTCGCGTTTTATGTCGCTTGATGAAAACCATTAGTTAGTGGTATAATACTTATGTGAAGAAAATTATTGTTTCTAAACTTTTTTTGTACCGATATAAATTTGTAATCGGTTATATGGTGCTTGGTATTGCTTTTATTGCTCTACTTATCGCTTTGCCACTACTAGCACAGGACGGTTTGTCACAAGCTGAGATTGATTCTGCAACTAGCTCGTATTATTTGAGTCAAGAGGGAATTTTTGATGGTGATTTAATAGATTGGCCATATCGTTTGTTGCAAAAAGCATCGATAATGATGTTTGGTTTATCTAGTTACGCTATTAAATTACCAAGCATAATTATAGGCCTACTTCTTGGCGTGTTGTTGATTCTATTACTCAACCGATGGTTTAAGAGCAATGTTTCGCTTCTGGCTTCCTGTCTAATTATTCTTTCTACGCCATTTTTATTTTTGGCCGGTTCGGGTACGCCGCTAATTATGTTGGTATTTTGGCCGACATTACTGCTTTGGCTTGGGTCTAAGATTCAAGGTGAAAAAAGGCCGAAGCCGCTATACTGTTTCTTGTTTGCGATTATTATGCTATTTTCCGTATTTACGCCATTTATGATTTATTTTGCTATTTTCTGCGTACTATTTGTGTTTTTGCAGCCACATCTGCGCTTCGTGGTCAAATCTTTGCCGATACTACCGCTTATTTTAGTTGGTATTTTAGTGGTGGCTGGCCTCACTGTGACTATTATCGGAGTAATCCATCATCCGGAAACTATCATGGAGCTATTGTTTGCAAAAGATTTTGAAATTTCGCATTTCTTTGGTAATATTTCTGCTGGTTTTGCGCCGGTGTTCTCTTGGTATAATAGTTTAGAGAGTGTGTATTTATCTCCGCTTATTAGCTTGCCGATTTTTACATTAGCTCTCATTGGTCTATTTTCCACTACTAAAGGTTTTTTTGCTTCGCGAAATTCTATCGCAACGATTCTCTTGGTGTTTTGTCTAATAATTACCGGGTTTAATCCCAATGCGGTGATATTTTGTATTTTGCCGTTTTCAATTTTGGTAGCACACGGCCTTAAGTATTTGCTTGAAAAATGGTACGGCCTGTTTCCGGAAAATCCGTATGCTAGGATTGCTGCTTTGGTTCCACTCACCCTACTATTTGGTTTTATGATTGTGCCTGGACTTTTGCAGTATATATATGGATACCATTATAATCCGAAAGTGGTAAACCAATTTAATTATGATTTAAATGTAATTCGTGAGAATCTTACGGATGAGAATTTGCTAGTGTATGAGAATTATGATTTTTATAAGATTTTGGAAGATTCTACCGATATTAATGTTATTTCCGCAATCGAGAATCCACGGGTGGTAGCAGTCTTACATAGGCCAGAAAATATGCCAGAGCGTTATAAAATGACGCGGATTATTACCTCGCCAATGCGTGAGAACTCTGATATAATATATCTATATACAGAAGTTGAAATAACAGAAGGAGAGTAAAATGGGACAAACCATGGATCAAATGAAATTATTAAACCAACTACGCAAGGCTCAAAAAGAGCTAAAAAATGAGATTGTGGAAGTAGAAGCTGGTGATGGTGCCGTTATTGTGCAGATTAACGGCGAGCTAAAAGTTAAAAAAGTAAAACTAGACCCAGAGAAAATTGATTTTGATGATATTCATGAGCTAGAGCGCTGGATTGAGAACTGTATGCGTGATGGTTTCGCCAAAGCGCAAGAGATTGCGACCGATAAAATGAAGCCGCTAATGGGTGGCCTTGGCAATCTTGGCCTTGGAATGTAGTAAATGTTGCCACGAGCTCTGGAGAATGTAGTCGATGCTTTGGCGAGGTTGCCAGGAGTGGGGCCGCGCACGGCGGAGCGTTATGCGTGCTATCTTTTTAAGTCTAATGATAAGATTGCTTTAAATATTGCTGAGGCTTTGGAAAATTTGCATCGGGGCGTAAAATCTTGCCCAGTAACTTTTGCGCTAATTGATGCAGACGAAGAAGTGTCGCCATATTATGCTGACCCTACGCGTGATAAGGCTACTGTTTTAGTAGTAGAGGAACCACTAGACATTTATGCGATTGAGCAAACCAAAGGTTATAAAGGCACTTATCATGTGCTGGGCGGGGCGATCTCGCCGATAGACGGTATCACGCCGGAACAATTACATATCGGGGAACTGATTAAACGGGTTAACGACGACAATGTTAAAGAAGTAATTATCGCAACTAATCCTTCGGTTGAAGGAGAATCGACGGCCCTGCTTCTTGAAAAAATGTTACACGAACAAAATCCAGAATTAAAACTTACGCGCTTGGCGCGTGGGTTGCCACTTGGCGTAGATCTCTCCTACGCAGACCAAATTACGCTAAGTGCGGCTTTGGAAAATAGAACAGACTTGTAGGCGGGTCCTGTCCGAACCTATCTTTCTCGGGCGCAGCTCCCAAGGCGCTCGCCCAAGTCTTAGGCCCTTCGAAAGATAGGTTTCGGCCACCCGCCTACAAGTCTTCCAGTTTTTTAAAGTCTACTTTAGCGAGTTTGGTTTTGGGGAGTTCTGGGATGAAGCGGATTTCGCGCGGAATTTCGTATTTGGCGAGGTATTTTTTGTAAATGCCTGCCAATTCTTTTCTAGCGGCGCGTTCGGAAGCGTTTTCTTTTAATACGGCGAAGGTAACAATCTTTTCGCCACGCAAAGCATCTTCTTTTCCGACTACGGCGCAACTTGCGATGAGTTCGCATTTCAAAGTAGCATCTTCTATATTGGCTGGATAGACATTGTAGCCATTGGTGATAATCATGCGCTTTAAGCGCGAGCGAAAATGTATTACGCCGCGCTGATCCATGTAGCCAATATCGCCCGTGCGAAGGTATTTTTTGTTGCGAAGTTTAATAAAAGCCTGCTCGGTTTCTTTGGGTTTATTTAAGTATCCCTTCATTACCGAAAGTCCGCGTACTACAATTTCTCCATCTTCGCCGAGATCGGCTTCTTTGCCGGTCTTGATATTTACAATACGAACATCGTTGTCTGGTATAGGGAAGCCAATAGTATCGGCTTCTTCGGCTACGCTGCGGGGTGAAAAGATAAAGCCGCCAGAAGCCTCGGTAAGACCGTAGCCGTTTTCGATGACTGCTTTGGAGCCGTGCTCCTTTAGAAAATCATTGATGCGGGTTTTGCTGGACATACTAATGATGTCGCCACCAGAAACTACAGCTTTAATGCATTTTAATTCATTTTTCTTGAATTTTATTTTGGTAAGATAATCAAAGACCGTAGGTACGCCAACTAGGATGTTTATTTTATATTTTTTAATGTAATTCTTTAGTTTCTTAGCGTTGAATTGTGGGATTAAAACGATTTTACTCCCAAAATATAGTGGCAAATGAATACAAACGCCTAGACCAAAGGCATGAAAATTCGGCAAGAAGGTAAGAAAGGCATAGTTTGACTTAATGAGCTCTGGTACGAGATATTTAGCACCTAGAGCTTGAGCGTTGAAATTGAGGTTAGAAAGGATTACGCCTTTGGGTTTGCCGGTAGTGCCGCCAGAATACATGATGACGGCGGCGTCATCCGAATCGACGCGCGCGTGAGGGTTGCCAATATACCTGTTGGCTTTGTTTAAAAACTTATCCCATGTAATGACGTGCTGACTTTTCTTGACGTGGTTTTTGCGACCTTTGGTGATTTTGTAAATGGCGCGAATCAGAAAATCCATTGAGCGAGTGGCGGAAACTACCACGACTTGTTCTACGTTGGTATTTTTGATAATGGCTTCGGTTTTGGGATAGGCAATGTCAATACATAGCATAATTTTGGAATTAGCCTGTACGAGATAATCCTCAATTTCTTTTTCGGAAGAGAGGGGATGGACCATGTTGGCGACCGCACCAATTTCGTTTACCGCATAAAACATATAAATGCTTTCTGGCGTGTTTGGCATGCAAATCGTGATATTTTCGCCTTTTTCGGCGCCGATAGCTTTAAGAGCGGCGGCAACTTTGTTGATTTTTTTGATAAGTTCTTTGTAAGTGATTTGAGTGTCAAAATATTCTAAGGCGACATTGTGTGGCCATTTGCAGGAGGCTTCGTAAATCGCATCGTAAAGCCCGCCGTTAAAATATTCAATATTTTTCGGTAACTTGTCGATATAGCCATATTTGGCACGCTCTAAACGCATATCGATCTTTCGTAAAGTGTTTTTAACCTTGTTATACAATAACTCTAGCATATAATTATTTTACCATCTTTAGGGCGAAATGGTGTTATAATATAAGTATGGATAAGAATTTTAGAGTGCGGGTGATTGTAGGGGTGGCGATGTTCGTGGTGGCAATCGTGGCGCTGTATACTTTTGATGCGATACCATTTAAAATTATCTATGGCTTCTTTGCTTTTATTTCGTTGATTGAGCTGATTAGTTTTTTTAAAAATAAGCGTAAATCTAGACAATTTTTCTTAGCGGGGCTAGAAATTTTGTTTTTGGTTTGGAGTACGGTATTTGTAGCTAAGATTGACCCGGCGCATTTTTGGTATATTATTCTTGGTGTGCCAGGGTATGATATTTTTGCTTATCTTTTTGGAAAACTATTTGGCGGGAAAGTGTTTAAAAAATCGCGGCCATTTCCGAAGATTTCTAAAAATAAAACCTGGGAGGGGACAATACTCGGTATTGCCTCGGCGTTTTGTATGGTGTCTATTTTGATTGCAGTTAGAGGGGCTCTAGCAACCGACTGGATGTATCTGCTTTGTGCGCCGCTGGCATTAGCGGGTGATTTGTTTGAGAGTTACTTAAAGCGACAGTTCGAGGTAAAAGATTCTAATGAGATATTGATAAAAAATAAATATTTTCGTGGGTTGGAGCTTTTAGTGGGTGGCTCGGAGGGACACGGTGGATTTCTAGACCGGATTGATTCTACGGCGTTTGCAGCGACTATTTTGTTATTAATTTCTTGCCTTTTATAAGGTAATCGGCGCCAGAAATGATAGTAAGAGCCAGTGCAAGGTAAAGTGCGATATTGCCAATAATGGCGAGTGGTTCTAAGTTAATAATAAGATTTAATAGCAAAATAATTAGCGCAACCATCTGAGTGGTAGTTTTGAGTTTGCCGTAAATGGAGGCGGCGATGGTGAATTTCTTTTTGGCAGCCATCATGCGCATGCCATCTACTGCGAAGTCGCGAACTAGAATGATGGCGAAGACCCAGATTGGGACTATATTCAAGTATGTGAGAGCGAGGAAGGCTAGGCTAGTAAGCATTTTGTCGGCGATGGGGTCTAGAAAAGCGCCGAGGTCGGTAACGAGTTTTTTCTTGCGGGCCCATTTGCCATCAATTAAGTCGGTGATAGAAGCGATGATAAAAATGACCAAAGCTGTAATTTTAGCCCAAGTGCCCGGTAGGAGCACAAAAAATAAAAATAGAATTGAGAGAAACATTCTAATAATAGTAAGTATTGTTGGACCGGTCATACGATATATTTCCTGTGCTCAACTTTCCAGGCGCGAACGCCGGCAAAGTGCGCTGCGAGCACATCGGTAGTCCACTTGTCGCCGAGCATGACAGTTTCGGCGGGTTTTACGCCATGTTCTTTCATGGCCTCGGTGAGTTTGGTGCTGCGAGGTTTCCAAGCCCACCAAACACATGGCACATCAATTGGCTCGCAAAATTCTAACATCATTTTTTTGCGGCCGTTATTAGAAACAATTGCGATTTTGACACCGGCTTTTTTGCAGGCTTTGATCCATTTTCGTAATTCTTCGGCAGGCTCTTTTTCGGAGTGGAGCCTAAGAGTATTATCAAGGTCGCACAAAAGTAGTTTGACGTTTTCTTTTTTCAAAATTTCCGGAGTGACATCCTCAAACCGTTCAAATTTTTTGTCTGCTTTAAAAATAGTCATATAAATATTTTATCATAAAACGACTATATGGTTTTATTTTATTCGTGCTTCGCTGCGCGCCAGGAAGTAAATTATAATTTTAGGCAAGTCTGCGCCGAAATTACAGTTTCGTACTCGACTTGTAAAATTATAATTTACTTCTTGGGCTTGCTCAATACTCATAAAATAAAACATATAGTCGTGTTATAATGAATGTATGTATAATAAATTTAGTGATTTTTTAGTAGGCAAGCAAAAGATTTGCGTGATTCAAGCCGAGAATCCGGATGGGGATTCTTTGGCGAGTGCGATTGCGTTAGATTATTTGTTGTCAGAAAAAGAGATATCTTTGTACTGTCCGGTAGATATCCCAAAATATCTGCATTATTTTGCGGATTGGTCCAGGGTTTCTAATGAATTTGATTTTAAGGCGGATGGGTATATTATCGTAGACACGGCGGCAGAGGTTTTGCTGTCTAAACTCTTAGATGATACAGCGATTCGTAATCGTTTATATTCGGCGCCGGTACTTGTAATCGATCATCATGAAACGGAAGATGATTTAAGTTTCCCGCATGAGAGTATTATCGAGGTGGTGCCAGCTTGTGCGGAAGTAATATATCGTATTGCAAAAGCAGAAAAGCTTGCGATTTCAAAAGAAGCGGCGGAGGCGATTTTTCAGGGGATTTTGTCAGATACTTTGGGGTTAACTAGTTCAAGTGTCACGGCGGAAACTTTTGAAATCGCAGCAGAGCTGACCAGGCTTGGAGCGAATATTTCGGAGCTAGAAGATAGGCGGCGGGAATTCATGAAGAAATCGCCGCGGATTTTGGATTATAAAGCAGATCTTATAAAGCGAATTGAATATTCGCTAGATGGCGAGCTGGCGACTGTACACATTCCATGGGATGATATTCGGGAATATTCGGATGAATATAATCCGAATGTGTTGATTTTGGAAGAGATGCGGCTAGTGGAGGGGGTGCGCGTGGCGGTAGCGGTGAAGACTTATCCAGACGGTAAAGTGACTGGCAAAATCCGCACGGCTTCGGATGCGCCAATTGCTGAAAAGATTGCCGGGTATTTTGGCGGTGGCGGGCATCCGATGGCGGCTGGGTTTAGAACTTATGACACTAGCTACGAGGAAGTAGTGCGGGAATTAGTGAAAATAGTGCCGGAGCTTTTAGGAAATGTTGAGTAAGAAATTGATTTTAAAAAAGACACACGATTTTTCGGCGAGTAAGAAGCCGGAGCTGACAGTGGTTTTGATTCATGGGATTGCTTCGGACTCTACGACTTATAATAATGCTTTGGCATATCTAGAGGGTACGGTGTCGCTCAAAAATGTGCGATTTGTAACTTTTGATTTGCTTGGGAGTGGAAAATCAGTAAAAAGCGACAAGTTGGAATATGATTATAAAGAGCAGATTGAGGCGCTTCATAATGCGATTTTGAAATTAAAGTTAGATACGCCGCTGGTTCTAGTGGGTCATTCGCTAGGGTCTTTTATCGTAACAAAATATGCTGATACGTACAAGAAATCTATCAAGAAGCTGATTTTGGTTTCGGCGCCGGTTTATACGCCGGAGGATTTGAAAAATCCAGCGTTTAAGGCTGGGATGGAAGCGTTTAAGAAAGCTGTAGCGCTGAAAAATCCAGGGATTTTGAAGGACAAGATGTTTATAAATTCGATGGCGAAAATTGTAGAAAATCCTAAGAACTATAAGACTTTGGCCGAACTAAAAACCCGCACAGTGATGATTTACGGCAACGAAGACCAACTGATAGCAGCATATAATTATCCGAAGCTTCTAAAAGATAACGCGAAATATATTTCGGCGATTAAAACGATTGGCCGGCATGGCGTAACGCGTGATAAGTATAATAAAGTAAGAGAAGTTTTGGAGGAGGTACTTAATGCTTAAAATATACAATACGGCAGATAAGAAGCTGGAAGAGTTTAAGCCGCTTGGCGAGATTGTGAAGATTTATACTTGTG
Organism: Candidatus Saccharimonadota bacterium; assembly: GCA_017514675.1. GTDB lineage: Bacteria > Patescibacteriota > Saccharimonadia > Saccharimonadales > Saccharimonadaceae > Nanosyncoccus. The sequence continues at coordinate 3,768 of JAFWIY010000005.1, read as the reverse complement.
GGCCGACGGTTTATGATTTTCAGCATATTGGAAATTACGCGGCGTATATTTATTGGGATTTGTTGGTGCGGACCTTGAAAGCTGATGGGTATAAGGTGCGGCGGGTGCTTAATTTTACGGATGTAGGGCATCTAGTTTCAGATGCGGATGAAGGTGAAGATAAGTTTGAAAAGACTTCGCGGCGCGAAGGTAAAAGCGTAGATGAAATTGCTAAATTTTATGGCGATGACTTTATGCGGAATTTCCGAGCGCTACAGTTGGTTGAGCCAGATGTGGTTGCGCGAGCGACGGATTATATTGAGGATGATAAACGTGCGGTAGATACAATGACCGCAGGCGGGTTTACTTACGAAACTGCCGATGGGGTATATTATGATACATCTAAGTTTCCGGGCTATGCGGAATTTGCAAAGCTTGATTTGGATGGCTTAAAAGCCGGAGCGAGAGTGGGGTTTTCGGATGAAAAGAGGAATGTGTCAGACTTTGCGGTATGGAAGTTTATTCAGCCGGGCGAAAAGCATGCGATGCGGTGGGATTATCTTGGGCGACCGGGATATCCAGGGTGGCATCTAGAGTGCTCGGTAATTATTGACAAAGAGCTAGGCTCGCCGATTGATATTCATACCGGAGGAATTGATCATATCCCGATTCATCATACCAATGAAATTGCACAAACTTATGCGATGACTGGCCGGGAACTTTCTAAGTATTGGATGCACTGTGATTTTATTACGATTGAGGGGGAGAAGATTTCAAAGTCGCTAGGGAATGTTTATAGTCTTTCTGATTTGGCTGAGCGAGGGTTTTCGCCGATGGACTTTAAGATGTGGGTTCTTGCCGGGCATTATCAAGGTACGCGGAATTTTACGTTTGATAGTTTAGAAGCGGCAAAACAGCGCAGGCTAAATTGGCGAAATCGCATCGCGCTTTGCTATCAACGGGAGATTGCTAATAATAATGAGGCTATGATGAAAATCGTTGATGCGGTCAATAATAATCTTGGTTCGCCGGAGGCGTTTGCGATTATTGATACTTCGGAGCTAATGATGGAGGATTGGGAAAAGGTGGATGAGTTGTTTGGATTAAATTTGATTGCCGATACGCCAGATGTAAGCGAAGATGTTAAGCGGATGATTTTTGAACGACAGGTGGCGCGTGATAATAAAGATTTTGCGCGCTCGGATGAGATTCGTGATGAATTAAAGCGCCGAGGGGTTACTGTCGAAGATACTCCGTCCGGACCAATTTGGCAATATCTAATATAAAAAAGAAAGTCCCGATCCTGCGTTGCAACGCTGCCTGACGAACTTTCAATAATTATATAGTATCATTTCTTTCGGTTAATTTCAAGAACTTTTTTTGACTTTGTAATTATAAGGACACGTTTTAGGCTCTTAATAATTTCAAATTGATACTTCGCTTCATTTCTTAGCCTAATCGGGTGAATTTTAGATTTTCTACCATCAATAATAATATTCTCTGACTGCAATGCTGCATCCTGCATATTATGTTGGATATTATGTTTACCAGAACCAGTCGGACTCTTGAGCTCCCAACGAAGACCGTTGATTTCAAAGTCTGGTGTTTTATGATTAGATCTACGTATAAAACTTATATCAGTTTTAAAATATTCCATGAGTATTTCAGCAGCAGATATTTCTTTTAAATCTATTTCTTTAATTAGCTCTTTTGGAATTATTAATTTATAATTATTTTTCATCGTGGCGAAATACTACCATAGATGAAAAATAAATTCAACACCCTTTCTCTCGGTTATGATTAGATCTAAAGTGGTTAGGCTTTAATACCAACTCGGGCGTTTGTCGGCGGGGCAGGTGAAGGCTACTAAGACTCGTCGCGACAAACGCGGGAAAAGAGCGCAATAGGAAAACTTGACCTAGAAAATTTGATTTATATTAATTTGCAAGCGTAAAGGACTTGCCTGATCGTGGTGTAGCGTAAACCGAAGCGGTATTACCATACAGTCTTGTTGTAGTATTTGTAATTGGGGTACTACCTTTATTGGTTTTTGGAATAGTAACAGACCAGGTGGTGGCCCTGTAGCCGGCAGAGTAGAACATATAAGACATATCCGTCACACTAGAAGTATCCCAGGAGGAGAGGTCTAGAGTAAAGGTGGTGGCTTTGTAGCCGGCATTGAAGAACATATTAGTCATCCTCGTCACACTAGAAGTGTCCCAGGAGGAGAGGTCTAGAGTAAAGGTGGTGGCGCTGTAGCCGGCAGAGTTGAACATATTAGACATATTCGTCACGCTAGAAGTGTTCCAGGAAGAGAGATCACCAATAGACCAGGTGGTGGCACTGTAGCCGGCATCCTCGAACATGCAAGTCATTTCCGTCACTTTAGAAGTGTCCCAAGAAGAGAGGTCTAGAGCAAAGGTAGTGGCATTGTAGCCGGCATAGCAGAACATGCAATACATAGTCGTCACACTAGAAGTGTTCCAGGAGGAGAGGTCTAGAGTAAAGGTGGTGGCGCTGTATCCGGCAAGGGAGAACATCAGAGTCATCCTCGTCACACTAGAAGTGTCCCAAGAGGAGAGGTCTAGAGTAAAGGTGGTAGCATTGTAGCCGGCAGAGTAGAACATATGAGACATCCTCGTCACACTAGAAGTGTCCCAAGAGGAGAGGTCTAGAGTAAAGGTGGTAGCATTGTAGCCAGCATAGTAGAACATATTAGACATATCCGTCACGCTGGAAGTGTTCCATGAGGAGAGGTCTAGAGTAAAGGTGGTGGCATTGTAGCCGGCATCGCGGAACATATCAGACATATACGTCACACTAGAAGTGTTCCAGGAAGAGATGGTGGAGAGATCAGATAGGGCCATCATGCGACTGAAGAAATAGCTAGAGTTCTGGTTCATTTTAATGGTTGTAGCTTCAGAATAATAGTAGATAGTTTTATTAGTAGAATCATACCAAGCATAGATTGGTTTTCCGGAAGAAGTGGTGGAAATAGTATTAGCTGTAGTAGGGGTAAAATCACTTGGTAAAGTGTCAGAGCGAACTAGAGCGGTGATGCCGTTGTCTTGAGTGTCGTATGTAGCCGAACTATTACCAGCCAATCTTTTGAGTTTTCGGTTTACGGTTTGGCCAGTGTCTAGATTAGCAATAAAGCGTGGATCTTCGGGTGGTTTAGTGTCATTCGGATGAACTAAAGTATATTTAACCTTCCCAGTATAAGTATCCGCAGGCTGGGTTTGGGAAACAAAAACTCTATAGGTAGACTGGAAGGATGAACCTATAGTAAAGTCTGTATTAGTAGTAAGGGTAGCTACTTTGGTATAAGTGTCTGGTACTATATGATAGTTAGTAAATGAACCATTGGTATCACTTTCTATAGTAGGCTTATAGGTACCATCTACTGGAGTAATCTTCATGCCCCAGTTACTCGTATCTCCACTCGTAGCAGTACCAGTCACTATACTAGGGTTAGTGGAAGAACCAGGGTTAGTAGAGCTAGAGCTAGCAGGTAACATATTAGTATTACCATACTCATCATTACTATAGCCTATAGCATAGATAGCATAGCCTGTATTATCATTACAGAATACTTTGAAGGTAGTAGTACCAATATCTGCTTTTACTTGTCCTGGGTTAATAGTAGCAGTATGAGCAGCATCTAGAGTGCTACTAATATTACACGATACTGGTACTGTAACTGAGACATTAGAGACATGGTCTGAGGCAAAGATAGAAGAAGATGCAAGAAATAGAAATGAAACAAAAGAAAGACTAGTGAGAATGGTG
>JAFWIY010000001.1 GCA_017514675.1 Candidatus Saccharimonadota bacterium | reverse complement strand
TACTTAAATTCTACTTCTGGTTCTTCTAATTCTCTCACTAATACTGCCACTACGCCTAACCCCACTATTCCTACTCTAAACAACCAATATAGTTCAGCCAACTTTCCTGTAAACTCTTGGGGCTATACTGGTGGTACCGATCAATCTGGTGAAACTGGAGGCTATAACTGTTCTACTAACTATTGTCCTATCCTTGATTATGAAGCAGATCCAACAGACTATTCTCCTAACCACATCATCAAACAAACCGATGCTCCCGCCGCTACTTCCACTGCCAACCTTACCTTTGCTGCTAAAGCTGATACTTCTAAGGCCTCTGGCACTTACACTACTTCTGTTACCTTTACTGCTGTAGCTAATGAAGTGCCAGTTAATTCTGCCACCCTAGACACCGGCCAAACCGTTAACGCTAAACTAAAATCCCTAGCTGCTGGAGCTACTACCACCTATAATGCGCAAGACAAGCTTATCAAATCCATCAACGTCCACTTAGAAACCCCTGCCCCTACTGGCTTTATTCCATCTGAAGCTAATACCATCTCTTCTTCTACTTCAGAAGAACCAATCTACATCATCTTTGATAATACTAATAACGCTGGTATCATGCACTTCTACACTGAAGGTGAGCAAATCGCCTTATCTCCAGATTCATCTTATATGTTCTACGAATTCCGCTCCCTCTCCGACCTCTCCGACCTCTCCGACTGGGGCACTTCTAACGTGACGGATATGAGTTATATGTTCTATAATGCCGGCGCCGGCCCCTCCGCCACCACCTTCACCCTAGACCTCTCCGGCTGGAACACTTCTAACGTGACGAATATGAGTTACATGTTCTATCAAGCCGGCTACTCCGCCACCACTTGGTCTATTGGCGACCTCTCTAATTGGAACACTTCTAACGTGACGAATATGAGTAATATGTTCTATTATGCCGGCAGCCCCGCCACCACTTGGTCTATTGGCGACCTCTCTAATTGGAACACTTCTAGCGTGACGGATATGAGTTGGATGTTCTCTTGTGCCGGCTACTCCGCCACCACTTTTACCCTAGATCTTTCCGGTTGGAATACTTCTAACGTGACGGATATGAGCTACATGTTCTCTTTGGTCGGTTACTCCGCCACCACTTGGTCCATCGGTGATCTTTCTGAATGGAACACTTCTAATGTGACGAATATGAGGGAGATGTTCCGTTATGCCGGTTACAGAGCCACCACCTTCACTCTAGACCTCTCCGGCTGGAATACTTCTAACGTGACAAATATGAATCGGATGTTCGAATCTGCCGGCCGCTCCGCCACCACTTGGTCTGTAACTATTCCTCCAACCAACGGGAATAATATTAGCAATACTACCAGTAATATGTATGGTAAAACCACATCAGTATATGGCGAACCAAGCAGTGGCAGATCTTTCACTTTGGCATCCGGCACGTAACCACTTTACATTTTTCTCGGTCTGTGGTGTAATAAACAGACATGGATGCCACCAAAATTCGCAATGTTGCCATCATCGCCCACGTTGATCACGGCAAAACTACTCTAGTGGATGGTCTGCTCAAGCAGTCCAATACTTTTCGTGATAACCAAGCTGAAATGTCGCAGACTCTCATCATGGACAGTCTAGATCAAGAGCACGAACGTGGCATCACTATTACTGCCAAACAAACCGCAGTTTTCTATAATGGCTACAAAATCAACATTATTGATACTCCCGGCCACACCGATTTTTCTGGCGAAGTCGAACGCACGCTTAATATGGCGGACGGCGTACTATTAATTGTAGACGCCCAGGAAGGTCCGATGCCTCAGACCAAATTTGTGCTCAAAAAAGCCCTTGATTTAGATTTAAAACCCGTTGTCATTATTAATAAAATCGACAAACCCGCCGCGCGCGTTGATGCGGTCAAGGATGAAATTGCTAATTTGTTTTTGGAGTTAGCTAAACGCGAAGACCAATTGAATTATCCGATTTATTATGCCATCGCACGCGAAGGCCGCGCTGGCGCTACAACAAATCTTGACCCTGATTTTAAAGTAATTTTTGACAGTATTATTAATGACATTCCTGCGCCACGTATTGATGAAAAAAGCGATGGCGCCGCTTTACTCGTTGCCGCCCTCGCCGCCGACAACTACCTCGGCAAATACGCCATCGGCAAAATCGTCCGTGGCAAATTCAAGAAAGGCGAAACCGTTACATTGCCATATAAAGCAAAAATTGACAGACTTTTCACTTATCGTGGCCTTGGCAAGGAAGAAGTCGCCGAAGCTCACGCCGGCGACATTGTCGCCATTACCGGCATTGATAAAGCCAACATCGGCGACACCATCGCCACCGGTGACGATCCCCAGCCTTTACCCACTATCACACTCGAACCGCCAACGCTCTCAATTTATATTGGCCCTAACACTAGCCCACTCAAAGGCAAAGAAGGCGAATTCACCACTTCTCGCCAAATTTCTGATCGCCTCAAAAGGGAATTAGAAACTAATATCGCTCTCAAAATCAAACCCGACGGCCTCGGCTACAAAGTTTCCGGTCGTGGGGAATTACATCTTTCGGTTTTGATTGAAACTATGCGTCGCGAAGGTTATGAACTTGAAGTCGGTCGCCCCGAGGTAGTTTATAAAGAAATCGGCGGTCAAAAACAAGAGCCAGTCGAAGAACTTACCATTGAAGTCGACAGTGAATTTGTCGGTGCGGTATCGCAAGAACTGGGCGTGCGTCGTGCCGAGCTTAAATCACAAAATCTCACCGATACCGGCGCTACGCGTTTTACTTATCAAATTACCACCGCTGCTTTAATTGGTTTACGTAATAATCTGCTCACCGCCACCAAGGGCACTGCAATTATGTCTAGCATTCCTAGCGGTTATCAACCCACCGATACCAAATATCATCCTGAACGCAACGGCGCTTTGATTTCTTTTGAATCCGGCGTTTCTACCGCCTACGCCCTTGATGCCGCCCAGGCCCGCGGCACACTTTATATTCCACCCCAGACCCCTGTATATCAAGGCATGATTGTAGGGTTAAGTAATAAAAAAGAAGACATTGACATCAACGTTTGCCGTGAAAAGCAGCTCACTAATATGCGCACGCACGCTTCTGACGGCGCCATTCAACTTACCCCGCATACACAACTTTCGCTTGAGCAATGTCTGGATTTCCTTCTGGATGATGAATTGTTGGAAGTTACACCCCAGCATCTTCGTTTGCGCAAACGTCAACTTGACCCCATTAAACGAAAACGTGAGGCTCGCCGATGACTTATTTAGTAGACTCTCACTGTCACCTGCACGACCGTGAATTTTTCACCGCCAAGCAGGCTGAAAAGATGCTCGAGAATGCGCATAAGAATGGTGTGGAAAAAATCATTTGCATTGGCACTTCGCACGAAGATTCCCTCAAAGCTCGTGATTTCGCAGCGCAGCATGAAGGCGTCTACTGGACCTACGGCACCCACCCCGGAGAAGCAGGCAGGGAAGTGGCGATACCCCGTCTCGGGGTATTTCGGAGCGCGGCAGCGCGAGATATAGCGCCAGCCGCCCGTGGCGACGGGCCGGCTGGACGCGACCCCGAACGGGGTATTGACGCTTCCTTGGTCGCCATCGGCGAGGTGGGGCTGGATTACCATTACGAGCCTTATGACCGCGACGCTCAAATTAAGCTATTTGAAGAAATGTTGCAGCTGGCAACCGATTTAAACCTCCCCGTCAGTTTCCATATTCGTGAGGCTTTCAAAGATTTCTTCCCAGTTGCCGCCAATTTCCCCAAAATCAAGGGTGTCGTGCATTCTTTTTCCGATAGCAAGAAAACTTTGCGCAAAATCCTCGAAACCACCGATTTTTATGTTGGTGTTAACGGACTTTCCACTTATTCTACTCTCCCTGTACCACCCCTGGAACGTATATTGCTCGAAACCGACGCTCCCTTCTTGACACCAGAGCCATTTCGTGGTACAATAAATGAGCCGGCTTATATCAAGAATATAAGCGAGTTTATAGCAACTAAAATGGGAGTTCCAGAGGCGAAAGTCGCGGAAATTACTACAAAAAATGTCAGAAAATTATTCCAGATTTGAGGTTCCTTCCTTCGCTAGACGCGAGGCTTACACTTTTGACACCCCTGAATCCTACGATATTTACCGCGAACTCACCGCTATCTCCGAGGAGATCGCACAATGTCGCGCCGCTTATTCCTAAAGTCTAAAAACACTTATAAACCCAAGACCATTGTTTCTACTAAAAAGCAAGCTTCGAGCCTCAGCACTCGCGAAGCTGAGCTAATCAATGCCGAATCTAGTCTTGGCCGCACCCTGTTTGGTCCAATTCCGGCCGGTCATCGACGTGAATTTTTCAATCACAAGAAAAACGTCTGGATTTGGCACGAAAGCTGGTACGAAAACGGCACCAATCATATTACTACTATTCGTTATGAAGTTCGCCCATCAGGGGTATTTAAGCGCATTGGGCGTGGCAAATATCAGCAACTTAAGGGCCACGAACTTGATAATTTCCGTCGTGCCACTCACGCCTACTTGCGCCTCATTAAACAAAAATTGTATAATTAGGCCATGATTTATCTTGATCATGCTGCCGCCACCCCTGTTGATAAAAAAGTCTTAAATGAAATGACTCCTTATTTTACTGAGGAGTTTTTTAATCCTTCTGCTCCCTATTTATCTGCCAAATACGTGCGCGAAGCCTACGAAGACGCCAAAAATCGCCTTGCTCACACCATCGGAGCCAAGGGGACTGATCTCGTCATCACCTCTGGTGCTACGGAGTCTATTAATCTTGCACTGAGCAGTTTTGATAATATTCTCGCTCTCGAAACCGAACATCCCGCAGTCTTACAAAACACTAAGCATTTGACTAAAATCAAGGTGAAGTCCGATGGTCGCATCGACCTTGATGATTTCAAGCGCAAATTGACCGATAAAACAGAGGTCGTATCGGTGTCTCTAGTCAATAACGAAATTGGTATTATTCAACCCCTAGCTGAAATTAGTGCCATAGTCAGGGAAGAACGTGCCAAAAGACTAGAAAAAGGGTTAAAAAAGCCTCTTTATTTGCATTCTGACGCCTCTCAGGCGCTTAATTTGCTCGATATTAGTGCATCGCGGCTTGGTGTGGATATGATGACCTTAAATGCCGCCAAAATCGGTGCTACGAAAGGCGTCGGGGCACTTTTTGTCGCTCACGGGGTTAAATTGCAGTCAGTTATCAGGGGTGGCGGACAAGAACAGGGGTTGCGCTCTGGTACCGAAAACGTCCCAGGGGTAATAGGGTTTGCGCTCGCCGCCGAACTTGCCAAATCGCACCTCAAGAGTAATCGTCAAAAATATAGCGAATATCGCCAGCTGTTTCTCAAGGAAATACAGCACCACTTGCCCGATTTTCAGCCTACTCGCCCCAAGAAAGTATCAAATACCCCCTACTGTCTTACTTTTAAACACCAAATCCCTACTTTCCTGCCACTAATTTTTCCAGGGGTGGACGCCGAACGCTTGATTTACAAATTAGAGAAAAAACAAGTCTATGTCTCTACCGGGGCAGCCTGTGCCGCCAGTAAAGGACAAAAATCCCATGTGCTCACCGCTCTCGGTCTCTCAGATAGCGAAATTGCCGGTTCTTTGCGCGTTTCTCTCGGTAGTACCAACACTAAGGAGCAAATTATCAAGGCTGCCAAATTCGTCGCTGACGTTGTCAAGGAGGAATATGTCCGCCAAGCCCGCTAAAACCGTTTATCTAGGGATGTCTGGCGGTGTCGATAGCAGCGTCTCGGCAATTTTGCTAAAAGAACAGGGATATAAAGTCGTAGGCGTCTACATGAAAAACTGGAGCCGTGATCTCCCTGGCATGAAATGTCCTTGGGCCGAAGATCTTGCTGATGCTAAACGCGTCGCCGTAGATCTTGATATTGACTTTGAAGTCTGGGATTTTGAGAAAGATTATAAGCAAAAAGTCGTCGATTATATGCTCGCCGAGTTCAAAAAGGGCCGCACCCCCAACCCCGACATTATGTGTAACCAAGAAATCAAGTTCAAGCTTTTCTACGAAACGGCACTATCACATGGCGCCGATTTTATCGCTACCGGTCACTACGCTCAGGTAAGTCTAGGAGCGGGTCCTGCCGCCGCATCTTCCCCCACTGCGCTATCGCTTGTGGGGGTCCCCCAAGCGGCGTCACCCGCTCCTACACTACTCCGAGCAGTGGACGAGAACAAAGATCAAACGTATTTTCTCTACCGCATTAGTGACGAAGCTTTGTCGCGTACGATCTTTCCAATTGGTCATCTTAAAAAGCCCGAAGTCAAGCGCATTGCCGCCGAGCATGGCCTTGCCAATGCTCACAAAAAAGAATCTATGGGCGTTTGCTTTGTCGGCGAAGTCGGCATGAAGGATTTTCTCAAAAGTTATATTGATATCAAACCCGGCGAAATTCGCGAGCAGGAAACTAATAAATTACTCGGCCACCACGAAGGTGCGATTTTTTACACCATCGGCCAGCGCCACGGTCTCTACGTCGGCGGCGGTCTGCCGTATTATGTAGTTAAAAAAGACCTTATCAAAAACATACTTTACGTCAGCAAGGACCTCAATCATCCCGCTCTTTGGACCACCGAGCTCGAATTGGAGGATGTGATTGTTAGGAATGAAGGTGATGTGTTTTTGAGGGAGTTCGGAGCGCGGCAGCGCGAGAATCAGCGCCGCACGCCCGTGGCGACGGGCCGTGCGGACGCGGCTCGAAAAAGCATATCACCTTCATTAATGGTGCGACTTCGCCATCGCGCTCCATTAATTCCGTGTGAATTTGACGGTCATAAAATTATTTTCAAAGAACCCATCAAGCGCCCCGCTTCCGGTCAATCAGCCGTGCTCTACATCGGCAAAGTTTGTGTTGGCGGTGGTATTATAAAATAATTTTGCAAAAAGTTTCAAAAAGCCCTTGACATTCCCATCTTGCTTAAGCTATAATAAAAACGAACCAAAAGGTCATAGTTGGTTTTAAAAAGGTAAAAACATAAAAAATTATGTTCATTCGCAGTAAAACTTTAGGTCATTCTAAACGTCTTTTTCACCTCTCTTTAGGTGCCTTTTTGGTATTTCTAGGAGTCTTTACTGTCTGCAGTATTGTAGACTTTTCTAATGAAGCAGAAGCTACTGATGTAAGTAGCAAATTCACTGTTAGTCTTAATGATGTCTTAACCATTAGTTCTCCTAGCGAAATAGTCCTAGACAACTGTAATCCCTCTACTGCTAGTCTTTGTACTACTTCAGCTAATGTCACTGTCTCTACTAATAATCTCACTGGCTATTCCTTATACTTAAATTCTACTTCTGGCTCTTCTAGCTCTCTCACTAATACTGCCAC
>JAFWIY010000004.1 GCA_017514675.1 Candidatus Saccharimonadota bacterium | reverse complement strand
TTAAAGGATTAATATGAAGAAAGCAGTTATCCTCGTAGGCGGGAAACAATATCTCGTCGAGGAAAAAGAGACCCTACGGGTGGACCTCCTCCCGGCAGGCACCAAAGAGCTCGAAACTGATGCTTTACTCGTAATCGATGGCGACAAAACTACAGTCGGCACCCCTACGGTCAAAGGCGTAAAAGTTTCAGCCAAAGTTAAGACCGCAGAGGTCAAAGGCGACAAGCTCCGCGTGATTCGCTACAAAGCCAAAAAGCGCGTTCACAAAGAGACTGGCCACCGCCAAAAATACTCCGAAATTGAAATTATTTCGATCAAGTAAAAAAATAAACCACTTAAGTGAACTTTGAGCGAACCCGATAATTCGAGCGATTTCACAAGTCGAGTACGAAACTGTTAATTTCGGCGCAGACTTGCCTGAAATCGTGAGAATTATCGGACGTGAGCGAAGGTGAACGAAAGTGGTTTATTTTTTTATCCTGTGTTATAATAATAAGCAGTATGAGTGCGAAGGTAATATGTATCACGAACCAAAAAGGCGGCGTAGGGAAGACCACTACGGCCGTTAATCTCGCCTATTATCTCGCCAAAGACAAATTCAAAACTCTCCTCATCGACTTCGATCCTCAGGGCAACGCCACCAGCGGTCTCGGTATCGAAAAAAACGATGCCGCCCTTACTGGCCGCACCATGACTGATGTCATCCTCGGCGCTATTAGGCTGGAGGAAATTATCCTCCCCACCAAGTACAAAAATTTCTCCATCGCCCCCACCACTCCGGACCTCGCCAACGCCGAGGTAGAGATGGCCAACATGCAGAAAAAATTTGTGCGCCTGCGCGATGCGGTGCGCCAAGTTTCTGAAAGTTACGATTATATCATCATTGACTCACCGCCATCTTTGTCGCTTCTCACTGTCAACGGCATGATCGCCTCAAACTACCTCTTAATCCCGGTCCAAACCGAATTTTACGCCCTAGAAGGCGTCGCCCAGCTCTTAGAATCCATGAAACTCGTAATGAAACAGGCCAACCCCAGCCTCAAGCTCCTCGGCGTGCTCGCTACGATGTATGATAAGCGCACCAGTTTGTCCGCCCAGGTCTACACCGAGATCAAAAAATACTTTAAGACCCTCACCTTCAAGACTACTATCCCGCGCAATGTCCGGGTTGCCGAAGCCCCATCACATGGCGTACCAGTCGGTGCATACGACAAGTTTAGTAAAGGCGCCAAAGCCTACAAAGAATTCACCAAAGAAGTAGAAAGGAGAACCAAATGAAAGGACTCGGCCGCAGTTTTGAAAGCCTTATCCCTACCGAGCTAATTGATGAGGAGTTTGACCTCACCGCCATAGAAGACAAAAAGGAAAGTAGTCTAAAAGAGCTCAAAATTTCCGATATTATCCGCGATGAAGACCAACCGCGCCGCGATTTTGATCAAGGCGCAATTGAAGCCCTCGCCGCTTCCATCAAAGAGCATGGCGTTTTGCAACCCATCGTAGTTACCAAAGAAGAAGGGAAGTACAAAATTGTCGCCGGCGAAAGAAGGTGGCGTGCTTCCAAGATTGCCGGACTCACCAAAATCCCCGCTATCATCCGCACTCTGGATACTCAAAACCGCCTAGAGCTCTCCATTATTGAAAACGCTCAGCGCGAGGACTTAAATGCTATAGAGCTCGCTACTGCCTACGCCAAACTAAAGACTCAGTTCAATCTTTCACCCGAAGATATCGCCGCCAAAGTTGGCAAAAGCGAATCTTCCGTGCAAAACACCTTGCGCCTCCTCAATCTACCCGATGATGTCAAAAAGACCATGGTCAAAGAAAAGCTCACCGAGGGCGTGATGCGCCCACTAGTTTCTCGCGATGAAGAGACCATCCGCAAAGTCCTGCCAAAAATTGTCAAAGAAGGTTGGACCGCCCGGAAAGTAGAGCACTATCTCGCCGAGCACAAGAAAAAATCTTCCGCCACCGCCGTAAAGCGCGATGCTTACCGCAAAGAAGAAAACAAACTCAGCGCCAAATACAACGCCGTTGCCCATATTTCCGGCCGCAGCCTCACCTTCCGCTGCAAAAGCGACGCCGCATTGAAAGAACTCATCCAGAAACTTGGAAATTAAGCCCCATCACTAGGCTACAACTTAGGCCGTCATTGTTTTTTTATGCTAAAATCAATATATGACCACCAAAGACACCAAAGACTCAGAGCGCGTAGCAAAAGCCATTGAAATGGCGAAAAAAGCTCACGAAGGCCAACTCCGTAAAACCGGCGAGCCATATATTGTACATCCTTTGGCTGTCAAAAAGATTCTCGAAGAATGGGGAATGGACGAAGATACCGTCATCGCTGGCATCTTGCACGACACTGTAGAGGATACTGCTCTCACGCTAGACGAAATCAGAAAAGAATTCGGCGAATCGGTCGCTTTTCTTGTGGATGGCGTTACCAAGCTATCAAATGCCCGCAGCGGCATGCGCGACATCGATACCTATCTGCCAGAAACTAAAGATAACTTCCTGCGCTTGATGATTGCGCTTGGTGATGACATTCGGGTATTAATCATCAAACTCGCCGACCGCCTACATAATATCCGCACTTTGTCCGCCCTTCCGCCCGACAAACAAAAAAAGGTCGCCAAAGAAACTCTTGAGGTTTTCGCGCCTCTAGCCGACCGACTCAATATGGGCTTGCTTCGCGTGGAGCTCGCCGACCTTTCTTTTAAGTATGTTGATGAAAAGCGCTACAACGAATTAAAAACCCTCATTGAAAAATACAACAAATCCGCCGAAAAATCTCTTAAAAAAGTTGAGCAAGAATTCTCCACCGCCCTCAAAAAAGAAAAAATCCACTTCGCACTCTCTGGCCGTGTGAAGTCAGTTTATTCACTTCACAAAAAACTTGCCAAGCACAATCAAAACATCAACGAAATCTACGACCTAATCGCCCTACGTATTATTGTGAACGATATCACCGACTGCTACCTAACCTTGGGCATCATCCATTCGCTCTATACTCCAATGGGCGGCCGCATCAAGGACTATATCGCCAAGCCCAAACAAAACGGTTACCAATCTCTTCACACCACGGTTATCACTAAAGACAAGCGCGTAGTGGAGTTTCAGATTCGCACCAAAGAAATGCACGAATACGCCGAACGCGGTCTTGCCGCCAGCTTCTACTATAACGAACAAAAGGTCACCGAAAACTACAAAAAGGGAAAAATAGAACATCTCCCCACTAATCTACTTTGGATTACTGAGCTTCAAATGGCTGCAGCCAAGCTTCGCGAAGGCAAGAAAGTAGACCTAAAAAAGCTCAAACTCAACCTCTTTGCTGATAAAATCTTTGTTTATACACCTAAGGGCGACATTATAGATTTACCTAAAGGTGCTCTGCCGCTAGACTTTGCCTATCGCCTACATTCCGAAATTGGCGACCACGTGATTGGTGTTAAAATCAACGGCAAGATGAGTAACTTGAACAAAAAATTAGAACAGGGCGACATTGTCGAGATTCTCACCTCTAAAAACCAGACTCCGAGAACTTCTTGGCTGGGTAAAATCTTCACGCCACATGCCAGGCAAAAGCTGACTCGCCGACTCAACATTTTATCCGGCAACAACCAAAACAACTCCCAAAACAAATCAAAGTAAATATGGTATAATATATCCATGCCGTTGTAGCTCAGTCGGTAGAGCAGCTCATTCGTAACGAGCAGGTCACAGGTTCGATCCCTGCCAACGGCTCCATAGATATTAAAGGAGAACTAAAAATGGCAAAAACGGAAATTATCAAGCGCCCAGTTGAGAAAATAGGTGGCAATCTTAAGCAATCGGCTTGGATGTCGGTCGCCGAATCTCTTGCTACGGTTATTTTAGGTATTGTCTTGGTCGTTTGGCCAAACACCGCGATTAAAGTTATTGCTTATGTTGTAGGCATATTTTTTGCCATCAAAGGCTCTTATCAGATTATTAATTATTTTCTCGCCAAGGGTCAAAAAGATTTTTTCAACAACAATCTTCTTGGTGGAGTTATTTCGCTGCTTATTGGTATTGCCGCTCTTGTCATGGGCGAGCAGATTGCTCAAGTTTTCCGTATTATCATCGGTATCTGGATGATTTACGAAGCGTTAGTTCGCATGAATACCGCAATTAAACTTCACGCCGCCAACATTTCTGTCTGGAAGTACATCTTAATCTTAGCTCTTGCAATGCTGGTGCTCGGCGTATTTATCACCTTCTTTGATGGCGCGGTTGTTCAGCTAATCGGTACCATCATGATATTTGTTGGGCTTATCGGTATCGTTGGCGATATTATGTTCATCCAGCATGTTAACGTAGTTATGGAAAAATTAACTGGCAGCAGCAATGAAAAACTTTAAAAAAGACATCATCAAAATATATCAAACCGAACGCGGCATACTAATTTTGATGATTTTTAACTTTATTTTCGCCCTAGGCCTATTTATTTTTTCTATCATCACCTTGAATCCGAGCGCAGCTGTAGTAAAGATTAGCTATGGCGATATTGGTGGCTATCAAGATGGCTCGTGGGCAAATTTAATTGCTTTCCCGATTTTAGCAATTATTTTGGGCGTACTGCATGATTTGCTGGCTCTACGCATTTTTCATAAGCGCGGCGGCGGTATGACCAAATTCTTTCTTCTAACTACTACTGCCTTAATCGGCGGAGCGATCCTGGTTCTCATTAGGTTGCTTGGAGAGGTATAATGGCCAGCCTAGATATTCCTACCGGAAAGCGCACTAAGCTTTATCGTTTTTTAGAGATATTGCCCGGAGTTTTATCGTATGGTGCCATTATATTGTTGTTCGTCCTGTCGTATCTAGACCCAGTGTTGGGCGCAATATATCTATTTATTATTATTGCCTCTACTCTAGTTAAGGCTATTGGTGTTGCTTATCGTACGATTCAAGGATACGAAGTTATAAAACGTGCCGGTAGAGTGGATTGGCGAAAGCGTATGGAGGATCTAAGCAACCCTCACGATTCATATGAAAGGCTGCGAGACGACGAAAACAAAAGTTATCATTTTGCCGAGCATTTAGATAATCTCAAAATGATGGCAGCAATGAGCGGCGAATATCCGGATCCCGACAAGATCATTCACGCTGTGATCATGACCGCATATGATGAAGGGGAAGAAGTCCTTGTGCCCTCCATCGAGGCTGTCAAGAATACTACTTTTCCGAACGACAGGATTATTTTTATACTCGCCTACGAGGAGCGTGGCGGTGAGGCTATGGAAGTTACTGCTCGTAAGTTACACCAAAAATACGGCAGGGACTTTAAAGAATTCGTCTTAAGTAAACATCCAGCAGACCTCAAAAATGAGATTGTCGGCAAAGGCCCAAATCTTACTTTCGCTGGGCATATTTTGGCGGACTATGTTGCAAAAAAACATATTCCGGTAGAAAACGTCATCGTCACTTCATTAGATAGCGATAATCATATGGCGCCCAAATATCTAGATTCGGTAGCCTACGAATTTATTACTCACCCCAACCGTCAGCGCCTTAGCTATCAGCCGGTTTCGCTATTCATGAACAACATCTGGGATGCCCCCGCGCCTACCCGCGTAATCGCAGTGTCAAACTCATTTTTCAATGTGATTTCTACTATGCGTCCACACTTGCTTCGCAACTTCGCTTCACACTCCCAGCCCCTGCAAGCCCTAGAAGCTATGGATTTTTGGAGTAAGCGTACTATAGTAGAAGATGGCCATCAGTACTGGCGCAGTCTCTTTTTCTTCCATGGCGACTATTCGGTTTTGCCAATTCGCATCCCGATCTATCAAGACGCAGTAATTGGCGAAACTCTATGGAAGACTATTAAAGCTCAGTTTGTCCAGGTTCGCCGCTGGTATTATGGCGCGAGTGATATCGCCTATGTCGGCTCTAGGTTGTTTGTGCCAAAGAGAAAACGCACCATTCCGTTTTTTCAGCTTTTTCCGAAGTTCTGGCGACTTCTTGATGGACACCTCACTTTAGCAATTTTGGCTCCCATCGTCGCCTTTGGTGGCTGGGTCCCCATGATTATGAATATGTCTACGCGTACTATGGTTGGGTATCATGTACCAAACATTGTAAGTATCGTAGAGACTTTCGCTTCAGTCGGTCTTATTGTATCAGTTATGGTTTCGCTCAGAATGTTGCCGAGGCGTCCTGCCAAATATCGCAAGGGCAAATCAATTCTTATGGTCCTGCAATGGGTATTAATGCCAATCACTTCTATTTTATATCAGTCTCTCGCTGCCTTCTATGCCCAAACTCGTCTGATGCTAGGTAAATATATGGAGAAGTTTGACGTCACTAAGAAAGTTGTGAAAAAATAAGAATCGTGTTATAATTTGATAGCGGGTTGTTAGCTCAGTTGGCTAGAGCGTCTCGTTTACACCGAGAAGGTCGGGGGTTCGAGCCCCTCACAACCCACCAGCAAATAAAGAAAGAGCCAAGGGCTCTTTATTTATTGCTGATAGCGTAGCTGGCTCGCCTCGTAAGGGAGTTCGAATGGAGCGAGCTTTAGCGAGCGACATCCCTGCCCCTCACAACCCACCTGCCCCCACGCAACCCTTGCAATACTCATTCATTTTATGTATTATTAATAATAAGAATCTGTTATTAATAAGGAGGAAATTAATGAAAAAATCTACTAGCATTTTTCTAATCATCGCCGCCGTAGTTGTCATCTTGGCGGGATTTTTGATTTCAAAATACAATAGCATGGTCACCATGAGCGAAAGGGTAGATGCCAAGTTTTCCGACATCGATACCCAACTTCAGCGTCGCGCCGACCTTATTCCAAACTTGGTCAGCTCAGTCCAAGGTTATATGGGACACGAACAAGCTGCGATCGAAAAAGTCGCTGAGGCTCGCACTAAACTTATGAATGCAAACACTGTCGCCGAAAAGGCCGACGCCGACAATGCTCTCAGTGGCGCCCTAGCAAACTTGCTGGCCCTTTCCGAGAATTATCCAGACCTAAAAGCCAACACCAATTTTATCACTTTAATGGATGAACTCGCCGGCACCGAAAACCGCATCGCTACTTCTCGCAAAGATTACAACGACATCGTCAAAGAGTTCAATACATTAATCAAACGCTTCCCGAATTCCATGTTAGCCGGTATGTTTGGCTTTGGCGAGAAAGAATACTTTAAGGCAGCCGAGGGTGCAAGTGAAGTCCCGAAAGTTGAATTTAATAACACTACTGAGTAGTCTTGTCTTAGCGCTCGTTTTAGCGCCGGTTAGTTGTTTTGCGATGCCGGCGCCCACCGAGCGCTTTTATATCAATGATGCCGCAAATATCCTAAGCAGCGAGACAGAGGATTATATTTTTGAGAATAGTCGCAAACTAGACGAGGCGACCAAAGCTCAAATCGTAGTAATTACTGTGCCGGATCTAGAAGGGAAAGATATCGAAAGCTATGCTACTGAACTATTTAGAAGCCATGGTATTGGCGACGAGGAAAAAAATAGCGGTTTACTTCTGCTGCTTGCTTTAAAAGAGCGTAAATTTAGAGTCGAAGTCGGCTATGGCTTAGAAGGCGCTCTGCCAGATGGTAAGACCGGTCGCTTTCAAGACGAATACATGATTCCGTATCTGAGAGAAAACAAGTGGGACGAAGGTATTCTCAACGGATACAAGGCCTTTTTCGCAGAGGTAGCCAAAGAATATAGCTACGATAGCGACATAAAGCCCCAAGGAAAAAGCGTAAGTGGTGCAGTAATTATCTACATAATTATTTATGTCGGGCTAGCAATTTATCTTCTAATTCACAACTATAAAAACATAAAAAACGGCACATCTTCAAATAGCTCATCTAGCAAATACCATAGTGGCGGCTGGTCGTCCGGCGGCTGGTCATCCGGTTCATCTGGCTCTAGCGGCTCATCTGGTGGTGGCTATTCCGGCGGTGGCGGCTCGTCGGGCGGTGGCGGTTCCTCTAGGAGTTTTTAGGGCTGTATACTAAGCTCCAAATCGCCAGCGCCCCCAGAAAATTCCCCAGCGCACAAAGTAAAATCGAAAAACTAAACTCCATCGCTACGCCCATTGTGATAACATTGGCGATTGAATGTTGGAATCCACAAAAAATAAATAGCGGCACACCAAACAAAATTCCGAGCTTAGTTCCGCGCCGATAGAGCTCTACGGCTAGATACATCACCACGCCACACATAAATGACTTCAAGAAAAACGCAAACGAAAGGTCCCAGCTCGCCACTTTTGCCGCCGCCGCCGGAATGATTGAACTATCCATCGCCGCAAACAACGCTCCAAAAGCATAGCCAAACACTAAATTTACCACTAGTATTGCTAGTAAAGTCCAAATCTTAATCTTGTCTTCCACCAGAAATCCACATTTACCCGTGAAGAGATTAAGTCCTAGCATACATACGCCTAGCAAACCAAACGCAAACAAAAACGGCCCTACTGGCTCTCCAATTTTTAATAATACAAAATTTCCCAACCCAATTAGTAAACTCGCTGCCGCAGAAAGCCTAATCAAATCTGCGTAGCGCCATTTTTTTGCTACTTTCATAAAACCTCCATTTTTAGCATTATATCACAAGAAGAGTAACAGATGTCGCGATAATGTGAATTTGCGCATCTTTTATCTCAACAATCCATGGTATGATTCGTGCAAGGAGGAGAAGGGAAATTTTTGGATGTTAAAAATCGTAGTTTACGATAGCGGCTATGGCGGTGAAATCTTTGCAGATCAGCTAGAGAAAGAATTACCAACTGTCGAAGTTATTCGTGTTATTGATTGGCGAAACGCTGAACAGCTCTTAATGGACCCGCGAAAAGGGAAGAAACTCGCAGCGTTATCACTGCGGCCTTATATCGGTAGGGTAGATTTAATAGTCTTTACGAATTATTTGTTGTCGGCTACTAGTCAAAATTATTTTTCAAAAAAGTTTCGGAACCAGAAATTTGCCTTTATCCGCCCAAATTGGGATAAAAGCCAAAAAAGAAAAAAATGCCTGATTTTAACTACGAAGGCCTTCGCAAAAACTACCGAACATCTAGCGAATAAAATTTATCTATGGAAAAAATCAAAAACCTTGGCCCTGGATAGTTGGCCAAGTAAGATTGATGATGGGGAATTGCGCCTTGATGAAATCAAAGAAAATCTGACTTTGCTTACGCTCCAATCCAATTGGTATCCGGAGGAAGTCATTATTACGTGCTCACAATTTAGTGATATCAGAAGAGAATTAAAATCAGTTTTAGGTTACAAAACCAAAATTCTAGATGGCAACGATGCTCTGATTAGGGATATCTGTAAATCTTTACATATCCGGGGCGCCCTGCGCAAAAGAAAATAATATGATAAAATAAGCTTATGCAGATTGAGTTTGATCAATTTTATGTCCGCCTCGGTTCCATCGGCTTAATTTTATTACTCGGTTTTTTCCTTGGCAAATTTAAACTAATCACGAAAAAAACTAACCAAGAAATCACGAATCTCCTGCTCGTAATTTTCATGCCCGCCTCGTTATTTGTCGCCTTTCCATCAAATTACGATGAAGCCTCTGCTAGCCTCTTTTTCTCCGGTCTCGGCGCCGGCTTTCTCATCATGACACTTCTCGTTATCCTCGCGAAAATCATCTTCAACAAAAGAATTTTCAAAAAAGATATGACCTACGAATCGCAATTTGCCTTTATTTTTAACAACGCCACCTTTCTTGGCTACCCAATAGTTTCTAGCACTTTCGGCCCGACCGGCATCCTCGCTTATTGCGGCTTCATTATTGCCTTTAACATCGCCCTTTTCTCTTACGGCATCTGGCTCTTTGAACGAAAAATCACCCTTAAACTAATTCGCAGTATCATTTTTAACCCAAACATCATCGCCGTTTTACTCGGCATGACTCTATTTTTACTCAGTATCCACCTCCCGAGTTTCTTAACCGATGCGGTCGGCTATATCGGCGGCGCCACTACTCCGCTCTCGTTAATTTGTATCGGCTATATGTTGTCGCAAGCTGCACTTCTAAAAGTTCTTAAGAAATGGCGCCTGATGCTTACCGCCGTTATTCAACTAATTTTAGGCCCACTTACGACTTGGGGCGTGCTTACTTTACTAAACTTCCCGCCCGAAGTCATTCAGGTTTGTACTCTAATTCAAGCCCTACCTACCGCCACCTCGCTCGGCCTCTTTGCCGTGAAATATGGCGGCAACGCCACCGACTCCTCCGAACTCGTCACCATCTCCACCCTTTTTTCCGTCGTCACTATGCCGCTGATGGTAATGCTTCTCCTCGGCTCTTAAATTATTTTTCCGCGTAGCTTTAACCAATGAGTCTCAAGTCTAGCATATTACTAGGTTTTGATGCTCATGGTATAATATACGATATGAATACAAATAACGAAAAGAAAAATAGAATAAAGATTTGGATTTTTGGAATCATAACACTAGTGCTCATACCGATAGCGGTCTCATTATTAATACCAAACCAAAGAGAAACGATGGATTTCGTCGATATAGACGGGTCTGTTATTTATTATCCCAATACAAATACAATCAATTATCTTACAGGCAGTACAATAGCTAATTTGATAATAATTCCGCTGATAATTGTTTTTCTGATGTTAACGATTGTTTATTTCATAAAGAACGCTCACCTTAAAAAGAATAAAAAGAAGCTTTCAAGCTGACGCCGTATCACAAAACTCTCCCCTTATGATATAATGTTATGAGAAGGGAATTATTATGAACGAATTAGAAAAAATGAGACATACCTTAAGCCACGTTCTAGCAGCGGCGGTCCAGGAACTATACCCAGATGTTGCGTTTGGCATTGGCCCGGCTATCGACAACGGTTTTTACTATGATATTGATTTTGGCACCACTAAAATTTCCGATACAGATTTACCGAAAATCGAGAAGAAGATGCGCAGCATTATTGCTAGGAAGCTCGAAATGAAAAAGCGCTTATCGAATAAAACCGAGTCTCTTAATTGGGCGCGCGACCATAAACAGAAGTATAAAATCGAACTCATCGAAGAGCTTCCCGAGGATGCCGAAATCTCTTTCTATGATCTTGGTGACTTGTTCACGGATTTGTGTAAAGGTCCACATGTTAAGAACACTTCCGAAGTCGGCGCCTTTAAACTTATCCGTGTTGCTGGTGCTTATTGGCGCGGCGATGAGAAAAGGGAAATGCTCACCCGTATTTATGGCGTTGCTTTTGAAACCGAAGAGGAACTCGAGGAATATCTAAAACGCCAAGAAGAAGCTAAAGCTCGCGATCATCGTAAACTTGGTAAGGAATTAGATTTATTCTGTTTTTCTGATTTGGTCGGCGCTGGCCTCCCGCTCTTTACCCCGCGTGGCACTGAACTCCGCGAACTCATGGCGAACTACTCGCTTAGTCTCCGCGGCCGTGAAGGCTTTAAAAAGGTCTGGACCCCGCACATCACCAAAACTGACCTCTATAAAACTTCCGGCCATTACGCTAAATTTGGCGATGAGTTATTTATGGTTCATTCTCAGGTCAATGGTGAAGATTTCGCCATGAAACCGATGAACTGCCCACACCACGCCCAGATTTTTGCTTCTAAACCTCGCACTTATCGCGAGATGCCAGTTCGCTACATGGAGGCGACTACCGATTATCGCGATGAAAAGACCGGCGAGCTTGGCGGCCTCTCGCGTGTCCGCTCCCTAACTCAAGACGACTCACACGTTTTCTGTACTACAAATCAGATCAAAGATGAAGTAAAACATTTAGTCGGGATCGTAAAAGAATTATACGAGACTGTCGGGATGCAGAACCTTCGCGCGAGATTGTCGTATCGCTCTGATGAAGACAAATATCTTGGTGATAAAAAGCTCTGGGAAATGGCTCAAGGTCAAATTAAGCAAGCCGCCATCGATAATCATCTAGAGTATTTTGAAGCCGAAGGAGAAGCCGCCTTTTACGGTCCGAAAATCGATTTTATGGCTGAAGACGCCATTGGTCGCGAACACCAACTCGCGACAATCCAATTAGATTTCGTTCAACCTGAGCGCTTCGAACTTGAATTTGTAAACAGCAAAGGCGAAAAAGAACGTCCAGTCATGATTCATCATGCCACTCTCGGCTCAATCGAGCGTTTCTTGTCTGTGTTTATCGAGCACACCGGTGGTTGGTTTCCGTTCTGGTGCGCTCCGGAACAGGTCCGAATTCTCACCGTTAATGATAGCGTATCCGATTATGTTGCTGACATCATCGATGTCCTAGACAATATTGTCCTCGAAAAACCGCTTAAATACAACGAGCTTAGATATACGCTAGACAATGCCTCCGACTCGTTAGGGAAAAAGATCAAACGCGCCACCGAAATGAAAATCCCAGTTATCCTCATCGTTGGTCCGAAAGATGCCGAAGAAAAAATTGTCTCCATTCGCCTCCGCGACAAAGAGGAAAAAGTCAAACTCTCCGACCTCAAAAAATATCTATGCGAACTATAATTATCTTAGGCCCGACTGGTTCAGGGAAAACCGGTGTTTCTATCAAGATCGCGAAAGCGATCGGCGGCGAAATCATTTCGGCTGACTCCCGCGCGATTTATAAGGGCATGGATATCGGTACTGCAAAACCGACAAAAGAGGAACAAGCCGGCATTCCGCACTATGCCTTAGACCTAGTTGAACCAGGCGAGCGTTTTACTGTCGCCGACTGGAAATCCTACGCCGAAGAAAAAATTAAAGAAATCAAAACGCGTGGCCATGTTCCGATTATTGTCGGCGGCACCGGGCTCTATATTGACGCGCTTATTTACGACTATCAATTCAGTGAACAAAAAAATTGTTCAGACCGAACAGAGGTAAAAGGCGACTATCTCATCATCGGAATCAAGTGGAATACCCCCGATTTGCGCAAAAGATTAGTTCAACGTATTGAAAAAATGTTTTCAGAAGAACTTTATAGTGAAACAAAAACATTGGCCCAAAAATACGGCTGGGATAATCAAGCCATGAAAAGCGATATTTACGAATATGCCCATAAATACATTAATGGCGAATTGAGCTTAGAAGAGGCTAAAGAAAAATGTTTCTACGAAGACTGGCATCTGGCCAAGCGCCAAATGACTTGGTTTAAAAGAAACCAAGAAATTATTTGGCTGCCACTAGACAAGATTTATCAGTACGTTATAAAAAATTTTTCAAAATAAACACTATATATAATATATATGTGCTAAAATAGAACTAATATGAGTAAAGAAAATAATACTCCCACCGAAAAATTATTTGGTTCTAAAACCAGAGCCAAGCTACTAAGGTTATTCTTTGAAAACCCATCCAAAAGTTTTTATGTCCGCGAGATGACCAGGGTAATTGAGGAGCAAATCAACTCAGTCCGCAGAGAACTATTAAACCTAGAAAGTATCGGCATCATTAAAAATGAGACCTTTGACAACAAAGTTTATTACTCAGCCAACAACAAACATCCGTTCTTTAGGCCCATGATTGAAATCTTTGCGAAAAAAATTGATACAACTCGCGATGACGCCATCAAAGAAAGCACCTGGGAAGATTTCTGCCGTCCAGTCAAGAATTATTTGAAGGGCCTGATTGTTACCAACCGCTTGCCCGGCCAAGACGGCGTGGATCTTCTCATTATCGGCAACGACAAAACCAAGAAGCTCACTCGTTGGGCAGAAGTTATCGAGAAAAAACAGGGCAAGCCTATCAACTATGTCATTATGTCTACCGAAGATTTTACCTACCGCAAGAATGTTCACGACCGTTTCATCGCCGAAATCATGGAAATGGAGATTTCCGAAATCATCGACCCAGAAAAATTAATAAAAGGATAGGAGAAATATGTTCGAAATTGAAAGCAAAAACCCAGATGAAATTATCATCAACACTAAGTCTTCCAGTGTGAAGTTCAACATCGCCGATGCAGTGATTGATGCCGGACTTGCCGTAGGTAAGATTACCGGTCCCGGCGAATTTGAAATTGGCGAAGCTACCATTCGCGGTATCCCTACCGAATCCGGCAAAACCATCTACGATGTAGAGGTGGGCGGTGTACATACCGGCATCATCGGCAGTATTGAAGAAAACCTTGATGACATCGTAGCCGATATCCTCTGTACCTCGTCTGTTCGAGCCATCCGCGAGATCGAACCAAAGCTAATCATCTCAATGGGTAATGTCGATGGCATGGTTGCCGACCTCAAGCTTGCCGCTCGCACCGAAAAGAAACTTAAGATCAAAAATCTCGAATCCCTCCCAGCTACTAAAGAGGTAATCGTTCTAAACTAATGAATATAGATTTTCTTAGTCTATTCATTGTCCTAGCTGTTATTGTTTTCTCGGTAATTTTACACGAGCTTGCACACGGCATAGTGGCATATTGGCTCGGCGATGACACCGCCAAAAACGCCGGCCGGCTCACTTTTAATCCTATCAAACACATTGACCCAATTATGTCTATCTTGGTGCCGGTAGTGTTATATCTATTAAAAGCCCCAGTTTTTGGCGGGGCGAAACCTGTACCAATCAACTCTTACAACCTCAAATGGCGCGAATGGGGCATGGCGCTAGTCGCTATCGCTGGTCCTCTAACCAACTTCCTCATTGCCTTTTTGTCATTTCTGATCGGACATTTCACTGGCTACCTCTACGGTGCCGGTGGCGAAATTGTCAAATTCATTTTTACAGAGCTAGTCTTTATCAACCTCGGTTTCATGATCTTCAATCTTATCCCCATCCCACCCCTGGATGGCTCGCGCGTACTCTACGCCATCGCCCCCGATGGTTTCCGCAACATCTTAGCCCAGATGGAACGCTATGGCTTTATCATGGTCTATATGCTCATCTTCCTCTTCGGCGAAGTTTTCTCAAGTATTATGTTAAACGGCATGAACGGAATTTTAAACTTTTTCTATTGGGTTGTCGGCGCAAGATAGGCTATAATAGTATACATGAAAAATATTATTGAGGTTAAAAATTTAGTTAAAACCTATAAAAATCTTGTTGCCGTTGATAATTTATCTTTTTCGGTCAAAGAAGGTGAAATCCTAGGACTTCTCGGCCCGAACGGCAGCGGCAAATCTACTACTATAAATTGCCTTCTCTCACTCCTAAAATATGATAAGGGAACCATCAAAATCTTCGGTAAAGAAATGAAGCCAGACTCCTACGATATAAAAGCAAAAATCGGCGTCGTATTTCAAGATGTCGCAGTTTTTGACGAGCTAACTGTCTATGAGAATATTGATTATTTCTGCGGGCTCTACATTAAAGATAAAGTAACCCGAAAACAATATATCGAGGACGCGATTAGCCTAGTCGGCCTCGACGATTTTCGCAATTTCTACCCGAAAAAACTCTCCGGCGGCCTCCTCCGCCGCCTCAATATCGCTTGTGGCATCGCGCATAAACCTAAACTAGTCTTTCTCGATGAACCTACTGTCGCTGTTGACCCGCAAAGCCGTAATAATATCCTGGATGGTATCAAAAAACTTCGTGATGACGGCGCGACCATAATTTATACAACACACTACATGGAGGAAGTTGAAATCCTCTGCGACCGCATTATTATTTTAGACAAAGGTAAAATCATCGCCTCCGGAACTGCTGACGAATTAAAGAAACTCGCCGGACCAAAACAAAAAGTCGTTATCGGCCCGACTTTGAACGATGTTTTCCTCGAACTTACCGGGAAGGAACTTCGCGATTAATGTTTTTCCATAACTTTAAATACGCGGTTAAAACCTTAGTTAAAAATAAAGCTCTGGTTTTTTGGACTTTCGCTTTCCCGATTATTCTAGGTTCGCTTTTTACTCTCGCTTTCTCCGATTTAGAAAACGGTGAAAAACTCCAAATCATCAATATCGCCATCGTTGAAAACTCCGAACTAGATAAAAATAAAAGTCTTAAAACCGCTTTTGATACTTTAAGTATCGCAAATGACGAGAAACAAATCTTTAGCACTAAATATGTCGATAAAGAGACAGCCGAAACACTATTAAACAATAACGAAATTATCGGCTTTCTCGAACTAACAGAAACCGAACCTAAAATTAGTGTAAAATCTAACGGCATCGAACAGACAGTTTTTAAAAATGCTGTCGAAGAAATTAACGCCGCGAGTAAAATAATTAACGATTTAGCTGAGCAAGAAATTAAAACACAAATTGAAAACGGAAATTTTGAAATAAATTACGAAAAAATTTATCAAGACGCCGCAGAAAAAGTCCAAACTGAGGAAGCGACATTTATTGATAATTCCAGTGAACACCTAAGTTATACAATGATCGAATTCTATACTTTAATCGCGATGGCGTGTCTCTATGGCGGGATGCTCGGCGCGGTCGCCGTAAATCAAAATCTCGCCAATATGTCTAGTAAGGGTAAACGTGTCTCGGTTTCTCCCGCTCATAAAGCAACCTTAATCCTAAGTAGCGCCCTCGCCGGTTACTTAGTCCAGACCATCGGCTTAATTATTTTGTTCATTTATACAATTTTTGTCCTTGGCGCAAACTATGGCGATAATTTGCCGCTCATTATTTTGCTCGCCTTTGCCGGTAGTTTCGCCGGTCTGACTTTTGGTATTGCCATCGCGACTGTGATTAAAGCAAACGATAATATCAAAACCGGCATCGTTGTAGCAGTAACTATGACTGGTTGTTTCTTTGCTGGCATGATGGGTCCGCAAATAAAATATTTTATTGATCAAACCGCTCCGATTGTAAACGCGATTAACCCTGCAAATTTAATCACGGATGGTTTTTACGCTCTTTATTACTACGATACCCCGAACCGCTACCTCGGAAATCTCGTCGGACTACTCGCTATGTCTCTCGTGTTTATAACGATTTCATATTTTAGTTTGAGGAGGCAAAAATATGACAGTCTTTAAAGCGTTCTTAAAAATCGTCAGTAAAAATAAATTCATCCTTATTCTATACTCCGGGATTCTCATCTTATTTGGCGGCATAAACATTCAAACCATTGAAAACAATCCAACAAACTTTACCGCAACTAAACCTACCATCGCCATTATAAATAATGACAAAAATGAGGGAATTACGAAATCCTTAACCGACTATCTCGCCAAAAATAGCGATGTCTTGGAGGCTAAGACCGAAGACGAAGCCAGAGACGGTCTGTTTTACCGTGATATTCACTATATTATAAAAATTCCAGAAAATTATAACGACAACTTCCTAGATGGTAAAAGCCCGAACCTAGAAATCAGAAAAACTAGCAACTATCGCTCGTCATTTGCCGAAATCCTCCTCTCTAGATTTTTAAAAGTCGCGAGTCTCTATCAAACCGAATCAGAAGAAATAATTACCGAAAAGGTTAAAAATACCCTATCCGAAGAAGTCACAGTCGAAATCTCATCCAAAGTCGATACTAGTCGCTTCATGAAGCCGACTATTTATTATAATTTCGCTAGTTACAGTATTCTCGCCTGTTTAATTTATATCATCTGCACCATCCTCGCCAGCTTTAAAAATCAAACAATCAAAAACCGCAACCTCATCAGTAGCACGAGTTATAAAGCCATTAACCGAAATCTCTTAATCTCAAACCTTCTGTTCGCTGGAATTCTTTGGCTTCTTTATGTCTTATCTAGTATTTTCTTAATCGGAAAAGATACTATGTTTACCCCAGAAGGACTATTATATATAGTAAATTCATTCGCTTTCACTCTCCTTGCAACTACGATCGCTTTCTTTATTGGCAATCTGATTTCTAGCAAAGACGCTATTAACGGTGTTACGAATGTCGTGGCACTCGGCTCTAGCTTTCTCTGCGGCGTATTTGTTCCATTATCAATGCTCCCAGATAGCGTTGTCGGTTTTGCTCATCTTATCCCGACTTATTACTATGTAACCACTAACGACACTATTCAAAATCTTGAAAACCTCAATTTTGAGTCCTTACAGCCAATCATTATCAATATAATAATTTTGCTCAGCTTCTCGCTACTATTCTTTATTCTAACGGCGTTGTTGAATAATTAACACCAAAACAAACCTATCAACCAATCGAGCCGTCTTGTCAATTCGCTAATTCGTATTTTGGTAAGCCAAGCTCATTATATTTGTTTATAATCTTCGCCCTTAAGCATTGTTCCGTATATT
>JAFWIY010000003.1 GCA_017514675.1 Candidatus Saccharimonadota bacterium | reverse complement strand
TAGTCCGCCAGACAAACCGTCTAAACCATCAGAAATATTAACGGCGTTAGACGTAGCGACCACGGCAAAAGCAAAGATTAGGGTCATAGCAACCACGCCAATTTCGAAACTGCCGAGGAATGGTACAAAGATAGCAGTCCAACCAAGCTTAACCGTAAAGAACCAGCCTAGAGCTAGGCCAACCAAAGAGATCAAGATAAATTTGACTGGGCCACGTAGGCCTGCCGCACCGCGACCAGAGCCGAAAACATTAATAATGTCATCGATAACGCCCACTATGGCGCCGCCAAGAAATCCAGCCAAAGGCAACCACGTCTGCCCGCGGTCTAAATTAAAGACCCATGTGACAATCGTAACCGCGACCACTCCAACAATGCCGGCCATAGTTGGAAAGACGCGCTTGAATTTATGGGCGTGAAGTTTAGTCATAATTGGCAAAGCTTTGCCATCTACGGTAGTTTTCTTCTGCTTTTTCCAAAATTTATACTTGTAAGCAAGGTGCGTGTAAAATGGTGTTAATGCCATAGAAAACATAAATCCAGCGATGGCTAAAATGAGCCCGTAGAAGATTTCGTGGTTAATAGTCTCTATATTCATTTATACTCCTGGTTTAACTTTTAAATAATCGATGAGGAAGTTGGAAACGGAATCGAATAACTCACTAGCAATACCGCCATCAAGATATTGATCCTCTCCCCACATTTTAACCATTATTACGTATTTTGGCAACTCCCCCGCTGTTGCAATATAGCCCATATAAGAACCTACCGTTTCAGACATCGTATCATCATATGCTCCGTTTTTAACTACTTGAGCGGTACCGGATTTGCCGCCAATCTCGTAGCCGTCACGGTCGATACCAGCACGAAGCTTATAGCTGCGATTGTTGACCAGCATCTCGCGCATGGCGGCGCTTGTCTCATCGCTTAGAATCTTATCTTCGACAACATCGGTGCGTTCCGTCTCTTTGAGCTTGCCGTTCTCCATGACGCCTTTCACGACAAATGGCGTACGATAAATACCGCCATTTACTACGGCCGAAAATGCGGTAGCAGTCTGGATCATCGTAATGCCGAGGTTTTGGCCAAACGTCATATTGGCATAAACCGAATCGCGTCCCCAACCTTCGTTGGGGTCTTGGATATAGCCTTCGGCTTCGATCAGTTCAATACCCGTGTTTTGCGATAAGCGAAATTTGTTACGATAATAGTCGTAGAGCTTTTCCCTGCCTGTTTGATTAATGCTATTAGTATTGCCGCCAAGCAACTTCAAAGCGTAAATACTACCGGTATTTAAAGACCAATACAGTGCGTCGCGCATATCCAGAGTACCATAAAGCGACGAACGCTGTTCAGCATTATTGATTTTCCAGCCATCTACCATCTCATAACCTTGATTAAAATAGGTAGTATCGGCGGTCATAACGCCTTCATTTAAGGCTGCGGAGAAAGTGAAGGTTTTACAAATCGAAGCTGGCTCATAGGGGACTTCGGTAACGTAGTTAAGATAAGCTGAAGCATCGACCACGTTGCTGTAATCTCCAGGATTGTAATTTGGGAGATTGGCCATAGTTAAAACTTCTCCGCTACCGGGATCCATTATCAAGACTGATGCATTGGTAGCATTAGTATTCTCGATAGCATTAGACGCTAATTCTTCGGTACCTTTCTGTAATCCGCGATCAATACTGAGTACAATGTCTTTACCATCCTTTGCTGGAATTTTAGTATTGTCGCTGCCGATAGAAAGCGCGATCCTGTTAATATCGGCAGTGGTCTTGAGTAGACCATCTTCGCCGGATAATTCTTTATTGAGTGATCCCTCCACACCATACTGCCCTATACCATCGGCATTGACAAAACCGAGCATACCAGAGGCCATTTCGCCCTCGGTATAGACCCGCTGATTAGTTTTCTTTAGCCAAACAGCCGGAGTTTCTTCCTCGGCAATTTTAATTGCAACTTCGCGCGGGATTTTTTTAGCCACCACATAGTAGCGCAAGCCTTCAATCTCGTAAATCTTATCTATATCGGCCGTGATATAATCTTTGGCGTGCTTTTCTAGGACATTTTTTAGCTTGTCTTTGTCGGTTACGGTCGGATCAATTACTACTTGATAAGTGGCCTGATTTAAGACCACTGGCACTGGCTCACCTTGATCCATCATGTAAATTTCGCCGCGCTTTGCGGCAATGGTTTCTAGTAAAGTATGTTGCTTTTCAGCCTTGGCGACCCAAGCGCCATGTTCAATAACTTGCAATACAAATAATCGCACTGCAATAATTGCAAATGCGACTAAAACTAGGCTCTTTAAAATCTTGAACCTGATGTTATTTTCTGACTTAGTCTTACTCCGATACATACCCAGTTACCGTAGCATCTTCCATGACGGCCGCCACAGCGCTGTTTTTGACTGTAGCGACAGAAGTCAAACGGGCTTTTTCCACAGCGAGGTCATCTTTTCTAGCGTTCAATTCGGAGATTTCGGATTCAACTGAGGAAATTTCGTAGTCAAAACTGGTGGCTTTGGTGCCCTCTGCCACGTAAATCAAACCAAAAACTAGTGTAAGCATACTGACAATCACGATTTGGGAAATTGAGCCTAAGCTCCTGGCGGTATGGCGAACAGTGTTGCGGTTACGCGCAAAACTATTTGCCGCAATTGGTGCCCTTCTGGTGACGTAAGTTGTTTGGTTGATCATTTTTTTCCTCGCTGATGTTTATTTTTGTTTGATATTTCGGGTTTTGATTGGTAGCCTTTTCTTAGTCCGGGGACCTTTATAGCCAGAGCTATAAGTAAGCTATAAAGGCTACCCCGGGAAGGTCATACACTTTCACACACTCTTAAAACCCTTTTTGGTAGGCCGTAAATGGCCCATGTCGCCGCTATATTCTCAGGTCGGGTCCTGTCCGAACCCATCTTCTTCGGGCCGCTCCGGGGCGCTCGCCCAAGTCTTAGGCCCTTCAGAAGATGGGTTTCGGCCACCCGACCTAAAAGGCCTAGCGGAAGTTGACCTTTACGGTCTGCCTGCGCGATTTATTCGCGACAAAAATTTGTTTTGGCATATATTTTGCCTCCTTTTTATGTTTTTATTTTTATCAATTCCGAATAGCCGCGCGGAGCTTCGCGCTCCGGGCCCTCGGGTTGATAACTAACTCATGTGCCTCCGCAATAATTGGTTTTTTCGTAATAATGCTAAGTTCTGATTCCTCGCCGTGACTGCTCGCCTCTTTAAAATAATCCTTCACCAACCGGTCTTCTAGACTATGGAAAGTAATAATCGCCACTCTGCCGCCGGGTTTTAGTAGTTTCGGGAGAAGTGGTAAAGCCTGCTCGATTTCGCCGAGCTCGTTGTTTACTTCTATCCGAATCGCCTGAAAAATCCTAGTAGCAGGATGGGTACTACTGTGCCATCGTTGCTTAATCAAATCTGCCAATTCCTTGGTGGTACTGATTGGGCGATGATGTACTATAGTTTTTGCAAACATCGCGGCGCGCCCGGGACTTTCTTCGCCATATTTCACGAAGATATCCGCGAGGGCTTTTTCGCTGTATTTATTTACTACGTCTCTCGCTGTTAACTCCTGCCTTCTATCCATACGCATATCCAGTGGCGCATCAAAACGAAACGAAAAACCGCGTTCTTCC
>JAFWIY010000002.1 GCA_017514675.1 Candidatus Saccharimonadota bacterium | reverse complement strand
TTAAGTGATTTATTATATTCTGACCAATTTTTAATCTTTTTAGTGTTATTATTAATATGAGCAGTGTTTGTTTTTATTTTAGTTTTCATATTATAAGAATATCACTGCTCTTTTTAGTTGTCTAATTATTCAACAACGCCTATTCTAACCAATTTGACTAGTAAGAAACGCAGTCTATGATATAATTAAACTAGCCCTATCGGCAGCATGATTTTCCTGAATAATCATGTTTTAGGGATTTCGTGGCTCATGTCCGTGGACATGTCGCATAAGATTTTACCCACCTTGTATATATTACGGGGAAAACAGGTCGGTAGGGTTTTAAGATAAAAGGTGGGCCTAAATTGAAACAGAGAATCAGAGTAGTCGGAATTATCAAAAACCAGGACGGTATCCTAGTTTTTAAACGTAGCCGTGGCCGCAGCGAGGCCCCGGCTTTTTGGGAGCTCCCCACCGGCAAGATTAAATTCGGCGAGCAGCCCGAAGAGGCCATGGCGCGCTCGCTCTCTGAAAACACCGGGCTCAGCGCATCGTCTATTCGCTTAAAAGATGTCGTGACGTTTCTCGCTCCAGAAGGGGCAAGTCAGCTCAGTAACCTCTATATTGTCTACGAGCTTGCCGTGGGCGGAAGGCCAGACCCCCGCGACTACTACACCGCATATAAGTATATTAAAGACATCGCCGCTCCGAATGTTCGCCTTAACGAAACTAGCATGGCGGTGCTAGAGATCGAGGAGGGTAAGATTACACACAGTCGCACATCGGCGCGTGATACGGCGAACTCTGTAGTGATCAATGTAGACGGTGCTTCTCGTGGAAATCCTGGCCCATCCGGTATTGGGTATTGTATCCACGATGAAAGCGGTAAAATCATTGAACAGGGCGGGGAATTTATTGGCTTCGCGACCTCTAGAATGGCTGAGTACTATGCTATGCGCTACGGCGTCAATAAGGCTATCGAACTTGGCTATAAGACAGCACGCTTTATCTCGGACAGCTTAATGGTGGTCAATCAACTAAATGGTATCTTTACCATCAAAAACCAAGACATTCTTCCAATTTACGAAGACATTATTAAAAAACTTGATCAATTTGATGCGGTCTCGTTCTCGCATGTTCCGCGCCGCGAAAACCAAATCGCCGATGCTGAGGCTAATTTAGCTATCGACCAAATTTTAAAAAGATAGCCATAAAACTTTGAATATGGTATAATAATACCATGTCGGAAAATAATAGTTCGCAGTTAATCATTATGGGTTCAACCGAGTATATAGAAGTCGCCGGGATCAAAAACATCCCCGCCAAAACCGACACTGGCGCCGACACCTCTTCTATTTGGGCCTCAGAGATTGATATGACAAAGGACGGCACTTTAGAGTTCTGTTTGTTTAGTCCAAAGTCTCCATTTTACACCGGAGAAAAGCTCAGGACTACCGATTATCGGGCCAAAATTGTGCGCTCGTCTCACGGAGATCAACAGATTCGCTACAGGGTAAAACTACCAGTAGTTATTTGTGGCAAGTCTATTGAAACTACCTTTACGCTCGCCAATCGTTCGCGTAACAATTTCCCGATCCTAATCGGCCGACATACACTAGAGGGAAACTTTCTCGTAGATGTTTCAAAGTCGTCTATTGAACGTATTAAGAACAAGGAGGCTCCTTTAAATCAGGAGCTTAGAGAAGATCCTTACGAATTTCATCAAAAATATGTGGGTAAATAATAGAAAGGAGAAATTATGAAGCTCGCTATTTTATCAAATGGTCCAGGAAATTATTCTACCAAGCGTTTAGTAGAAGAAGCCCAGAAGCGCGGCCATAAAGTAGAAGTAATCAAGTATAAGAATTGCTACTTAGCACTTGACGACAAGCATCCAGATGTATATTATAAGGGCGAAAAGCTCAAAGGTTTTGATGCAATTTTGCCTCGTATTTCCAACAATATGACCCGCTACGGTTGTGCCGTGGTGCGCCAATTCGAGATGCAAGGTGTTTACACCTCTGCTCCATCGGTGGCTATCACCCGCGCCCGCGACAAGTTGCGCGCTGCTCAGATTTTAGCCAAATACGATGTAGATACGCCAAAAACTCTCGTATCTCGTAATACTTCAGATATTGATGACTTAATTGAGCAGATTGGCCTCCCGGTAATTATTAAGCTTGCTACCGGCACCCACGGTAACGGCGTAATTCTAGCTGACACTCGTAAAGCCGCCAAGTCCGCTCTTCAGGCGTTCTATCTCTACAATGAAGATGGCACCAATATTTTACTCCAGGAATTTATCAAAGAATCCGCCGGTACTGATATCCGTGCTTTTGTGGTAGGGAATCGCGTAGTCGCCTCTATGAAGCGCGCCTCTCTAGATGATGATTTCCGCTCTAACCTCCACCAGGGTGGCCAGGGTACCCCAATCAAACTCACTGAAGAAGAAAAGAAAGTTGCTTTAAAAGCTGCTAAGGCTATGGGCCTTCATATCTGTGGCGTAGACCTCATGCGCTCCGCTCGTGGGCCATTGGTACTAGAGGTGAACGCTTCGCCAGGCTTCGGTATTGAAAAGGTCACCGGCAGAGATGTCGCTTCCAAGATTATTGAGTATATTGAGCGCAACGCTTCTCGCCGTATCGGCAAAGATAAAGTCGGCGCTTAAAATCTGTGATATAATATAAGGGAGCCTGAAGGGCAATCGCTTGTAATTCAAGAGGAAAGTCCGGGCAACACAGAGCAAGGTAGTCGCTAACGGCGACCGTCCGCAAGGATAGGGAAAGTACCACAGAAACCAAACCGCCTCGTGTTTATCACGGGGCAAGGGTGAAAAGAGTGGGGTAAGAGCCCACAGCGCTTTGTAGCGATACATCGCGGCGGCAAACCCTACCTGTTGCAAGGAGTGCTATTAGCTTTTGCTCGAAGACGCACGCTCACCGCTAGAGCGCCGCAGCAATGTAGCGCCAAGATAGATGATTGCCGGCCTTCGCTTGCGGAGGTCACAGAACCCGGCTTACCGACGGCTCACATCAAAAAACCGCCCGAGAGGGTGGTTTTTTGTTTTGAGTATAAATTACTTACTCTTTTTCTCGGCTTTTTTCGCTGCCGCTTCTTTTGGGCTCTCGATCAAGCCTTTTTTCTTCAAAGTGCGGAGTGCAGCGGCCGAAACGTTACATTTCACCTTCTGACCGTTAATAATCAAAGTGCGCTTGCTCACGTTTGGCTTAAAAACCTTGCGTGTATGGCGCTGCGAGAACGACACATTGTGGCCATACATTTTGCCTTTTCCAGAAATTTCACAAATCGCCATCTTATTTCTCCTTTACTGCAGTTACGATTGCTTTGAATGCTTCTGGGTTATTTACGGCTAGGTCCGCTAAAACCTTGCGGTCTAGCGAAATATTCTTGGCCTTCATCCCAGCGATTAGCTGCGAGTAGGAAAGACCCATCTCTCTAGAAGCATTATTGATACGGGTAATCCAAAGGGCTCTTAAATCGCGCTTGCGATTGCGGCGATCACGATAGCTGTAAGTTAAAGCCTTGATTACGCCTTGCTTACCGAGCCGAAAACTGCGGCGGCGGTAATGCTGCATACCTTTGGTTTTATTTAACAATTTCTTATGTTTCGCGTGTGCCGCGACACCTCTTTTAACTCTCATATTTAAACCCCCAACGCTTTCTTAATATTTTTACTGATTTTGCCTTCAATTGTCGCAGCAGTTTTCATGTTGCGCTTTCTGGCCTTAGATTTTTTAGCGAGAATATGATTCCCGAATGCCCGCTCACGAACCAATTTACCCGAACCGGTAATCTTGATCCTTTTAGCGGTACCTTTATGCGTTTTTAACTTTGGCATAATAGTTTTCCTTTATTTATAGTTAATAATAGTAGCGAAATTGTATGACACTGTCATACAGCATTTCGCAGGTGCGATCAGGTAGCCTTGGAAGTAGGAAATTACTTCTTTCGTACTTGCACTGATAGGTTACGCCCGTTGAATTGCGACTTGCCTTCCTCTACGACATCTTCGCCAAGTAGCCCAACCACTTTCTTCAGTAGCTCAGAGCCAATTTCCTTGTGCGCCATTTCGCGACCCCGAAAGATAATCATAATCTTTACGCGGTCACCATCATCGAGAAATTCTCGCATTTTCCGGACTTTAATGTTAAGGTCGTTATCAGAGATTTTAAGGCCAATCTTCATCTGTTTCAGCTCGGATTGTTTCTCGCGAGCCTTTTTCCGATTTTTGGCTTCCTCTTTCATCTTTTGGTATTGAAACTTACCCCAATCGATGATTTTAACAACCGGCGGATTGGCGTTAGCGGCAATCTCCACTAAATCCACTCCCTGTTCATTCGCAAGAAGTTGGGCCTCGCGACTCGACATAATACCGAGCTGCTCGCCACTCGAACCTATAACGCGGACCTCTGGGTAACGAATCTCTCCGTTAAGCCTTGTCCGTGAATTGTTTTTTATAGTAGTCCTTTCATCTCTTGAATTAACCTGTTAATCATTATACCAAAGAGTAGGGAAAAATACAAGAGGAATTATGCTATAATTAGGCAAAAGGAGGAGGAGTGGACGAAAAATATGTTCCAAGTGAAAAGGTTAAAGAATATTTCCGCATTTTGTCGCCGAGATTTCCGAGTTGGCTAAACGATTACATCAATACCGAGCCGCTTTTAAAGCAACAATACATCAGCACATCCTGCGGGACTATCTATTCCGACCTCTTTAACACCCCATTTTTTTATTCAAACCTCGACCACTCTGTCGGTGTTGCATTAGTTATTTGGCATTTCACAAAAGACAAAAAACAAACCTTGTCCGGACTTTTTCACGATATCGCCACTCCGGTTTTTAAGCATTGCGTTGATTACATGAACGGTGACTATTCGAAACAAGAATCCACCGAGGATTTAACTACGGATATCATTAAAAACAGTCCCGAAATCATGAAACTTTTAAAGAGAGACAAAATCAAACTCTCCGAAGTAGAGAACTACCATCTTTACCCAATTGCTGATAACGACACGCCGAAATTGTCTGCCGATCGTTTAGAATATTCGTTAGCGGATGCACTATTTAAATATGGCATCATAGAAATCGGTGAAGTAAAAGAATTGTATAAAGATATAGCCATCCAGAAAAACCAAGACGAAGTCGAACTCGGGTTTACCACCGCGACGACCGCTGCTAAATTTGTTAAACTAACTAGCACTATGTCTATCTTTTATCGCGAGGATAAAACTCGCTATTCGATGCAATTTATCGCCGATATCTTAAAAAGACTTAACGCCGATGGCAAAATCACTAAATTCGACCTCTATAATCTTAAAGAAAGCGATGTGATTGACTTAATTAAAAACTCGAAATATTGCAGCATCTTTGACATTTGGCGAACTGCCAAAGAAGTTAAAACTTCGAAAACTAAACCCGAGAATACTTATTCGGTTTATTGCGGCTCGAAGGTCCGCTATATCGACCCGCTCGTAAACGGCACTCGCGTTTCCGCAATCGACGAAGCCTCCGCATCAGAAATCCAAAACAACTTATCTTACGACATGAATAACTATGTCTATCTCGACCTCGACTTCCCAGAGTAACCACATCTTGATTTTTGTCGGCGACTAAGGTATAATAAATCTAGCGCTTCCTGCTGGCCGGGGTAATGCCCGTAAAGAGTTTGTGGGTTCGCCTGAAAACTCCCCAGTAGGTGTGCTTTTTTTGTGGGTTTAAGACGCCCAATACATCGTATTCATTGCGAGCTGATGTCTACCGGGTCTTACTTCTTCTACATAAACCAACCGTTTGTTATTAAATCGCTTCGTATAAACAAGAGTATTTAAACCTCGCCTATTTTTTCTGCTACAAATTATCTTATCTGGTCTACCCAAGATATCTTTAATAAGGCCAAGATGCGAAGCAGTAAGCGGGATTTTGTCCTTTGAATGTTTCTTAAGAGCATGTTTTACACTGGACGAATCTAAAATATGAGTAAATCCGCTGATATCCGTATTGAATTTATCCTTTGTGATTTTATACGCCATGATATCTATCTTGCGGGATAGTATCATTATTTTATTTTTACCGCTCGGAGTTTTAATGATATCGGCAAGAGAGTTTGCTTCGCTAGCTGGTACTTGCATATCATAACGCCGCTGTTCCGGCGTCCGTTTGAGCAGCATCATCGCCTACTCCGATAAGTCAGCGCCTCCGCTAAATGATTTTGCTTAATAATTTCAGAACCATCGAGGTCCGCAATCGTTTGCGCGACTTTAATCGTTTTAAAATACGACCGCGCCGACAGATTTAATTTTTCCGACGCGCTAGACAGCAACTTCTCGGCCGCCGGCTCTAACTTTAATTTTTGCGAAACTTCAAACGACGAAAGGGAACTATTATAAACCCCATCTTTGCCATACCGCGCCCTTTGCCTAGAAATCGCCCCTGTTATAGTATTTTTTACAACATTATGCTCATGGTTTTCGGCTCGAATTGGCACTCGAAGCTCCTCATTGCTAACTTTCTCCACCACGATATTCATATCAATCCGATCAAACAACGGCCCCGATAACTTCTTCTGATAATTCTGAATTTGCGTTTCCGTACACTTACATTCGTGTGCCGGATCGCCGAGATACCCGCAAGGGCAGGGATTCATCGTTGCGACCAGCATAAAATCCGCCGGATAAACCGACTTTCGGTTTGCTCGCGAAATCGTAATTTCTCTATCCTCCAAAGGCTGGCGGAGAGCCTCCAGCACCGACCGCGGAAACTCCGGAATTTCATCTAAAAACAGCACTCCTTTATGCGCCAGCGAAATTTCTCCCGGGACCGCCCCCGCCCCGCCTCCGATGATTGAAATCGAACTCGCTGAATGGTGTGGACTTCTAAAGGGGCGCGCCGAGATAATCTCATCAGTAGACAGCCCCGCAATCGAATAAATCTTCGTAATCTCAACCATCTCGCTAGGGGTGAGTTCCGGCAATAAATTCGCCGCCGCCTTCGCGAGCAGCGTCTTGCCCGCCCCTGGTGGCCCGGAAATTAGAATATTATGATGTCCCGCAATCGCCACTTCAAAAGCCCGTTTCGCGAGCGCCTGCCCACGAATATGGTCTAAAATCGCCGAATTTGAGCCTCCACTAGCCTCTTTAAGCCCCATCTCAACTCCGCCCGCCATAGGTAGCGTAACCTGGTTTTTTAGCCCCAAATAGAGCTTCTGCAGCGTTTCTACGCCATAAATCGTGATACCAGAAACCAAAGATGCCTGCGAGAGGTTTTTTATTGGCACATAAATCTCCTTGTACCCAGCTTCTCGCGCTGTTTCAACGATGTTAATTATCCCCCGAACTGGCCTCACCTCACCATTTAGCGACAACTCCCCCACGAATACCTTCCCAGCAGTATCGCTTTTAATCAACTGCCCAGACAGGGTTAAAATCGCTAGCGCAATCGGGAGATCCAGGTATGTGCCATCCTTCAAAAGCTCCGCCGGCGCCAAATTTATCGTTACTTTTTTGTCCGGAAAACTAAACTCCGAATTCACGATCGCGCTCCGCACGCGTTCTTTGGCTTCGTTGATAGTTTTGTTCGCCATGCCCACAATATTGAAAGCTGGTAGCCCACGATTTTGGTCGCCCTCGACTTCCACCAGCTTTCCATCAAAGCCGTAGGGCACTATTGAATGTATTTTACTTATCATGCCAGCAAACTAACATAGCCTGGCCCATTTTACAACCCCCCTACATTAGCTTGTGCTTATTTTAAGCCACAAACATAATGAAAATGCTTGTGGAAAACTCGGTAAAAAAAGTACAAAAATTGTTCAAAAAATCTATTGACATAACCATTTTTTTGCGATATTATAGAGGTAGCTTCTGAATAAAAAAATTATTCAGGAGGTTAAAACAAAAATTTAGCCAAAATAACTCCACACTCTACAATAAGACCGGTTTTCCTCGCAGTTACCGGTCTTATTCTATTGTTTGAGGATTTAATTTAAATTTTATAAGCATTTTGCGAGCCAGAATTTTTTAGTAAAATTTAGGAAAATTTGTCGCGAGAACGGAAGCGAAAATTTTTCGTTAAAAATTTTGCTAAAAAATTCCTAGCGCGAGCAAACCGTGAATAAAATTTAAATTAAATCCTAAACCAATTGGTGGAGCTGCCGGATACTGCCTCCGGGTCCGAAATATCACGTGGACATCATTCTACGCACATAGTTTTCTGTTTTGTCTTGGCATATATAAAAAGCTGCAGAAAACGAAACTTTTTAAAGCCATGGCTAATTTTCATGTAATTTTACGCCAACCAAACTACCTTAGCTTCGTTGTATGATAATTCACGTTCTACGATGCCTTAAACGCAAACCAGCCTATAAAATCTTAGGCAAAGACCGGCATGTAAGCAACATGCGCGGTTTTAGTGTTTTTAGCACTTATTTAATACTTACGGTATTCAATCGGTGCGCCTGATATCTGTTAATAATCCGTCTAAGCTTTGTCAGCCCCAACTACCTATATTTTAACACAAAAGAGAATAAAATACAATAATGAACCGCTACAAAACCACCGCTTCGCACAGAATTGTTGTAAAAATTACAACAAAATGAACAATAAATTAGAACAGGGAATAAATAGAGTAAGTATTGTAAAAATTACAGCGATAAAATTGAACAAATCTATTGATTTTCTCAGCAAAATGTGCTACGATAAAAACAGTCGAGATGACTCAAATAAAAACTAAAAACAAAGGACTTTAAAAATGAAAACTAAAAATAAACCATAAAATTTGGCGGGCGAAAAGGTAATTTCTAGCCATAAATTACATATAGGAATTACCTAGAGCTCCGCCAAGAGATTTCTGATTTAGAGAAAGCTAAAAAAGGTAATCATCTAAAAAGAAATCAAAGCGTAGAGCGCATTAGCAAATCTTTCGTTAGTACCTTCTAAAAGTAAACCAGAGCGAAAGGAAAAAGCTAATAAGGATCAATGCTTCACCTAGCGTGAAGCGGTCAAAAAGGGAATAGCGGATCAGGGCTGCGGTCAATAGTTAGATTATATAGCGCCGGATAGCCCCCGCTCCCTCCACGAAATTCTTGGGGGATTTACCAGTTATGATATAATGAAGTTATGAAGCATAACCGAATTATCTATTGTTTAAGTATTATCGGACTCGCAGTCTTACTTATACTTCTCAATTTTACATCACCGACGGAAATTGGGCCGTTCGGTGTTTTATTATTTTTTACAACAGTCTATTTAGTATGCTTCGGCATCACGACCCTAATCTACCAGTCGTTTTTACGCATTGCGCTAAAAAAACATACCTACAAAAACAAGGACTACCTCTATACGGCAGTCTTTGCTTTTGGTCCGATCATGCTCCTTATGGCGCGGTCTTTTGGCGCAATTAGCCTCTGGACTGTCAGCCTTATTGCGATTTTTCTAACATTAGCGGAATTTTTAGTCTACAAAAAGATTTAAGTGTGATAAAATAAGCATATGGATAATGGTCAGCTCACCCCAAACAATACAAATCCGTTTTTCACGGATGGGGTTGGCAACGCGCCAGAAACGGTTAATTCAGACATAAATAACAGTTTGAACGATGAAGCATACCAGCACGCTATAACTCCTACGGAGCATGATATGCGTGCTATGGGTAATGTAGCCAATGATATCGCGGCAGGAGGAAATAGTGACCCGTTAGACCAGGAATCCACCGCACACGAGGATCAGCCCGGTATTGGTGAAATAATCGATATAGGGATGCCACCACTAGAGCCAGAGTTGGCCGAAGGTCAGCCTAAAAGCGTAAGCGACGTAGAGGAGGCAAACCCAGCTAACTTCAGAGGACAAAACAACCGCATATCTAAAAAAACACTAAAGGGAACCTTGCGCACAATTGGTAAATTTAGTAGCAATAAGATATCGCCATCCGAATTGGTATCATTTAAGAACGAGGCCACGATGAACTATCTGAACAACACATACGGCGAAAACTCGCATTGGAAGGGCAAAGCGGCATGAAAACCATAAGCACAATCTGTTTCTGTAATTTTTACAACAATAACCTAGCGAGGCGCGCAGAATAATGGAACTTTGGGTGGTAGCTACAATTATCGCGGTCGCAGCAATTGCGGTAATTTTGACTATCTCGATCACTGGCATTGCGAAGCTTAAGAAAGCTAAAAAATATGAGCGCGGTCTTAAAATGGTGCCACTCTTGATTCACCTCCCGCCTACTACTGATGATATTGAAGGTGGCGGCAGGGATAAACGCGACATCACTAACGAAGCGGTCTCAAAAGCCCAAGTGATGTACTCTATTCTCGCCTCCACTATCACTAAGGGCCTAAAAACTAAGATATATGGTCAGAGACATTTTTCCTTTGAAATAATTGCCAAAGATGGCTTTATTAGGTATTACGCCGTAGTTCCGGCAGTCCTAACCGAGACAGTCAAGCAGGCTATCCAGTCCGCCTACCCCACTGCCAGACTAGAGGAAAAAGTCGAGGAAAATATCTTTGAGGGTGGAAACGGCATTGATGCCGTATCTGGCGCCGAGCTAACTCTAAACAAGGAATACTATCTCCCAATTGCCACTTATGAGGATACCAAACGCGATGCCCAGATGGCAATCCTAAACGCCCTCTCAACCGTGGGTAAAAACGAAGGCGCGGCTGTTCAAATTTTGTTCCGCCCTGCACAAAAAAAGTGGTCAGAGGGCGGCAAAAGCTATATCGAGTCCGTCCAGAAGGGCAAAAAGACCACTACTTTTGGCGGAACCAGCATCGTTGAATTTATAGGTGAAGTTATTCGCGCCCCATTTGAGGTTCCACCAGAACACGAAAAGAAAGTTGAAACTCAAGAGGTTATTACTAGTGTCAAACAAGAAGAGCTCAATGCTGTAGGCAATAAATTACGCTTCCCAGCTTTTGAGACCCTAATCAGAATAGTCGCCAGCTCAGCAACAGAGGCTCGCTCCGAATCGATCGTAGGCGGTGTAGTTTCGGCGTTTTCGCAGTTCAACTCTCCCGAGCTAAATGGTTTTAAGGTCAACAAATTTAAAAACATCAAAAAATTTGTCATTAACTATACTTTTCGTTTCTTCCCACTCAAAATCAAATCCAACATTCTAAATAGCGTAGAACTCGCCTCGATTTTTCACCTCCCAGAGCAAAGCTCTATTCCAAACTCCCAAGTAGAACGCCAGCTCACCAAGCAGGTTGATGGCCCGGCTCGCCTTGCTACCGAAGGACTGTTTCTGGGCACTAACGAATTCCGTGGCGCTAAAAAGGCCATTTACCTCCAAGAAAAAGACCGCCGCCGCCACATGTACGTGATTGGTCAAACTGGTATGGGTAAGTCCGTATTCCTAGAGAACCTTGCCTTCCAAGATATGTGCGATGGGCGCGGATTTGCCTTTATTGATCCGCACGGCGATGCCGCCGAGGCTTTACTCCAGCGCGTACCAGAGGAACGCATTGATGACGTCATTTACTTTGACCCGGCCGATATTGAGCACCCGGTCGGCATGAATATGTTTGAATATACCACCGAAGACCAAAAGGACTTCATTGTCCAAGAGGGAATTGCGATGCTTCAATCTCTCTTTGACCCTCAGAACCAAGGCTTCTTTGGTCCGCGCGGCCAGCACATGTTCCGAAACGCCGCTCTCCTTCTAATGTCCGACCCCGCCGGCGCCACCTTTATTGATATCCCACAATGTTTCACCGACCCTGAATTTGTCAAATCTAAACTCAAATATGTCACCGACAAAGCCGTTTACGACTACTGGACCAAGGAGTTCCCAGCCTCGCAAAAATCTAACGATGCCGGCGAAGTCATCACTTGGTTTGCCTCCAAATGGGGACCATTCATCGCCAACACCATCATGAGAAACACCCTCGGTCAGGTCAAATCCGGCTTCAATATTCGCGAAATTATGGAC
This sequence comes from Candidatus Saccharimonadota bacterium, assembly GCA_017514675.1. Classification (GTDB taxonomy): domain Bacteria; phylum Patescibacteriota; class Saccharimonadia; order Saccharimonadales; family Saccharimonadaceae; genus Nanosyncoccus. The sequence continues at coordinate 7,934 of JAFWIY010000002.1, read as the reverse complement.
AACAAGAAAATCTTCCTCGTCAACCTCTCTAAGGGTCGCCTCGGCGACATTAACGCCAATCTCCTCGGTATGATTTTCGTAATGAAATTCCAGCAGGCCGCCATGAGCCGCCAGGATATACCCGAAGATCAGCGCCAAGATTTCTGTCTCTACGTAGACGAGTTCCAAAACTTTGCCACCGACAGCTTTGAATCTATTCTTTCAGAGGCCAGAAAATATCGCCTCAACCTGATTGTGGCTAACCAGTTTATGACTCAGCTCACCGAGAAGATTAGGGAAGCCCTACTCGGTAACGTTGGCACAATTGTCTGTGGCCGTATCGGTGTAACAGATGCAGAGCTAATGGTTAAAGCCTTTACACCTACATTCACCGCTGAAGACCTCACTAAAACACCAAACTTTGCCGCTGTGGCCAAGGTGATGATGTTTGATATGCCATCCGCGCCGTTCACGATTAGCTTGCCGCCACCGATGGGCGACCCCAACGAAGAATTAATGGAGAATCTCAAAGTCTATTCGGCCACCAAATTTGCCAAAACCCGCGCCGAGGTTGAAAAAGAAATTCAAGATCGTTGGAGCTCGGCCGAGCGTGCTAAAAATGCTGCTTCCGGCTCACCAGAGCCCCTAGAAGGCGGTTCTAGCCCAAAACCGCTAGACAACCCATCTACGGCAGGAGATAACTCAAATATCACCGCAGAAGAGGCCGAAAAAGGCTTCTTAGATGACTGGATGGCCAAAAAGGCCGCACAGCCCATCTCCGCCCCAGTCTTCCCACCAGAGCTTACCCCAGCAGCCCCAGAGCCAACCCCGGCTCCAGCCCCTACCACAACTCCAGAACCTACCCCAACCCCCGAGCCAGAACCCACTCCAGAACCCGAGCCTGATGAAGCTATTTTCAAGATCAGATAACCCTAGCAAAACTAGACAAAATATCAAAAGATGATATAATGATAACAACAAACCGTGCAGTTGTTTTTAACTGCAAGCATTATTACAAAATAGGAGGTTTAAAAATGAGTAGCAAAATCCGCCCGTATAAATCCGAGTATGGACATCTCGAAATTGATGGGGCAATCATCGAGAAGTGGAATGAAAATAGGATCCCTTTACCAAAAGGCGCCGGAGCGGAGTTTATCGCTCCGACCAATCTCATCGCCAAGTTGTACAAACCGCTCTACTTTAACTGGAACTGGGAAGCTGGGGGAAGACCATTCTGGGCTGATCCCGAAGAACTAGTCTACGGCGAAAACTGGCTAAAACCATTATCTCCATCCTATCCCTATTACGGTGGTGCCTGGACAGGATCTATTTCCCATTTCCCATATAGTAAAGAGCTCCTCAAAATTAATGAATGGCTTAATCGATACGGATGGTCTATACCGGCCGACTGGAGACCAATCATAAAGGCTATTAATGCCGAAATCGAATACCCCAAAGGGACTATACTGACACGTGCATCCATGAGGGAAGGAATCTTTCGTAGTCTTGAGGATCGCTACAAGTTTTCTCGCTCCGGCTCGGTCTTACATGGCTGGCTACTATACCGTGGTTGGCTTGGCAGCTATTGGTCAACTTTAGAGCATTCAAAATTCGATACATGTTGCCTAACTATCACTAATGAAAGAGGTACTGTTACAGTTGACGCCCAGGATGCCCAACGCCGCTCTATCGCCATGGCTGTGCGGTGCGTATCTACTATGTAGGGTCTTCCCCAAGCTTCTAACCCCCCAAGACACTAAAAGTGTCAACCTCAAGCTCTCGCTACATCAGCGGGAGTTTTTTGTTCGCTCGCTTGATTTTTTCTCCATAAGGTGTATAATAGATAAGGAAAATTAAGAAGAGGTATAAAAATGGCTGACAAAGCTGGTGATTACGACTCGTCAGAAATTCGGGTACTCGAAGGGCTAGAACCGGTTCGTTTAAGACCCGGTATGTATATCGGTTCTACCGGATACGATGGTCTACATCATTTAATCAAAGAAATTGCCGATAACTCTATTGATGAGGCTATCGCAGGCTATGCAAATAAGGTAGAAATTACCATTTTACAGGATGGCGGTATCCGTATAGATGATAACGGTCGCGGTATCCCCGTAGATATCCACCCCAAGACCAAAAAATCCACTCTAGAAACAGTATTAACGGTCCTCCACGCCGGTGGTAAATTCGGCGATGGCGGCTACAAAGTTTCATCCGGTCTTCATGGCGTGGGTTCATCGGTAGTAAATGCCCTTTCCACTAGAATGATTGCCGAAGTTTATCGCGATGGCAAAACTCACCACATTGAGTTTGACACAGGCAAGCCAACCATGGAGCTCCAAGTTACCAAAGGCTCGCCACGCGAATCTGGCACCTCTATCACCTTCTACCCAGACCCCACCATTTTTAAAGAAACTACCACTTTTGACTACAGCTGGGTATCTAATTACGCCCGCCACCAGGCCTACCTCACTAAGGGTATCTTAATCTCGGTCAGCGATGAGCGCACTGGCGCCCACGAATCCTTCTATTTTGAAGGTGGCATCAAGAGCTATGTCAAGCGCCTCAATAACGGCAAAGAAGTCTTATCAGATGATATCTTCTACGTAGAAAAGAAAATTGGCGATGCCGAAGTAGAGGTTGCACTCCAGTATAATGACACTTTCGCCGAAATCATGAAGCCGTTCGCCAACAACGTGCTCACCCCAGATGGCGGTATGCATGTAGTAGGTTTCCGTACCGGGCTAAATCGCACCATTAATGATTACGCCCGCAAAAACGGTCTCCTCAAGGAAAAAGAAGATAACCTCACCGGCGATGATATTAAAGAAGGTCTCACCGCGGTAATTTTAGTAAAGTTACCAGACCCACAATTTGAGGGCCAAACCAAAAATAAGCTCGGTAATCCAGAGGTGCGCGGCTATGTAGACAAGGTCATGACCGAATATTTTGGCTACTACCTCGAGGAAAACCCTGCTATCGCTAAGAAAATCGTTGGCAAAGCCACCTTGGCCGCCCGGGCTAGGAAAGCCGCCCGCGCTGCCCGCGATAATGTTATCAGAAAAGGCGCTTTTGAAGGTCTCAATCTTCCATCCAAGCTCGCTGACTGTTCATCCCGAAACGCCGAAGAATGCGAATTATTTATCGTAGAGGGTAACTCTGCTGCCGGTTCTGCCAAGGAGGGTCGCGATTCCAAAACTCAAGCCATCTTGCCGCTTCGTGGTAAAGTTCTAAACACCGAGCGCGCCCGCCTAGACAAAATGCTCGCCAACGCCGAACTAGTCTCCCTCATCAAGGGCCTAGGTGTCGGAATCGGCGACCAATTCAACATCGATGGTCTTAGGTATCACAAAATTGTCTTTATGACCGATGCCGATGTTGACGGTTCGCATATCTCCACCCTGCTTTTAACCTTCTTTTTCCGTTATATGCCAGAGGTAATCAAAGCCGGGCATGTCTATCTAGCCAAGCCGCCACTCTTTGGCCTAATCAAAGGCACCGGCCAAGGCCGCAAGATTGATTATATCTACGATGAAGCCGCTCTAGAGAAGACTTTGACCGAAAAGATTGCAGAACGCAAAGCCGCCGGAGTTAAGATTGACGAAACCGCCGAAAGATTCAAACAAGCCGGCTACACCGCACAGCAACGCTTTAAGGGTCTTGGCGAAATGGACGCTGCTCAGCTTTGGGAAACTACTATGAATCCGGCTAACCGCACGCTGGTAAGAGTCGATATTAGCGATGCCGAAAAAGCCGATGCGATCTTCTCTAAACTCATGGGAGATCAAGCCGAACTTCGTAAAAACTTTATTCAGGCTCGCGCCGCCAGCGTTAACCTAGATGATTTGGATTTCTAAGGAGGAAATATGGTAGAAGATAAGAATTTAGATAAGAATAAGGAAAACATTATCGAACCTGAGGGCATCCGGAGCGCGGCAGCGCGAGGACAAGCGCCGGCCGCCCATGGCGATGGGCCGGCCGGACGCGGCCCGAAGGTCGATGATGTTTCCGATATTGTACCCGAAAGCGGTATCGAACTTCGCACCGTAGAAAATACCATGGAAGACTACTTCCTCAGATATTCACTCTCGGTGATTGTCGACCGCGCTCTTCCCGATGTCCGCGATGGTTTAAAACCAGTTAACCGCCGTATATTATATGCTATGAATAAAAACGGCTGGAAAGCCCCACACGCGACCGTAAAATCCGCTCGTATCGTCGGTGAAGTCATGGGTAAATATCACCCCCACGGCGATTCCTCTATTTATGATGCCATGGTCAATCTCGCCCAGCCTTGGAAAATGCGCTATACATTAGTAGAAGGCCAAGGTAACTTTGGCTCTATGGACGGCGATGAAGCCGCCGCTTCGCGTTATACCGAGGCTCGCCTTGATAAGGTCGGCGCCGAGCTTTTAGCCGACATTGAAAAGGAAACAGTTGATTTTCGCGACAACTTTGATGGTACCGAAAAAGAGCCATCCGTGCTCCCAGCTGCCGTGCCAAACATTCTCTTAAACGGCCAGATGGGTATCGCGGTCGGTATGGCCACCAATATCCCGCCGCATAACCTCGGCGAACTGATTGATGCTACTGTTGCCCAGATTGACGACCCAGAAATTAGCCTAGAAGGTTTAATGAAATATGTCAAAGGCCCAGATTTCCCAACTGGTGCCGAAGTTTATGGCGGCACGCCGATGAAACAGGCTTATGCCACTGGTAAAGGTTCGGTTGTAATCCGCGCCGTGGCCAACATTGAAGAGCGCAAAAACGGCAGATATAATATCGTTATCACCGAGGTACCATACGGTATGAGCAAAGAAGGCTTCATTGAAAAGGTCCGCGAACTCGTACTCGCCAAGAAACTAGACCACATCGCCGATGCGCGCGATGAATCTGCCCGCGGCAAGGTGCGCGTAGTAGTGGAGCTGAAAAAAGATGCCTTCCCGAAGAAAATCTTAAACCAACTCTACAAACTCACTCCGTTGCAGACCGCCTTCCATTATAATATGTTGGCGCTGATTGATGGCATCCAGCCACGCATCTTAGGGCTCAAGGAAATTCTCGGCGAGTTTATTAAACACCGCCAAAAGGTGATTCGCCGCCGCACTGAGTTTGATCTACGTAAAGCTAAAGAGCGCGCTCATATCTTGGAAGGCTTAAAGATTGCCTTAGATCATATTGATGAGGTAATCAAAGTCATCCGCGCTTCTTACGATGATGCTGATAAACAGCTCATGAAGAAGTTTGGTCTTTCCGAAATTCAGGCTAACGCGATTTTGCAGATGCAACTTCGCCGCCTCCAAGGTCTAGAACGCGACAAAATCGAAGATGAATTAAAAGAGCTCCACGAACTCATCAAGAAGCTCGAGGCCATTCTCGCCGATGAAAAAGAAGTTCTCCGTGTTGTTAAAGAAGAACTTCTCGCCATCAAAGAAAAATACGACGACCCGCGCCGCTCCAAGATTATCAATCATGAGGTCGGCAAGTTCTCCGAAGAAGAGCTAATTCCAGAAGAAGAAAGCGTAATCTTGCTCACTTCCCAAAACTATATGAAGCGTGTCTCGCAAAACGATTTTAGAAAGCAAAATCGTGGTGGCAAAGGTAAGCGCGGCATGACTACCAAGGAAGAAGATGTGATTGCACAGATTCTAACCGCCAATTCGCACGACTTCCTCCTCTTCTTTACCAACCAAGGTCGCCTCTTCCGCATGAAAGCTTATGAAGTTCCGCAGGCTTCACTCGCCGCAAAGGGCACCGCAGCGGTTAATATGCTTAATATGCACCCAGAAGAGAAGATTACCGCTATCATTAAGCAAGGTGACACGGCTGCCGATGGCTACCTCTTTATGGCTACCAAGAAGGGAACTATCAAGAAATCCGCCATTAAGGACTTCTATAATGTTCGCTCTAACGGCCTCATTGCAATTAAGCTCGCCGATGGCGATGAGCTAAAATGGGTCAAAGAAACTACCGGCGACCACGATATTGTAATTTCAACTTCCGCCGGTCAGGCTACCCGTTTCAATGAAAAAGAAGTCCGCGTGATGGGTCGCTCGGCCATGGGTGTCCGTGGTATGCGCCTCCGCCCGCGCGATGAAATTGTCGGCATGGATGTGATTACCGACCCAGAACAGAAACTAATTGCGGTTAGCGCCAACGGTTACGGCAAGGCGACCCTAGTTTCTAACTTCCCGCCTCACAAGCGCGGCGGCGTAGGTATCAAAGTTGCTGCAGTCACCGCCAAAACCGGCCCAATTGTCGCTGTCCACACCCTAGACCCGCTCGCTAAAGAAGTCATCATGATGTCTACTAAAGGTCAGGCCATTCGTGTGGCTATGAAAGAAATCCCGACCCTCGGTCGCGCCACTCAAGGTGTCCGCATTATGAAGATGAGCGAAGGAGACACCGTGGCTTCCATCGGTATTGTTCTACCAGAAGAAGAGCCAGAAGAAACCACCGACAAGCCAGCCGACAAACCGGCCAAAAAAGCCTAGGCATTTTAAATTTAAGCATAAGCTACCAAAGGGGGGTTGTAATTTTGGGTGATTTATGCCTATACTCCTGCAAAGTTAAAATAACAGAGGAGTATTATGAAAAAATTACCCACCCTACTAATATCAATTTTAATAACTAGCACTGTTTTTAGTAGCTTATTTTCGGCAAAAACTCAGGCGCTTTATACGGATGAGAACAGCATCACCTGGTATACAATCCCAGAGCTTCTTGAGTATAAAAAAGAACACGACCAAGAAGAGCAAGAAGTATGCGGAGATAATATGGATTGTCTTATGGCGTTTCGCGAAGAAAAAAGTCTCAGCAACCCAAAATACGCCGCACTTCGTCTAATAGAGTTTCGCCAACTCTTCATTTCTTCAGTTAATCTCAGAGATAATACTATTAAGTTTGTATTCTTCAAAGAAGATATGCGCGCGAAACGATCCGGTGGACCCAGGCGAGATACTGAGCTAGACTCGCTCTTCATCGCTTGGCTAGATGGAATGCGCGAAATACCATCAGATTATGATGGGAATATAGATAAATACCACAATGGAGAAATATCAAACGTACATCCAATCTATGCCTATAAGAAAGAGGCTGATAATATAAATCAGTTTACAGAAACCGACCAAGAACTAGAGATAGAAGTACCGGTTGGTTCTGATTTAAAGAACGATACTCTCCGGTCTATTCATTTCAAGATGAGGTCAAAATATTCGAACATGTCTGGATATGTAGGTTATTCCAGGTGCATGTTTGCAACGGATAGAAACCCAGATACGATTTGCACTGCTATGATTTCATCAGATGAGAGAATAGAGTATTTTGCCTCGCTTTTGCCAGCAGGGGAAAACAATGAAGAGCCAGAAACACCATCGGAACCGGAGCAACCAGAGCAGCCATCAGAGCCAGAGACGCCATCGGAACCAGAACAACCGAACCCAGGCGAGCCAGAATACCCTAACGAGCCCAATAGGCCAGAGCAGCCATCAGAGCCAGAAACACCATCAGGACCAGAACGGCCAGGTCTAACTGAGCCAGAGAATCTCATTCAACCGATTTCTGGCGAGCCAAAAACACCCATTATGATCCAGCCAAACAACAACACCCCGCTATTTGTCGCTGTTCCAAAATCACCCAACACTGGCAGCATGGCTAGCCCATGTAGCCAGAAAACTATAGAATTTCCATGGTGGCTCTGTATTATTATTGCGCTGGGTGACATGGTAGTGCTGTGGTTTTTCTGGCCTACCCCAAAATCTCCCAAAAATCCCAAAAAAGTCTGAAAAAAGTCTTGACAAATCCAGCAGCATTTGATAAGATGATAACAGTCTAAAGCTGCGAGTACTTATTTTACCAGTCTTTGGAAATATTTTAACAATTTAGTTGTGCAATTAATCATCGTCAGTTTTACTTTATGAGTTTGAACAAACTTATACTTTAATGGAGAGTTTGAT
>JAFWIY010000030.1 GCA_017514675.1 Candidatus Saccharimonadota bacterium | reverse complement strand
TGGACAGTTTTTACTGTTCATATTAGTTACTCCTGTTTACTTCAAATACTAGAGTAACAGAAAAGAGCCACTAACGTGGCTCTTTTTGTATTGCTAAACAATTAAGGAGTAATATTTACAAGCATTAGCATACACACATTTTTGTTATTAGCCCTATTAATGTCCTCCCAGCCCGGGCCTAAACCCCCGGGCTTTTTTCATGCCATTAAACCAAGAAAAAGCGACCTTTCGGCCGCTTCCCCGCTGCTACGCGCCCACCCTGGGGCACATTGGTTTGTTTTAATCCGCTGTTTTTGTTTTTAATGTAAGTCTCCACACTCCACTAATCACCCAGTGGAACCCCGTGAAGCGTATCAGCTTATGTTTATAATAAAGCATAAGCGTACAATTGTCAATACCTTTTTTGGACTTTTTTAAAAAACATAAGCAATTTTCGTATTCGCCTCAATGTTGTATAATAATATTATGTTTGTCGATACCGCAAAAGTTAGTTTAAAGGCTGGTAAAGGCGGCGATGGCGCCGTTTCTTTTCGCCGTGAAATTTATATTCCCAAAGGCGGGCCAGATGGCGGCGATGGTGGCAAAGGCGGCGACATTATTTTTCGCGCCGACCGCAACACTAACACTCTTATCGACTTTCGTTTTACCCCGATTCTAGAGGCCGAAGGTGGCAAAAACGGCTCTGGCCAGCGCTCCGCCGGCCGCTCCGGCAAGGACCTCATCATCGATGTCCCGGTCGGAACTGTAGTGTATAAGATCGGCGCAAAAAGTTCTTTCGAGGGGATCCGGAGTTACGACGAGGACGAGCGCGCCGGCCCTGTGACGACAGGCGCCGGCGACGCGCCCCGAGAAAGAATCTTTTTGGCCGATTTGACAGAAGACGGCGCCGAAGCTATTATTGCCAAAGGCGGCGATGGCGGCTTTGGTAACGCGCATTTTAAAAGCTCCACGCGCCAAGCCCCAATCATTGCCGAAGTTGGCGAACCGGGCGAAGAATTTGAGGCCGAGCTAGAGCTTAAATCTATGGCCGATGTCGGCCTAGTGGGCTTGCCGAACGCCGGTAAATCCACTTTTCTTTCCGTGGTTTCAAACGCCAAGCCTGAAATCGCCGACTATCCATTTACTACGATTACCCCTAATCTCGGTGTCGCCACGATTGATGAGCACGACCTCTTGATTGCCGACATTCCAGGCCTTATTGAAGGCGCCGCTGAAGGCAAAGGCTTAGGCCACGCTTTCCTTCGCCATATTGAACGCACAGCGGTACTATTACACCTAGTAGATGTTTACAGTGATGATGCCGGCGAGGCCTATCAAACTATTAGAAACGAACTAGAAAAATATTCCGACCTCGCTTCCCGCCCAGAGGTTGTCGCACTTACCAAGTGTGAGGGCGTAGATGAAGATATCATCAAAATGCAAATGGCTTCCATTCTCGCCAAAAACCCCAATGCCAAAATTTTCCCCATCAGCGCTCAAGCGCATCAGGGGGTTGAAGACTTGTTGCGAGAATTGAGGCAAGTTTGTTTTTTGAATATTGAACGAGCCAGTAATCATGCGACAATAAATCCTCTAGAGACCGTGTCCCGCGAGGGTTACGACCCGAGCGAAGCGAGTGAGCCCCGCGACGGCGGGCGCGAACGAGCGGGGTCGAGAGAGGATTTATTGAGCGAAGTTCCAACTATTTCCCTAAGCCCCAAAGCCCTCAAATCTACTTGGAAAGCCACTAAGATTTCGGATGATTTATACGAGGTTACCGGCGAGAAAATCGAAAAATTCGCCAGAAGAACCGATTTAAATAATTATGCCTCGGTCAACCGCCTAAGAGACATCATGAAAAAACTCGGCATCCGTGCCGAACTAACCTCGCTCGGCGCCAAACCAGAGTCCATCATCCGGATTGCCGGCAAAGAATTTACCTTGGTTGAAGATTATTGATCTTTAGTGAATATAATAGAAACTACCTACCGCACTAGCTGGGATAGTAGCTCTAATTACTACAAATGATTGATAGTTGTAATTCATCTCAGTAATAGTAATAGAGCCATCGGCATTTACCCCCTCAACATAGCCTACGTGTCCGTACCAACCTGCAGTGGTTTGGAAAATTGCACCTGCCGACGGTGTCCTATCTACTCTGTATCCCGCCGCTGCCGCACGTGACGCCCAAGTGGCTGCATTGCCTAGATTACTTGGTAGATCTTGTCTGTTATACCATGCCCACTGCGTACATTGTCCCGCCACATAGCGTCCGCCCAGGCCATAGAATCGTCCGAGAACTTCAATGTTCTGCCGGGTATAAGAACTACCAGAGTATGAATAGGAATAATTAGTATATGTTGGTCTCGGTGCCACATATTCTGGTCGTTCCTTCTCTGGCAAGGTACCATCCTTGATTAGAATCTTCATCCCCTCAGAGATACCAGACACCTCAAGATCATTTAGAGCGATAATTTCTGTTGCGCTGGAGCCATATTTATCAACGATTTCTTCTATTGTTTCATCGGCCTTTACGGTATAAACAATACCGGGCTTGGTTGGTACATACAGCGTGTCGCCTACCGAAATATCAGTGGTCTTTAGTCCATTAGACCAGCGAATTTGGTCGGTTGTTACGCCATACTTGCTAGCAATAGTGTCCATCGTATCGCCATCTGTCACCACATATTCCACCACTCCGCGCGAGGCTGCAATATTTGGCAAAGTAGGCTTCTCTAGCTTACCACTAGAGGCCTGCCCAGCATCATACATCGTAGTAGCTACTACGTAGTTTGACGCCACGTCTGATGCGCTCGCGAGGCTCAGAGCGTCCGACAAATCCGCCACCATGTATAGCTCCGAAATCTGGTCCACCGACACATGATAATCCTTTGCCGCAAATACATCCAAGCTCAAGTTTAAACTACCGTCATTTTTATACATCGACCCCACAAAAACCAAGACTAGTGTCACTATACTAATCAAAGCATACGGCAAAACCTTGCTATATTTATCAAATTTGAATTTTCGTTTCCTTTTCGTCATAATTGTGTGTTACAGAGTTCTTGGCAATGCGCATGAATATTCTGATTATGCTCAGACTCTGTATAACTATAATACATTAATCCATCATCCCCTGTCAAGAAATAGAGGTATTCCGTATCTGTTGGCTCAGCTACGGCAAGTAGTGCCGAAAGCCCAGGGTTAGAAATTGGCCCACATGGAAATCCGGTATGATACCTAGTGTTATAACAAGATTCAATACGGAGCGCATCGTAGTTATTATTATAAATCTCGCGATTCGGATCCACTAAGTCTACCGCATAAGACACAGTTACATCGCTCCCCAAAGGTATCCCGCTAGCAATTCTCGATAAAAACACCTGTGCCACGGTCGGTTGGTCTGGAGTTTTGGCCTCCTTTTGTACTACCGAAGCTAGCGTGATTCCTTCAAAAAGCGTTAATCCTCGCTCGCCGTAGCGCGCTTCTAAATTATTCTCTTCAATAACTTTCCCCATTAAACCCAAATATTCTCGCAAAATATTTTCCACCGTTTCTCCCTTATAAAACTCATGCGTTTCACCAAACAAATACCCTTCAAGCGATGCCCCCTCGGGCCGACCAGCCAAAAAACTATAATCATACTGCGCATTAAAAGCCGCCTCGATCTCCTCCGCGCTGTACCCCAGCTCAAGTAACTTTTTCTTTACATCCATGATAGTTTCGCCCGGTAAAATCGTAAAACTAAACACTTCCGCCTTCATCCCGGCTTCAATTTCCGCATAATATTCCGCGCGCTCCTTGCGTCTTTGCTCGCGGATTGCCAATGCTACACCTGTCGCAATTAGGGCCAGCACTAACAATATAGCGACCCCAGACACCCACTTGGTGACTTTCCTAGTTTTCATTTTTACTTTATCCACTTCTTTTTTGATTAAATTAGTATCTTCTGGTTCCGGTACGGACTTTTCGCTAAAAGTTTCGATAAAATCCTGCAAAATAATCGCCGCCGCCTCCGCGTCAATATCACCTTTTTCGTAATTCTTCTGGCGGGATTTTAACCTCTCTTCGGCTACAACCGAAGTTAAACTCTCATCTTGAAATCGTACCTTTGCTCCTGGCACCTTTTCTACTAAAGCTTTCGCAAAATTTCTGACATATACCGATTGCGCTGTTTCGTTGCCCTCGTTACTCCGTGGCAGACCTAGTACAAAGAAAGTAGTGTTATTCAAGCTAGCTAGCCGTGCCAGCTCTGCCCATTCTGTACCATCGACATCGATAAATCCTATTGGCACTGCGATTCGCGTGCTGGAATCTACCTTAGCTACGCCAATTCGCTTTTCACCTACATCCAGCCCGAGTATTTTCATACTATTCCTTTACTTCTAGATTCACCGTGATACGATTTGCATCGTCTGGCACAAATGTCACCCATGGGAATGATGGCTTAATATTTACTGACGACACGCCATTGATATCCTTTAGATTATGCGTCGCTTCGCCTATCCCCTTGCCCTTAACGGCTTCCACTATCGAAGTTTCACTAATTTCTGGGCCATAAGAGTATGAAGTCTTTAACTTTCCAGTGTAGCCATTATCGTCTTTTGAGAAATGATCGATAAATGGATCTTTGATAGTGTATATCTTTTGATCATCGGCGATCTCGGCCTTTTTAGTAATGAACTCCTTTACCTTCGTTTCGTCAATTGAGAAGATGGAGCTGACAGTAGTTACTTTAATGGTCGGTTTTACGCCTTCTTTTACCTCCTCGCCAACCGCTGGCGTAGCGACCGCATCCGAAGTGGTGGTTGTAAAACTAGAGCTAATTACAAGAGTATTCGGCTTAATCTTAGACATTAGGGCAGCCTTTTCTTCTTCCTCAGAAGATGTAGCGATTTCGTTCTTGGCCTTATCGATATCCGACTGTTGTACGACAGTTATTGTCTCGTCGGTGCCACCAGTCATAGCGCCGTCCGAATATACGGCAACATTTGCCACGGTGTCCCAGCCGCTACTAGAGGCCTGTATATTATAGGATGACCCTGCGTGCGCCGCCGTAACTTTAACGCGCCCAGAAATTAGACATTGGATTTTTCCATCCACGATAATATTGTCGTTTTCGCACTCTTTCTGGTCGCCATCCCAACTAAGGCTAATGCCCTCATCAGCTATAAAAGCCTTGTCGCCCAATTCAAACGCCGTCCCGGCCGCTACTGGGTTTACGCCCTTCGCGCTAAAATACGAATAGACTACCACCGAGCCAGTCGCCTTCTCGCCGACATTTTTAGTGCCCGTTGCTTCGAAAGTCTTTTCGGCCACATTTTCGGTCTTGACTTCCTCTAGGTAAAACTTTCCGCTATCGGTATTCTCTTCTGTAATCACGGAAGTAAAGCTAATATTTTCTGAGAAATTATTCAGTGTGGTCTTAACCTCTACGGTTACATTTGCCGCTGGCGCAATCACAAAGGCCCAGATCAACGCCAAGACCAACAACAAAGCGCCAATTATGCCAAAGATAATTAGCTTTTTGCGCAATTTCATCTTGCCAGTAATTTTCCCGCCGGCCTTTTTCAGTTTTTCGGCGGCCTTTTTTGATTTCCTATCCTTTTTCTTGGATTTTTTATCTTCCTGTTCAGGCTCTTCTTCGTCTTCCGTTTCTGAGTCTTCTTCTGCGCTATCATTAGTATCCTCTTCCGCGGCATCCTCGCCCTCATCCTCGTCCTCGCTAGGTTCTTCTTCGTCATCATCTTCTTCGACCACATCTTCACGAATCACCTCGACCTCCTCCTCATCTTTTTTCGGGATGGCGGGAGCGGTTTTTAGATCCTTAGTGACCGGCACTTTGGTAGCAGCAGCTAATTTAGTGATTGAAGGATCAGTCGTGACTATTACTACGGTCTTTTCGGCCGCAACGCTAGACTTTGCAATCAACTTAATATTTACAACGCTGCGAAACACACCAGCCTTCTTTGGCGGCACTAGGGCTATGATTTTTTCTTTGGATTTTTCAATTTTTGTAATGATATCAGTGATATCATCTTCTGGTTCTATATAAATTACTTCCTTGTTCATATATAAAATATACCACATTTTGTTACGCTTGTGTTAAAATATATTTAGATGAGTCTTTTTAAGTCCAAAAATCCAAGCAAATCAGCCGCTAGTAGGAGCGGCTTTGCTGAAGTTGCCCTGAAGGCTATTCATGATGGTGTTATTATGACTAATCGCGCCGGCGTGATTGAATTTATTAATCCAGCCGCCATTACTATGACCGAATGCGGTTCTGCCGGTAGCGCCATCGGTCTTGATTATGGCTTAGTTATTAAGCTGGAGTCCAAAGAGGGCCGCGAGCTTGCCGAAAACGAAAACCCCCTCATTCAGGCCATGAAGACTAGCCAGCCCCTAGAGTCCCACCATGCCAGTCTTATACCTTTGCAATCCGGCAAGCGTATTCCTGTGGCCATTTCAGTTCTAATTACAGACGACATGCAGCAAAACCGCATCATCACGATGCGAAACATCACTAAAGAGCTAGAAGAAGAGGGCGAGCAAGCCGAATTCATCTCTACTGCTTCGCACGAAATGCGCACCCCGGTTGCTACTATTGATGGTTATCTTTCGCTCGCACTAAATCCTCAGACCGCTTCTATTGACGAGCGCGCTCGTGGCTATCTTACCGCTGCTCAGGCTGCTTCCAAGCACCTCGGCAAGCTTTTCCAAGACCTCCTCGATGTCACCAAGCTCGATGACGGCAAAATCAAACCTCACTTCGAGCCGGCCGAGATGGTTAGCGTGGTCCGCGCCCTGGTTGGCGACCATGCTATGGAGGCCAAAGAATCCAAGATTAAACTTACCTTTGGTACTGCCGATAGCAATACATTCGGCAACAACCTCCATGTAGAGCAGGTAGTATATAGTTTCGTTGATCTAAATTTTATGCGCGAAATTATGGATAATATCATCGGCAACGCCATCAAATACACGCCAGAAGGCGGTTCGGTTTATGTCAATGTGCGTGGCGATGGCGACCGTGTTCTAATTAATGTTACCGACACCGGCATCGGTATTTCCGCAGACGACATTGGCCATATCTTCCAGAAATTTTACCGCGCCGACAATTCCGACACCCGCACCATTGGTGGTACCGGTCTAGGTTTATATCTGGTCAAACAACGCGTAGAAGCGATGGGCGGCAAAGTTTGGGCCGAGTCGGCCTTTGGCGAGGGTTCTACTTTCTATGTTTCCCTGCCGCGCCTCACGCCCGAAGAATACGAAAAGCGTATGATTATGGTGCGCAATCTAGAAGCGCAAAAAATGATGATGGCGGCCCAGCAGCCAGCTCCCACGCCCCAACCAGCACCAGTAGCTCCCACGCCCCAACCAGCACCAGTAGCTCCCGCGCCACCCGCTGCACCACCCGGACCGCCGGCGCCGCAACCTCAAATCGTTAACCAAAATATTAATAATAACTTAAACGGAGAACAACAATGAGTAAAGTAATGGTAGTAGAAGACGACGCTTCGCTTCGCGAAATCTACAGCATTCGCATTGCCGCCGAAGGTTACGAAATCGTATCCGCCGGCGATGGCGAAGAGGCTCTCGCGGTCGCGGTGCGCGAAAAACCAGATTTAATCTTGTCCGATGTGATGATGCCGAAAATCTCTGGCTTTGATATGCTCGATATCTTGCGTTCCACGCCAGAAACCGCCACCATTAAGGTGGTAATGATGACCGCGCTTTCGGCAGACGATCAACGTCAGCGCGGCGAGCGTCTTGGCGCCGACCGCTATCTGGTAAAATCTCAAGTCGGCATTGAGGATGTTGTAAATACCATTCACGAGGTACTCGGTGACCGCGCTCCGGCCGCCGATGCTGCACCAGCTGCCGCTACTCAGCTAGCTCCAGCGCCTATGCAGCCAGCTCCGGCCACCGTTCCGGCTCAACCAGTTAACCCACAACCCATAAACTATGGACAACCAGGGACTCCGGCTCAATAAATTCCTCGCCGAACGCCTAGGTGTTTCTCGCCGTGAAGCTGATGAGCTTATCTCCGCTGGCAAAATCACTATCAACGGCAAGAAGACAGAACTAGGCGCGAGGGTTGACAAAAACGACAAAGTGTGCTATAATGGTAAGATAATCCCGTTTAATACGGATTTCTTGTATATTGCGTTTAATAAGCCAGTCGGTTATGTTTGCTCGCGCCGCGCACAAGGGTCGGCACCCACATTATATGATTTATTACCCAAAAAATATCATCATTTAAAGACCGTTGGTCGTTTGGACAAAGACAGTTCTGGCCTCATTCTCCTCACTAATGATGGCGATTTTGCCTTTTCTATGACTCACCCCAAATTCCGCAAAACCAAAGTCTACGAAGTAGACCTAGACCGCCCCCTAGAGCCACTTCACCAACAAATGATCACCGACTACGGCGTTGAAATCGGCGACGGCATCTCTCAGTTCAAAATCATCAAAGATGGTGACACGTATTTAGTATTTTTATCTGAGGGCCGCAATCGCCAAATCCGCCGCACTTTCGCGGCACTCGGCTACACAGTCAAGCGCCTTCATCGCATCCAGTTCGGCAAATACGAACTCGGTTCATTGGGTTCGGGTGAAGCAACAGAAACAACATCTTGAGGGGTGTCCGGAGGTTACGACCGAGGATTAAGGGCGCGAGCCCCGTAACGACGGGCGCGAGCGACCCGTCCCCGAAAGGTGTTGTTCTGTTGCTTTATGTGATATAATTAAACCATGAGCACGATTTTAGGTTTAGATATCGGTACAGAATTCGTAAAGGCGGTTATCGCTAGGCCCACCAAAAAGGGCGACCTTGAAATTCTCGGCATCGGCAAATCTCGCCAGACCGAAGGCAACATGCACGCCGGCGCCGTAGCGGACATTCCGGCCGTAGTTTCAATCTGTGAAGAGGCTTTGGTTCAGGCCGAAGAGCAAGCCGGCGAGCGCGCCGACAAAACCGTGGTCGGCATTGCTGGTGAGCTAATCAAAGGTAGCACCACTACCGTAAATTATACCCGCAAAAATCCCGACAAACCTATCACTGATTCCGAAATGGGAGAAATCATCAAAAAAGTTCAGCAAAAGTCCGGCGAAGTCGCGCGTAAAACTGTCGCTCTAGAAACCGGCAATGACAATGTTGAGGTTCGCTTGATTAATTCCGCCATTGTTTCACTTACGATCGATGGTTACAAGATTTCTAACCCCATCGGCTTCAAGGGCTCGGATCTCGTCATCCAATTCTACACCGCTTTTGCTCCGCTTATTCATGTGGCAGCCATTGAAAAGGTCTGTGCCGAGTTAAACCTAGACTTACTTACTGTTGCCGTAGAGCCATTCGCAGTCTGTCGCGCTTGCCTCGGCGATGATTTAGAGTCTAGCTTTTCTGGCATCGTAATGGACATCGGCGGCGGCACTACGGACATCGCCGTAGTAGAAGATGGCGGCGTAGAAGGCACCAAGATGTTTTCTATTGGCGGCCGCAGTTTCACCCACCAAATCGCTGAATCCCTCGGCGTAGATTTTGAAACCGCCGAAAATTACAAACTAGATTTTGATTCCGGCAAGCTAGATGATCGCATCAAGGCTAAAGTAGAAACCGCCATTTCGCGCAACACCAGCGTTTGGCTAACGGGTGTAGAGGTTGCCCTAGAAGAGTTTAATAATGTCGGCAGCCTGCCTAAAAATATCTTACTTTGCGGTGGCGGCGCCAGCCTTTCTTCACTTCAGGAAACTTTGGCTATTTCGGATTGGTATAAAGATTTGCCATTTTCTCGCCGCCCAGTAATTCATATCATTGATGTCAATGATCTCCCAGACCTCATTTTGAAAGATGACCACGAGCTAGATCACTCTTACGCCACAGCGCTTGGCTTGCTCCGCGTAGGTGTGGATACCCTCGCCGGCGCACCCGAGGAGAATAAACTAAAAGCTAAAATATCGAAGTTACTACAGAAGTGATGGAATAAAATTTTTCAGATTTTCACCTCAGTAAGCAAAAAAACTATTTATTCTATTACAGCTTTAATTCTGCGCACGCCCGCCGAGGAGCTTTCTTCTTTTTTAATCTTAAAGTGTCCAATCACGCCAGTATGTTCCACATGTGGCCCACCACACACTTCGCGCGACACTGGACTGTTAAAATCACCAATAGTATACACTTTCAGCATATCCGGATATTTATCCCAGAACTCACCATGCGCCTTTAAGGTATTTTTAGCATAATCTTTCTCGTATTCATCAAACACTACCGGAAGATCCGCCTCAATCCACTCGTTTACCTGCTTTTCTACCGCGGCGATTTCTTCTGGTGTCATCTTGTGGTCTAGGTTAAAATCAAACCTCACCCTATCCGCCGTGATATTAGACCCCTTCTGGCAAATATCTGGTGCCACCAATTTCTGCAAGGCCGCTAGCAGCAAGTGTGTAGCAGTGTGATATTTTACGGTCATCTCGCCGTGATCTTCTAGACCACCCTTGAACATCCCCTTAGAGGCAGTCTGCGAACGCTCGCGCTGCTCAGCTAGAGCCGCATCAAACTCCTCACGGTATTTTTCGGACAACTTAATCCCCTGCCGATAGCACTCCTCCACGGATAACTCCAACGGAAACCCATACGTATCCTGCAGCATGAAAATATCTTTGCCATTAATTATTGAATTACGACTTGTCAATTTATTTAATTCTTTCAAGCCCTTGTTCAAGGTCTTCCTAAACGCATTTTCCTCGCGGAGCATTACTTCAAGCGCGCTCTCGCGATGGGTCAAAATGTTGTCAGGCAAAGATGTGTAGATTTCGGCCACAACCGGCATAATTTCCGGCAAGAAATTATCCGAAATCCCAAGATCCAGCGCGCGCAAAATCGCTCGGCGAAGCAAGCGCCGCATCGCGTAGCCATGCGCCTTATTAGCCGGAGTCAGTCCCTGCGCCGCCAAAAGATAGGCGCCGCGAATATGGTCGGCAATCACCCGCATCTCATCAGTATTATTATCATACGGCTTCCCCGAAATCTCCTCTAGCTTATCAATAATTGGCTTCATCAAAGAAATCCTAAACACATCAAATGAACCAATCGCTGCCGCCGCAATCCGCTCTAGCCCGCCGCCAAAGTCTACATTTTTCTTTTCTAATTCTTCAAACGAGCCATCAGGTAGCCGGCGATACTGCATAAAGACTTGGTTTCCGATTTCCATAAACCGCGCCCCATCCGAAGCCGGATGCGCCAGACCATATTTTTCAATATCCTGCTTGTCCTCGCCGAAATCATAGAACACCTCGCTATCTGGCCCACACGGGTCGCCTAGCGGCGTAGTTTCAATGCCGCCACCGCGACTCCACCAGTTTTCTTTATCATCGTAGAAGAATATCCGCTCGCCTGGCTTAATGCCACGCTTATCTCCCTTGGCCGCCGAGCCAATCTCGGCGATCTCAGCCTCTATTCCGGCCTCAGCAAACACTTTCTGCCAAATCTCCGCCGCCTCGGTGTCGCGCGGGATACCATATTTCTCGTTGCCAATAAAACAGCTCACGTAAATCCGTGAAGGATTCAAACCGACTTCACGAGTCAAAAACGTAAAGAAGTTCCGAATCTGCTCTTCCTTAAAATAATCTCCCAGCGACCAGTTGCCTAGCATCTCAAATACGGTAGTGTGCCGCGGGTCACCCACATCATCAATGTCTTGCAGGCGTAGGCACGGCTGCGAATCACAAAGCCTCACTCCCTCCGGGTGCTCTTTGCCAAGTAGATACGGCAAAAGCGGCTGCATTCCTGAGCCGGTAAACAGCGTGGTCGGGTCGCCCTCGAGTACTAGCGGCGCCGGCTGAATTACCTTATGCCCACACTTCTCTTGAAATTCCAAAAACTTACTTCTTATTTCATTTGCATCCATAGCTAAATTATACTCTCTCTTGCCTTTTTTCGCAATCTGTGCTATAATGGAATTATATTCGGGGATTTCCCGCACCCTAGTCTCATAACGGCTAGGGGAAATTTTTTATTCGGCAAAATATAGTTCATAAAAACCATCTTTTATTTTTGCCATATCATCCTCGGCAATTTGTCCCAGGCGATTGTATAATCTTGTAGTGCTAAAAACCCTAGCTTGAGATAGGGCGGCACAGACTTCTTTACCCTGAAATCTAAAATTCACATACCAAGAACCTGTATGTGTTTGGGTAGTTAATGGTATACCCATAAAACCAAGATGATTAAGCTTTTTAAAGACTAAGACCGGGCGAGAAAAATAATTGCTCTTTCCATTAATCTCTACACCCATATTCTCACCAATGGCCAACCACCATACTTCTCCGTTGGAAATCTTTGGCAGTTTATCCCACTCGATACCATGCTTAGTTTCCTTCAGCGGAAACCACTCAGCTAATAGTGTATGCTTGTCTTTGGATGTTTTATCCATATTTATTCTCCTTATTTTAGTTTAGGAGACTTTTAGCACAGGTGAAGCGGAATTACAACCCCCCTTAAACCGCAAAATGCGAAAGTAAAAACGCTTGCGGCTAAAATTAAGCGCAAGCGGGTTGGTTTTTTGACTATAGCACAGCGGAGGGAGTGCGCAAGGGAGCGATGAAAATTACCTTTGAGGGGCTAGGAAGGGTGGGCTGCTCAAGGCGTTTGCTACGCAAGTGCGCTCACGTTCAACAGGGCTCTTGAAGAAAACAAACTACGAACCTAACTACCCGCCAAGCACCGAACGCTAAGGCCGACGAACCTGTAAACGCCGCTGGTACCCGGGTACACGTTGCTACCGTAGAAGTACAGAACGTAGCTGACGTCACTATTGTTCACCGAGCTAGACCAGTATTGGCCGAGGATACCACGATTGACCGCCGAACTACCGCTGAAGTAGCCGGAGTAGATAAAGTTATTGGGGAAGCCTCGGAGTTTTTTGGATGCATCTGCGCCTTCAGTGCTACCAGTATAGTAGAAGTAGTCATTAGCAAAGTTAGCTGGATCATAACCTATGATGGCGCGGGACAGTTTCCAATATTCACTATTATCTATGTTGCCCTTACGGCCGCCCTGTGGTAGATGCCATCCTTTAGGACAAATAGAAGTGGTGGTTACCGAGCCAGAGGTATAATATCCAGTATCTGCCACCGCGGTTGGCCAAGTATACCGGTTACCGTAGCCATATGTATTGCCGCTAGCGTTAGTCATATTAGTGACTGGGCTAGTGGTGTTTTGGTTATTAAAGCGTGGGAAGCGGTAGCCTGGGTAGTTACTGGTACCGATATTTATACTAGCAGTGCCGCTTTGAGTACCAGAATAGTAGAGGGAGTTGGCGGCGGTGAAGTCAGAGAAGTTTGTGGTTTCTGGTTCAGCAAGGCCGGAGAAGTTGCCGTAGGCAGTACTTTGTCCGTAGCCTTGGGCCAAAGTGCCAGTAGCATTATCTGAGTTGGTATTATCTAACCTGAGGTTTTCTATCATCCAGCATTTACCATCCGCGAGTTTAGCGATAGCGTAGGTATTGTTATCGCGCTGGTCCGTAAGGGCAGTGACTTTGCCGGTACCTAGAGCACTACAATAGTTCCAGCCTTGGAGATTGCCATTGCTCTTGGCCCAGACTGCGTAGAGGCTTAGGCCTTTCGTAGTCATATCGGCGGGCGTAGTGATACTTTGGTTGGGGCCGTAGATATGGTAACCTTCATTTGGTCCAGTACCATTACCATTTGCATCATTTTCGTTTAATACCCAGTCAAACTTATTACTCCAGCCCACAAAGCCGTAGCCTGGGCGTTTGAAGTTGCTGGCCCAGAGTGCAGCTACGGTAGCATTGTCGCCAAAGCTACATTGGTCGCCCATACTATCTACCACGCCAGAAGCATTCGGCCAGTAGGAGATACATCTAGGTGTAGCATCTCTAGGTTGCAAGGGTACTTCACTAGCAGGGTGCACCATAGTGTATTTTACTTTGCCCGTATAAGTACCAGCTGGTTGGGTACTAGAAATATAGGCTCTGTAGGTAGCTTCAATAGAAGAGCCTATAGTAGCATCGGTAGTAGAGTTGAAGGTAGCTACTTTTACGTATTTGTCTGGTACTATGTGGTAGTTAGCAAATGAACCATTTGTATCACTACCAATGATGGGAGAATAAGTACCAGCAATGGGAGTAATCTTCATCGCCCAGTTGGAAGTATTACCGCTTGTAGTAGTACCAGTAACTATATCATTAGTAGGACTAAGGGTTCCGCCTACATTAGCGACTAGTTTATTATTGCCAAAGGTATCGTTAGAATAACCTACAGCGTAGATGGCAAAGCCAGAGTTGTCATTACATACTACTTTTAGCGTAGTCTTTCCTATATCATCTTTATAAGTACCATTATTAATAGTAGCACTATGAACAGAATCTATATTAGTAGATAGATTACAAGATACTGGCACTATTACCGAAGCCGTGGCAGAGGAGGTGGTGGCGGAGGAAGGCGAGATAGTAAGGGCAAGAAGCGCTATCATCGTCAGGCCAGTCAGTCCAATTGCCGGCCAAGCATAATACATCTTTGCTAGATTTTTCATTGTCCTCCTTTTTCTGCTTCAATTTTAACATAACGACTTTACAAAGTAAAGCCACAAAAACCACCCAACAAAAAACTCCCTCTGGAGGAGTTACGTGGTGGAGTGTGCGGGACTTAAACCCGCGACCTCTACAATGCGAATGTAGCGCTCTATCAGCTGAGCTAACACCCCAATACATATATTATATCACAAAATCAAAAAATAAGCCCTTTTTTAAGGGGCTTATTTTTATTATTAGGGCTTTAGCGCTTGCTAAACTGCTCTTTCTTCCTTGCAGAACGCAGACCATATTTCTTGCGCTCTTTCTCGCGTGGGTCGCGCTTCATCATACCAGCCTTCTTGAGTACTGGGCGAAGATCCGCGGCCTCGGTAGTTAGAGCCTTCGAAATCGCGAGTTTTATCGCATCTACCTGTCCTGCCAAGCCACCGCCTTTGGCTACGATGGTAATATCGTATTCCTTTTGCTTGCCAGCTAGTGCTAGCGGATCGGTAATCTCGGCTAAATAAGACTTGTTACCAGACAAATACTCTAGCGCTGGCTTATCATTAATCGTGATTTCGCCTTTGCCTTTGTAAAGCCTAGCGGTAGCAGTCGCGGCTTTGCGGCGACCTAGTCCATAAGTATATTTCTTTGTGACCATTACTTAATCTCCTTTGGGTTTTGTGCTGCGTGAGCGTGTTCGCTCCCCGCAAAAACGCGTAGTCTAGCCAATCTATCAGCGGCTAGCTTGTTTTTTGGCAACATTCCCTTTACAGCTTCGGTGATAGCTAGTTCTGGTTTTTTCTCCAGTACTTCCTCCAATTTTAGCTCCCTCATTCCACCTGGGAATCCGCTATGATGGTAGTATTTTTTCTCGACCATTTTGTTGCCGGTCACTACCAAATCTTTAGCGTTGATGACTACTACGTAGTCGCCGTTATCGATATGTGGGGTGTAAGTTACCTTAGACTTCCCCATTAGCTTATCAGCGATCACTACCGCGAGCTTACCTAGCGGCATGGTAGAAGCATCGATTACCCACCATTCGCGCTTTACTTCAGCGCCTTTTTGACTATAAGTTTTCATTATTTAGCCTCCTTTTTTGGCGCATCAAAGACCAATTCGTCTACAAAGCTAATCGTGCCCATTTCTGAATTGTCTCCGCGGCGATACCCAGCGTGTTCAATCCTGAGATAACCAGAATCACGCTTGATTTGTGGCGCAATTTCATCAAATAAAATTGTCGCCGCCTCGAGGTCGTTTAGTCTAGCAATCACAATTCGGCGATTAGCTAGCCCGCCCTTGCGAGCCAAGGTAATCAACTTTTCCGCCATCCGGCGAATTTCTTTTGCTCTTGCTAGAGTAGTTGTTATTGATTGATATCGAATCAGAGAACACACCAGCCCACGCGTCAGTGCCAATCTCTGGTCGGTTTCGCGGCCGAACTTGCGGCCTTTATATCCGTGACGGTGCATATTAAATATTTAACTCCGTTAACTTTTCTTTTACTTCGTCCAACGCTTTCTGGCCAAAACCTTTGAGATCCTTTAGATCGGTCTCGGAAAGTGTGACTAAGTCACGAATTGTCCGAATATCGTTGTTTAGAAGCGCATTAGCAGTCCTAGCCGACAAATCTAGCTCTTCAATCGGAATCATCAGACCAGATTCATCGTCGTTGTTGTCGCTGCCAGGAGCAGGGGTGGATTCGACCTTGGTCGCACCGGCTAATGCTGTGTATTGGTTTACTAGTATTGCAGCAGCTTCCTCAAAAGCGTCCCGTGGCGTAATAGTACCATCGGTGTCAACTGTCATGGTTAGCTGCTGAAGGTTGGTATCTTGACCCACGCGAGTGTTCTCTACTTTGTAGCGCACACGTAGCACAGGCGTAAATACCGCGTCTACTGCAATCATATTGCTATGCACTCTCTCTTCGCTAGCTTGGTCAATCGTAAGATATCCGCGACCAGTTTCTACGATGAAATGCATCTTGAGTACAGTTTTCGGATCATCGATGTGACAAATAGTTTGGTTAGGGTTGGCAATCTCAACTTCGGCTGGAAGCTTGATATCGCCAGCTACTACCCTCTTGTCACCATCTTTCTCTGATTGCTTGTCACCTTTCATCTCTAGGGCGAGTTCAATCGGCGCATCAGTGTGGCACTTGAAGCGAATATTCTTGAGGTTTAGCATAATATCTACTACGTCCTCGCGTACGCCAGGTACAGTGGTAAATTCGTGGCTTGCACCCTCAATAGAAAAGGCTGTAATCGCTGCACCTTTCACGCTAGAAAGGAGAACCCGCCTCAAAGAATTACCGAGAGTATTCCCGTAACCGTAGTAAAGTGGCTTAATCACAAACTCTGCTTGAGTTTCGCTCAAATCTTTTACTTCGGCCAATTTTGCTTCATGAATATTTTTTGTAGTCATTGTTTCTCCTTAACGTGAGTAATACTCAACGATTAATTGTTCGTTAATACCGGCTTCTGCTTCTTCGCGCTTTGGAAGTGCAGTAGCTTCAATTTTCATTTTCTTCGCGTCGACCTTGAGCCATGACAAAGGTGTCGCATTAGATGCACCGATGATGTTCGGAAGATTCTTGAAATATTCAGATTTTGCTGATTTTGGACGGACTTCCAAAACATCACCCGGGTTCAAACGAATTGATGGAATATCAATTCGGCGACCGTTTAATAGAAAATGTCCGTGTGATACTAGTTGCCTGGCCTGGCGGCGAGTTAAGGCAAAGCCAGCGCGATAAACCGCGTTGTCTGCCCGGCGCTCCAAGAACTCTAGGAGCTTTTCGCCAGTAAGGCCTTCGGACTTTTGAGCTTCTTTCATGAGTTTAGCAAATTGCTTCTCGAGTAGCCCGTACATCCGGCGTACTTTTTGCTTTTCGCGTAGCTGAGTGAGGTATAGGCTACCGCCTCTCACCCTAGCATCACCGTGTTCACCTGGAATACCAGATTTTTTCGCCATCACCTTGTGGGCTTTTGGCGCAAGAGCTGTCGCCTCGCGGCGGCTTTGTTTTACGATTGGAGAATAATCACGTGCCATTACGGTTTCCTTTCTCCCTTAGGCCGCACACCACCGTGGGCAATCGGGGTTACATCTGTAATACTGTCAATCTTAATGCCAACCGTAGAAACTGCACGAATCGCTGCATCGCGACCCAGGCCAATTCCAGACACATACACATCTACGGAGTTTAGCGCGTGATTTTTCTTGGCTGCTTCTAGAGCCTTCTCTGCGGCTACACCAGCTGCAAAAGCGGTACCTTTCTTGGAGCCACGAAAACCATTCGCGCCAGCCGACGAAGCGGTCAAAACCCCGCCAGTCTTGTCAGTGACACTGATGATTGTATTATTGAAGGTAGATTGAATATGTACCTGACCGGCGTTAACAATCCTTTTACCTTTTTTCGCTTGCTTAGACTTTGGAGCCTCTTTGACTTCAGTAGTCTCAGCGACAGTGTTCTTAATTTCTTCTTCTGCCATATTATCTCCTTAAGTCTTGCTCGCTGCCTTAGGTTGTGCACCACCGACCGCGATCGCCTTACCCTTACGAGTACGTGCATTCGTACGAGTACGTTGGCCGTTGACTGGTAATTTAGCCTTGTGGCGGACACCCTTGTAGGAATTAATATCCTTTAAACGTTTGATATTGTTGCTCACGAGGCGCTTTAGATCACCCTCAACGTGATATTTCGCTGAAATAATGTCGTTGATTTTCTGTTCTTCAGCCTCGGTGAGATCTTTCACCCGAGTGGTAGGCTCGATTTTAGCCTCCGCAAGGATTTTTTTACTGGTCGTGCGCCCAATTCCGTAAACATAAGTCAATGCAATCCAGACTTGTTTTTCGGAAGGGATCACAACACTAGCTATTCTAGCCATATTTCTTAACCCTGCCTTTGCTTATTCTTAGGTTTTTTCTTATTGATGACTCTTAGCACACCCTTCCGGCGCACGATGATGTCATCAGGTGAGATTTTTTTAACACTTGCACGTACTTTCATTGTGTTAAAACATCCTTTCCTTTTTAGGTTGTAAAAATCTCTTTTAGCTCGCTCGAGCAAAGCTAAAAACTGTTGTAATTTTTACAACGGTTAATATTAATCTTTGAGCCTAAAGCTGATTCTACCCTTTGTAAGATCGTAAGGGGTTAACTCAACTTCGACCCTGTCACCCGGAACCAAACGGATGTAGTTTTTCCGCATCCGCCCGCTCATGTGGGCAACAATAATATGACCATTCTCGAGTTCAACCCGAAACTGGGTATTCGGCAGTGCTTCAACAACACTACCTGTGAGCTTAATCACTTCCTTTTGACTAGCCATAAATTACCATTCTAGTATAGCACACAAAAACATAATTGTAAATACCATTTTGACTATTCTGATTTTGGCTATTCTGCGAGTACTGCGCGCGTAAATTGGCGAGAAAGATAGGTGCCGCGCTGTTGTGACCACTCTCCCGTGCAAGAAATCAATGTCACGGATTCTTTACCCGGCTCTGGCGACCGTGCTGCCACCGCCATATAACTATCCGCTTCGCTTAAAGGGATTTCTTTGTTTTCTACTACTGCATATTTATAAACCACGCCATCGCCACGCTCTACTTTTATAATGTCACCATTTACCAAGCTAGGCAGTTTTTTGAACACACCATGTACGTGCGGGCCACCATTATGTCCATCGATAATTAGCGTGCCACCCATACCGGGTAGGCCCGAGGCTTCGTACCAGCCCACATCAAAAATGTTGCGTGGGGTATCTAGCTCACCGTACTGGTTTACGCCCATTGGCAAAATCCGCGCATTATAAATTCCGAGTTTATCAACCGTAAGGTACCGCGGACGCTCTGGCGCCACAATATATTCATATACCTCCTCTTCGGTCGGAACTTCTTCAATCAATTCTTCAACCGGAACTTCTTCTACGGCAGCAGCTATTACATCGCGTTCGCTACCTTCTTTTTCACTATAATAATTATTCTCAAACACCATTACCCGGATGAGAAATACCAAGAACAAAATACCTAGGATGCTCCATACCACCCAAGGTAAAATTGTGCGCCAACCCTTATTTCTTAAGTTCATCACCGAAATCATCGTATGTTATCATTAGAGCTCTAGAATCTAACGACCTTAGATTCTCTAACGCCACCGTCACCACAATTAGAAGCCCAGTACCCGAAATAGATAAGCCAATCGGTGCACCAGTCACCACGATAAAGATATAGTCCGTAATAAACGGCAACATCGCAATTAACCCTAGTGCCAACGCGCCAAATAGATCCAGGTGGTTTACCACCTTGCTGAGATACTTTGAAGTTGCAATACCTGGCCTCACGCCCTCAATAAACCCACCTTGCTTTTGCAAGTTATCGGCAATTTCTTTGGTATTGAAAATAATCGATGTATAGAAATAAGTAAACATAAATACTAGGATAAAATACATCGCCGGATAAACAAACCATTGCCCAGTAATACCATTTGGATACATAGCGGCGAAGTTATTTGCCGACGGCGCCGAAAATACCGACACCAAAGTTTCGCCCACTTCGTTACCTGGATTCATAGAAGTAATCACCTGCCCCACTAACGCCGGCAAAGACAAAAACGCCGTGGCGAAAATCACCGGAATCACGCCTGCCGCAATCAACTTAATCGGCAAAATTGATTTAATCCCGCCATAAGATGAATTTCCATGTACGCGCTTGGCGTAATTTATCGTAATAATCCGCTGCGCTTCGTTTAGTTTTACCAAGAAATAGATTACTACTAGCATTGCAATCGCAAAGCCCAATACGATCCAGAAAGTAGTTGGGTTTACTGGTAGCTCTAGCCAACCAAACAAGCTTAGCGAGCCTTGACTTGTGTCAAATAGCGCCGCGCCTAGCGAAGCCATCGTGGATGGCAGCTGCGAAATAATTGATGCGAAAATCATCATGGAAATACCATTGCCAATTCCCTGCTCAGTGATTAGTTCGCCCATCCACATCAGAATCACCGAACCGGCAGTCATCGCCGTAACCGACAGCGCCCAGTCGCCCATAGTTGGCGTAAACTCAGTTGCCACGTTAGCCGAAATCGTTGACTGATACAAAATGAAGATATAAGCAATAGATTGCACAATCGCCAGAGGTACAGTCAGCATCCTGGTCCACTGGTTAATTTTACGCCGGCCCACTTCGCCATCGTTGGAAAGTTCTTCTAGCGATGGGATAGCTTTGGTAAGCAGTTGTATAATAATTGAACCGGTAATATATGGTGATAAACCTACCAGTATAATACTAAACGATGCTAATCCGCCACCGGAAATTAGATTAAGGAAACTAGAAAAGTCTGATTTCTCTAATAAGTTTGACACGGCCTCTTTAAACGTAGAAGCATCACCCATCGGCACCGGAATCTGCGCGAGTAACCGATACGCCACGATAATACCAAGTATCACCGCTACGCGTTTTAACATGTCTTTATTCTTTAGGGATTTAAAAATTGTTGAAAAATGCATAATACCTCTTTATAACTATAATTAATATACCACACTTAACTAAAATATGGAACCCTTAAAAACAAAAAAAGTAGGGCTAAAAAGAGCATAATGAGATTTAGACCAGATTTGTTTGCTGTAATTATTGCAACTTGACAATGAAAAAATTCACCCAAATTAGGTGAATTTTTTCTTGCCTCATGTTGCGATAATTATCAGCAAACAAGTCCAGCTCTTTTTAGCCCTACTTTTTATGTTTTATAGATTTTCCAAATCTTCTTCCGTTGGGATTTTGGAATCAGATACTTCAAAATCTTCAATTGGCGCTACGCCAGTTCCTACCGGAATCTTGCGACCAATGATGACATTTTCCTTAAGACCGTGGAGCCTATCTACGCGACCATTGATGGCTGCGTTGATAAGTACACGCGTAGTGTCTTGGAATGATGCCGCCGAGAGGAACGAATCCGAGAAGATTGAAACCTTAGTAATACCAAGTAGTAAGTTGGTAAATGTAGCTGGGGTTTTGCCTTCAGCTTCAAGCGCGTTATTACTTAGCATCACGGCTGCCTTTGAAGTAATATCACCAGATACAAACTCCGAATCGCCTGGATCGTTGATTTGGACCCTAGAGAACATTTGGCGGACCAAAATCTCAAGGTGCTTTGGTGAAATCTCATGACCTTGCGCCGCATACACATTTAGAACATCGTTCATAATGTAACGCTCGGTTGCTTCAATTCCCTTGTACTTTAATAGATCCTGCAAGTTCAAAGAACCAGTAGTGAGCCTATCACCGGCAGTTACAGTATCGTTAGACTTTACCACAACTTCCGCTTCGCCCGGAACTTCAATCCGGATTGGCGAGCTGGCCGATGCCACTAGAATAATCGCATCCTTTACTAGCTGGACTACGCCATCTACGGTAGCTTTCACGGCTGGATCGTCGCCACTCTTACGAATAAGGGTGGTACCAATCTTGACACTTTCGCCATCTTTGACGGCCGGCTTTCTACCAGCAAGCTCAAATCTTTCAATCGCGCCAGATTGCGGAGTGATTTGGATCACATAGTGATTACCATCTTCCCAAACTTCTACCACACCATCAACCGGCGTAATATAAGCCTGACCCTTTGGCGTACGAGCTTCTAGAAGCTCTTCTACACGAGGAAGACCACGGGCAATCGCACCGGAACCTGCCACACCAGAACCGTGTTTGGTATCAAGCGTTAGCTGCGTACCTGGCTCACCGAGTGACTGCGCCGCAATCACGCCGACTGGCTCATTTGCTGCCACAAGCTCGCGAGTAGACATATCTACACCGTAAGCTTTGCGTGGAATACCATCCACTGCAGTAGTAGAAAGAATTGACTGGATTTTGACAGATTCAACCTTTTCATCGGCTTCAATCTGCTCAGCCATTTCTTTAGTGATTAACTCATCTGCTTCCAGGTAGCCTGGTACTGGCTCGGCAGTATAGCGCCCGGCAATCCGAGCACTAAAGCCAATGCCAGAAAGCTCAGTTTCGTTGCGATAAACGGTGAAGCCTGGATCCTCAGCCTCTTCATCGGTGGTAAACACATCTTGCGACACATCTACCAAGCGGCGAGTTAGATAACCAGAGTCCGCCGTACGTAGAGCCGTAGACACCTGACCTTGGCGAGCGCCTCGGGTCGCGATAAACGATTCAAGTGTGTTAAGACCCTTCTTGTAGCTAGACTTCACCGGAAGCTCAATCTCATTGTTGTTAATATCCACCATGATACCAATCTCAGCCGAAGCAAGCTTGATGTTAGAGATATTACCACGAGCACCAGAGTTCACCATCACCGCAATATCGGTATCCATCTCGGACAATTTACCAGCAAGAAAATCAGAAATCTTCTTGTCAATATCTCGCCAGTTGGCAATAGTCAGCTTGTAACGCTCATCATCAGTTACCAAGCCTTCGTTGTATTGCTTCTGAATTAGTGCCGTTTTGGCATCACCCTCAGCAATGAAATCATCAATTTCATCGTAAGTCGGGTAATCATCCTTCGCGGTAGAAATCGAAGCTACGGTTTCGTACTCAAATGCCAAATCTTTTAGATCATCCGCGGTTTTTACCATTACCTCTGCGCCATAAAGGTCAAAGATGTCAGCCATTACCTTAGACAAATGCTTCTTGGTTTGCACCGAGTTGTCATACGGGTAATCCTTTGGCAAAATCTCGTTGAAGATTACGCGACCCAAGGTAGTATTGCGAATTTCTTTCTTAGCAAATACGCGAATTGGCGTTTGCAAAGCGATAATTCCCTGATCATAAGCCATTTCAGCTTCATACACAGACGAAAAGGCTTTTGGCTCACCCTGATCAGTACCTGGCTTATCGTAAGTGAGATAATAAGCACCTAGTACCACATCCTGATAAATCGCTAGTACCGGAGAACCATCGGCTGGCTTTAGCAAGTTTTTGCTCGCCGACATTAGTTCTCTAGCTTCAGCCTGTGCTGCCTCAGAAAGTGGCAAGTGTACCGCCATTTGGTCGCCATCGTAGTCGGCGTTAAAGCCAGATGCTACGAGTGGATGAAGCTTGATTGCTTTACCATCAATCAGTCTTGGCTGGAACGCTTGTACTGACAACCTGTGTAGAGATGGTGCGCGGTTTAGGAGTACGTATTTACCCTTAATCACTTCATCAAGCGCATCCCAAACAATAGTTTCTTTGCCTTCAATTAGCCTTGAAGCTGCACGGATATTATTAGCGTGCTCATTGCCAATTAGCCAAGAAATCACGAACGGCTTAAATAGCTCTAGTGCCATTTGCTTTGGCAAACCACATTCGTTGAGCTTTAGCTCTGGGCCTACCACAATCACTGAACGACCAGAGTAGTCTACACGCTTACCGAGTAAGTTCTGGCGGAAGCGCCCTTGCTTACCCTTAAGTAGGTCAGAAAGTGACTTTAGCTTGCGGCGACCATTGGTAGAGTTTGCACCACGTGAGCCATGCGCTGCGGAGTTGTCTATGAGAGCATCAACTGCTTCTTGTAGCATCCGCATCTCATTGCGGCAGATAACCTCTGGCGCATTAAGATCAATCAACTTCTTCAAGCGATTATTACGGTTGATTACTCTACGATATAGATCATTTAGATCCGAAGTCGCAAAGCGACCACCTGGAAGCGCAATCATTGGGCGTAGATCCGGTGGGATTACCGGAATCACCGTCAAAATCAAATCTTCTGGCTTAATTCCAGCTGCTTGCATACCCTCAAGGGTCTTGAGGCGCTTTTGAATTTTCTTTTCCTTTTGGCCTTTAACTTCGGCTACTTCTTTATGAAGTTCCTCAATCAACTTATCTAAGTCAATCTCATCAAGCATCTTCTTAATAGCAGTAGCGCCCATCTCTACCGTAATCAAATCTTCGTATTCTTCCGGTAAATTGCGGTAATCTACTTCAGTAATCACACCGCCTTTGCGGAAAGATTCTAGTAGAGATTTGCGAGAATTATAATCTGATTCTAGCTCCTCTAGCTCTTTGGTTTGAGCCTCGGCTAGAGCCTTGATGTTTGCACCTTCGGCCTTAGCCTCTTTGTCGTAGCGAATCTTAATAGCTTCACGCGCGGCCTTAGTTTGGTTTTCCAAGCTTTCAAGGGTGCTTAGAACCGCCTCGGTCTTGGCATCGGTGATTAAATAAGTAGCAAAGTAGACTACGCGCTCAATATTTTTTACAGTAATATCAAGTAGTAGCGACAATGCTGAAGGGATGCCCCGCAT
This sequence comes from Candidatus Saccharimonadota bacterium, assembly GCA_017514675.1. Taxonomy (GTDB): domain Bacteria; phylum Patescibacteriota; class Saccharimonadia; order Saccharimonadales; family Saccharimonadaceae; genus Nanosyncoccus. Next base: position 20,424 of record JAFWIY010000030.1, on the reverse strand, counting down.
AAACCAAATGTGTGCCACTGGTGCAGCCAGAGCAATATGCCCCATACGCTCACGCCGAGTGATAGATTTGGTTACTAAATTACCTTCCTTATCTACGGCTGCTTCACGCGACCTCACGCCTTTTAGTTTTGAATCGTGTGGATTGATGTCTTTGGTTGGCCCAAAGATACGTTCACAGAACAAACCATCACGCTCTGGTTTTTGGGTACGATAGTTAATCGTTTCTGGCTTGGTTACTTCGCCATAGCTCCAGTTCAGAATGTCATCGCGGCTTGCGACCGACAAACGAATGGAGTCAAAATCAGAAGCGCTAATAAAATTATCCATCCACGCCATATTAGAACTCCTCTCCGAGATCGATGGTTCCATCATCCTCATCAATCTCCGTTATTTCTATTCCTTCCTCCTCCATCATTGCGGCGGCCTCTTCATCATCAAGGTCTACAATGGTAGGTTCGGTTTCTTTCTTATGTTGATCATAGATGGATTGATCATCCTTTGATTTTTCAATTTCTTTTGAGGTCTTTTCGATCACATCGCCAGCATCTGCGGCTTCACCGTGATCCAAGAGATCTACCTTTAGGCCAAGGCCTTGAAGTTCCTTCACAAGCACGTTAAAGCCTTCTGGAAGTTTCGGTCCTTCAATCTGTTCGTGCTTAATAATTGCTTCGTAAGCTTTGGCACGACCGTAAACATCATCAGATTTGATGGTGAGCATTTCCTGCAAGGTGGTGGCAGCACCGTAAGCTTCAAGTGCCCATACCTCCATTTCCCCGAAGCGCTGACCACCGTTCTGAGCTTTACCGCCGAGCGGCTGCTGGGTGACCATTGTGTAAGGACCAGTAGAACGCGCGTGAATCTTGTCTTCCACCATATGGTGAAGCTTCAGCATGTGCATCACGCCTACGCTAGTCTTTTCATTAAACGGTTCGCCGGTTAGACCATCATAAAGCTGTACTCTACCATCTTCGGTAAATCCAGCTTTCTTGAGCTCTTCAGAGATTTTTTCATCTGGTACACCGTTAAATGATGGTGTAGCCACTTTATATCCAAGAGCTCTCGCTGCCATACCGAGGTGAGTTTCAAAGAGCTGACCTAGGTTCATACGGCTTGGTACGCCCATCGGACTGAGTACGATATCAATCGGTGTACCATCAGCCATAAATGGCATATCTTCTACTGGTAGAACTCTTGATACTACACCCTTGTTACCGTGGCGACCTGCTAATTTATCACCTACGCCAATCTTGCGCATCTCTGCTACAAAGATTTTAATTTGCATAATTACACCGGCTTTTAGTTCGTGGCCTTGTTCGCGGGTATAGACCCTGACATCCACGACTTTACCAGTAGATGAACCATTCATTCGCACTGATGTATCGCGTACATCTTTGGCCTTTTCGCCAAAGATTGCGCGAAGCAGGCGCTCTTCTGAGCTTAGCTCTTGCTCGCCCTTCGGTGTAATTTTGCCTACTAGGATATCGCCGTTTTTCACTTCAGAGCCAACGGTCACGATACCATCTTCGCCAAGGTGGCGGAGAGAGTGTTCTGAAACATTTGGAATATCGCGAGTGACTTGCTCTGGACCGAGCTTGGTTTCGCGGACTTCTACATCAAAGTCCTTGATATTAATAGAGGTCAAAGTATCATCCTCTACTAATTTGCTCGAAATCACAATCGCATCATCCATGTTGTAACCACGCCATGGCATAAAGGCTACTAGAAGGTCGCGGCCAAGCGCTAGCTCGCCATCATTGACCGAGGCGCCCTCAATCAACGCATCGCCCTTCTTGACTTTTTGGCCACGCGCCACTACGCAGCGCTGATTGTAGCAGCGGTCATCGTTGGTCTTTTCAAAATGTTGCAATTTGTATTCTGTGTCGCCACCCTTGTCGTAAGTCACGATTACAGATTCGCCATCAGCTTTCTTGACTACACCAGTACCAGAAGCCATCACGAGCTGTGAAGTGTTCTTAGCGACTTCACGCTCAATACCAGTACCAACGATTGGGTTATCGTTTTTAAGTAGTGGCACTGCCTGCTTCTGCATGGCGCAGGCCATGAGCGAACGGTCGACACGGTTTTTCTCTACGAATGGAATTAAGCTTGCCGACACGCCGAGAATCTCTTTGTGGGCAGCATCAATATGAGTCACGCGACTGGCTTCTACCTGTGCAGGCGTACCATGCACGCGGGCCGACACCCAGTCTTCTTCAAATTTACCATTCTTGTCAAGCTTCACCGAAGCATCTGCGATTACACAGTCGTTTTCGGTGTCCGCATCCATGTAAACTACTTCATCGGTAACTTTACCGTTTTTGACTACTAGATAAGGCGCTTCAATGAAACCATATTCATTAATTCTCGCGTAAGTTGCAAAGTTTAGCACCAAACCTACGTTACCACCTTCCGGTGTTTCTACCGTACAGATACGGCCGTAGTGAGTTGGGTGCGCATCGCGTACGTCAAAGCCGGCGCGTTCCCGAGTCAAGCCACCAGGACCCATCGAGCTTAGGCGGCGCTTATGCGCTAGCTCTGAGAATGGGTTTACTTCATCCATTAGCTGTGAAAGCTGTGAGGTAGCAAAGAATTCTTTCACGGCTGCTACTACTGGACGCGAGTTTAGAAGCTGCGATGGAGTCACCTCTTCTGGGTTCGCCATCGACATCCGGTCTAAGATATTGCGTTGCAAACGTAGCATACCTAGGCGGAATTGCCTCTGTACGAGTTCGCCCACCAACTTTACTCGGCGATTTGACAACGAGTCGATATCGTCAGCCGGCTCTTGGGTGTTATTCAGGCGAATAATCTCAGAAACTATCGCAATCACATCATCCATCTGGAGGGTGCGGTGTTCTGGATCGTTTGGTGTATCAAATTTCAGCCTGCGGTTAATCTTAAAGCGACCAACATTAGAGTAGTCATAACGCTTTGGATCAAAGAAGGTTCTTTCAATCATTGATTTAGCGTTTTCTACGGTAGCCAAATCGCCTGGGCGAAGCCTACGATAGACTTCGAGAAGCGCCTCACCTTGGTTGGATGTAGTATCCTTTTCTAGGGTCGCATCAATGTAATTCTTTTCGCCAGTGTCCACTTTCTCAAATTTGGACTTGATCTCGGACTTAGAAAGCCCTAGCGCCCTTAGGAAAGTAGTAACTGGGATTTTACGGCGGCGGTCAATCTTGACATAGATCGAGCCGTTGACTGCGGTCTCAAATTCTAGCCATGCACCACGACCCGGAATTACCTTAGCACCATAGTAGCGCTTCAGGCCGATGGTTTCAGCGTTGAAGAATACACCAGCCGAACGAATCAGCTGCGATACAATCACGCGCTCGGTACCGTTAATAATAAAGGTGGCCCGCTCGGTCATCCACGGATAATCGCCGAAATAAATGTCCTGTTCTTTTTTCTCGCCAGTGACTTTATTTTCTAGCTCTACCATCACATGGAGTGGAGCCTCGTAAGTTGCCAAATTGTATTTGGCCAGAGCCTCGGATTCCTTTGGCTCTTTAAAGTAATAATCTTTAAAACGGAGTGATAGTTTTTGGCCGGTGTAATCATCGATTGGATTCAACTCAGCAAAAACCTCACGAAGTCCGTTTTTGACGAAGTCTTCCCACGAATCTTTTTGGTGTGCCGTAAGATCCGGGATTGGAAGAGCATGATCGCCTTCGGTGAAAAAGATTCTTTCACCTGACTTGCGGTTTGTTGCCATTCTACCTCTTCTATTATTAGTGTTATTAGTATCTTTCTAGCACCATTAAAAACAGTGCCACAGCGCCGAAGATTACTGCCCATTTTCTCCCCCGGATTCGCCACATCCTTAAGAATTACAAAAAATTAGGCACACTACTTCTTATATTTTATATTAGCACGGATATTTGTTTTTGTAAAGCAAAAAGTTATATTTACTGCTTTATAACACCAAAAAACCGCCAAAGGGCGGATTTTTAGACATAGATAAAACTCTCAACGATGAATTTATGTGTTATAAGCGAACTCGCAGTTAGTTAGCTTACTATCTATTATACATAAGCCTTTCAAAAAAATCAAGAGTTTTTTATACAAAAAATGACCTCTTATGAAAGAGGCCATTTTAACGATTTTTATGATTAAATATCTAGATCATCAAGATCGGCTAGTTCAGCGCGGGTCTTTTCGGCGAGTTCCGAAGTCTCGGCTGGCTCTTCTTCCTCAACTACCTCTTCTACGGCCGTCTCTTCTACTTCGGCCGGCTTTTCGGCTGGCTTGGCTGGGCGCTCTTCGCCACCCTCATCAGTGTTCACGATTTTAAGATTAAAGCGCGCATCTTGCTTAGTACCAAGCGCTCTAAGCAGCACGCGAATCGCTTGCGCGGTTACGCCACGCTTACCAATCACGCGACCTACATCCTCTGGATCTACCGTGAGCGACAACAGCACGCCTTTCTCATCAATTTTTCTCTCAACTGCTACCTTGTCAGGATTGTTGACTAAAGTTTTTACGATATATTCTACGAATTGTTGGTCAATAGTAGCCATATTTTCTCCTTAGATTAGTTTATATAGATATTATAGCATAATAAAAAACAAAAGAATAATTTTATAAGCATTTTACAAACCCAATTAAAAAAATAATTTCCCAAGACGAGTACGAAACTGGTAATTTCGGCGCAGTCTTGACGGAAATTATTTTTTTAATTAGGCGTGCAGTAAACCGCGAATAAAATTATTCTTCGGTTTTTTCTTCGGCTGGAGCCTCAGTAGCTTCTACTGGCGCCTCTTCTTTTGGCTGATTCTTGCGAAGTTTGTCGGCGTGCTTGGCCGCAACCTTCTTTTCTGGTGCAAGTTTCACCCACTTTGGTAACTTCACACCATTTTTCTTGAGTATAAAGGCCACTCTAGAGCTTGGCTGTGCGCCATTTTTAAGATATTTTTCAACCGCCTCTTTGTCTAAAGTCAGAGCCTTAGTTTGAGGGTTGTAGTTGCCGACCTCGGCCACAACGCGCCCAGACAAAGGGTGGCGCTGCGCTTCTTGGACGACTATCCGGTACGTTGGGTAATGTGACCGGCCATTACGTTGCATGCGAATCGCTAGCATTTTTTCTCCTTAAATTATTAACTTTCTTATTTTACCCTATTTTCCAAAAAAAATCAATCCCCCGAGTATCTCGAGGGATTTCGTAGATTCACGCCTTTTTCCTTTTCAGGCGCTTTTCCAGCAAAAGCTGAAACTTTTCTTCCAGCTCAGCAGGGGAGGGAGCTTCTCTTTTCTTAAGATAAGTTTCAAGGTAACCCTTGAAAGCTTTTCGCCTATCTTTAGAAAGTGCCAGCCCGTTAAGAAACTCTTTTGCTTTCGGCATATTATAGCCGAATTTCTCGGCGTGAAGTTTCAGAACCGAATAAGACCTTCTAGCCTTTTCAAGCCACTCCCTTAACTGATCTTCATAGTACCGAAGATCGTGTTGATAGGCAGAAGCTACGATTTTGGCCTTATTGACATCAGCGACGACAAAGTTTTTCATATTCCAATAATATGAAACCTGTCCGCATGCATCAATACAGGCCTTGAATTCACCTAAATACTCCAGTACGGGGTAGGCCTGTTCTGTAGCTTCCTGTTTTTGAGTCTCTACCGGCTTCGGTGGTAAGGCATCTTCTCCATACGTGGAGATAAAATCCTCGATTGAATAAAGCTCAATATCTTCGCGGTCATCACGAATAACGATGATACTTTTACGGTCTTCCGAATAGTAACGGTTTAACTTTGACATTCATACCACCTCCTCTTTTGGTAATCTACTTGAAAACTAGGTAAACCTAGCCCATACCTCCATTATATCACAAAACATCAAAAAAGTCAAGGTTTATCCCTTGACTTCTCTGTAAATCCTATTTTTTCTTCGGCTGATTAGCGCGGTATTTTTTCACCCCTTCGCGCGCTGCCATAGTCTGAGCCTCTTGTTTGGAATGGCCCTCACCTACTCCTATCAGCGACTCGCCCACATATAGCCCCACCGTAAATACCTTATCGTGATCCGGTCCATCCTCTTTCAATGTCTTATAAATCGGCGTAATGCCATCTATTTTTTGCGCTAATTCCTGCACGTACGATTTCGGGTCGCGCCACGAGCCTTCCTCTAAAATCGTATCAATTTTCACCAAAATATGCTTGGCGATAAAATCTTTCGCTGCCTCGTATCCCTGGTCCAGATAAATCGCCCCAATCACTGCCTCAAAACAATCCGCCAAAATCACCTCGTGCGCCCGCTCCGAACCTTGCTTTTCGCCCTTCGATAGTCTAACCAAGGGCCCATAACCTAGCTCAGCGCCCGCCGCGCCAATAGATTCAGTCCTAACTAGCGCTGCGCGTAGCGCGGTCATTACCCCTTCCGGCTCATCATAATTCCGATACAAAAAATCTGAAGAGACTAGCTCCAAAACTGCATCGCCGAGAAACTCCAATCGCTCATTGTGCTCGTGTGCCGATTTATGCTCATTCACATAACTCCGGTGCGTAAGCGCTGTTACTAAAAGCGAAATATCATTAAATTTAAAGCCCAGCTTCTTTGAAGCGAACTCTTGATAAGCACTTGTATCCATTTTGCCCTCCTAATAGTCGCCCGCGCGAATTTTCTTCTTGGCGAGCAACATTAATTTTTCTATATCTTCGTATTCGATTACGTTTAGAGCCTCCGCGAACGGGAACCAGCGTATCCCCTTCATCCACTTTTCGGCAGTTGGGCGTTCGTGCGCATCTAGCGCCTCCACCAGATAAATCTGCGTGGTCATTAGCACCAACTTGTCCGCCCGGCGATACTTAAAATGAATCTTGCCCAGCCAAGACAATACCGATACATTCTTTAGTCCCGTTTCTTCCTCAATCTCGCGCCGCGCGGTCACCTTGGCGGTCTCGCCCGGCTCAATATGCCCCTTTGGAATCGTCCATCGCTCCTTGGAATCCTGAATTAAAAGAATCTCGATATCTTTTCTATCCTTAGTGAAACGAAAAACGATCCCACCGGAAGTCGGTTCGCGCACAATCTCCTGAATAGCCACCTTTTTGCGAAAGACGGCCGATTTTATCTTGTCAAGCGTCGACTCTTTAATTCTTTCCGTCGGCAGTGCTTCCGGAATCTTGAGCGACCTTCTTGCCGTCGGCTCCAGCGACGGTCTGTTGTTTTGGTTCATTGTCTTCTTCTTTAATTCCGAGCTTTTTATATGCGGTCCCGAGTACGCCATTTACAAACTTTGACGAATTCTCCGAACCAAATGCTTTAGCTAGCTCCACAGCTTCGTTTATGGCAACTTTCGGCGGAATTGAATCCCCACATTCCGAAAGCTCATAAAGTCCCATCCGAAGGACATTTCTGTCAATTGCTGCAATTGATTCAATCGGCCACTCTGGCGCCATAGGCTGTAAAGCCTTGTCCAAAGTTTCAACATTTTCCGAAACCTTGTGTGCAAGATTATAAACAAACTCGGTGTCACCAAGTGCTTTTTCGTATGGCTCGATATTTTTCGCAACGATAATGTCCAGATCGACTTCTGGGTCTTTCGCAAGAGTCCGAAGTTCATACTCGTATAGACTCTGCAAAACGATTACTCTACCTAAATGTCGATTACTTGCCATTTTAAAATTCTCTTTTACTTAGATTTTTTATTAGTTTTGACTTTTAAATTCGGGGTCTTCTTTTTGGTTTCAAAAGCTTTGACCGGAGAAATCTTGTTTACTCTCCGAGCAAGCTCTAGACGCAAATGACTCCTGCGAAGCCCAGTCTTTCTCGGGCTGCTTTGTTTTTTCGGTTCAGGCATTTTACTCCTTTAGTTAATAGATAATTTTACCCATCATATCACGAAACGAGCGGATTGGCAAGACATCCAGGCCTAGTTGGCGAAGTTTACTTTTGGGGTCTTGATTTTTTGTGAATTATTTGATATTATAATCATAAGCAATATTAATATAAACAAGGAATAATTATGGCACAGGCAAAAAAGAAAACTGCGACCAAGACTGCAAAAAAGCCAGTAGCGCGCAAGGCTAAATCTTGCCGCAAGGGTGGCTCTTGTTGCAAGAAGCAGCAAAAGCAACAGCAGCGTTCCAACCCATTCTTTATTATTACGATGGGCTTACTAGCCGTAGCATTGCTCGCCGTCGACATCACGATGATGACGGTGTAATAAAATATAAAAATATGAGGCTGCGTCCTCATATTTTTTATGCAATAAACCCACCACCGAGACAGATTTCTCCAGCGTAAATCACCGCTGATTGCCCGCTAGCTGGACGTTTGATTTTGCTTGCAAATTTCAGCTTCTTGCCATCAAACTCAGCCGGAATTAGCGGCGCTCGGTGGCGAAGGCGAACTTGAATAGAAGAACTTTTATTCTGGCTCGGGGCATTTCGGAGCGCGGCAGCGCGAGAATTAGCGCCGGCCGCCCGTGGCGACGGGCCGGCCGGACGCGGCCCCGAGCGGAATAAAAGTTCTTTCAATTCCAGTTCATCCACCCACAGATTGCCATCATTCAAGTTCTTTGATACATAAACAATGTTCTTTGCGATATCCTTCTTTACGACATAATACGGCAAACCATCATTTACGGTGCCTTTTTCGCCATCTAGATATAACCCATGCCGCTGGCCAATCGTATAAAACACCGCGCCCTCGTGTACGCCCAATACCTTGTCATCTTCCACGCGGCGAATCTCGCCCGGCTTCGTATCAATATACTCCTTCAAAAAATCTTTCATCCCTACCTCGCCCACAAAACACACCCCCATTGACTCCTTTTTGTAGGCATTGTGTAGGCCTTTTTCTTCGGCCAGCTTCTTTACTTCGGGCTTTAGCATATCACCAATCGGAAATAGTGTTCTTGCCAGCGCCTCATCAGAAATGCGATAAAGAAAATAGGTCTGGTCTTTATTTTCATCCACGGCGCGTACTAGAACTGGGGTCCTGTCAGATAATTTTTGCTCGGGGGCGCGTCCAAAACCCCTGTCGCCACAGGGGTTTTGGCGCTCGTCCTCGCCTTGCCAGGCTCCGGATCCCCCTCGGCAAAAATCATCTGTCACCCCAGTTCTTGCATAGTGCCCAGTGGCGATAAAGTCCGCCCCGCGCTCCATCGCTTTTTCAAAAAACAGTTTAAACTTGATTTCTTGGTTGCACATAATGTCCGGGTTTGGCGTGTTGCCCTTTTTAAACTCGGCCAGCATATATTCCACTACCTTCTCGCGGTATTCCTTTTCAAAATCCCACACTTCAAACGGAATGCCGAGCTTCACCGCCACGCGTTTGGCATCGGCGAGATCATCCGCCCACGGGCATTTCATGCCCGGTAGATCCTGCGACCAATTTTTCATGTACACGCCGGTTACATCGTAACCTTGCTCAACCAGCAACATCGCAGCCACACTAGAATCCACGCCGCCACTCATTCCGACGAAAACGGTAGGGGCGGATGACTGAAAACGATGCCTTGAGGGGCTTCCGGAGGTTACGACCGAGGATGAGGGCGCGAGCCCCGTAACGACGGGCGCGAGCGACCCGTCCCCGAGAGGCATTGTTTTAGTCATCATTTCCAATTCTTTCTCGTTCTAACTGAACGGCAGCATTGATGATTCGTGCGGCTTCGTGAATTTGCTCTGGCGTGTTGGTTTCACCAAAAGTAATCCTCAGCGACCCGGCAATTTGCGTATCGGAAAGCCCAATCGCTTTTAGAACGTGCGATTTTTCGCCCTTAGAAGCCGCACAAGCCGCCCCAGTTGCCACATATACTCCCTGTTCTTCAAGAAGAAAGATTAATCTCTCTGCATCTATACCATTATAGCACAAAACTACAAAATTGTCAAGCGTATGCTTTTTGTTAATTAGTTCATACCCCTGTAATTCATCCAGTAAAATCTTCCGGTATTCGCTGTATTTTTTGCGGTTGCTACTAAGGTGCTTTTTGGCTTCCTCTACAGCCGTAGCAAAACCAATCACTCCCGGCACATTTTCGGTGCCGGAACGCAATCCTCTCTCCTGCCCACCTCCGGTAGTGAGGGGCTGCAATTTTACTTCGTGCGAAACATATAGCGCCCCCACGCCCTTCGGGCCGTAAACCTTCGCAGCGTTCAAGGTGAGGAAATCCACGCCTAGCCTAGCTACATTAATATCTAGCAAGTTCAGCGCCTGCGAAGCATCCGAATGTAGATAAATCGGTGTCTTGATGTCGCGTTTCAATCTATCCATCCGCACCTCACGCACCAGCGCACCAATTTCGGCCAGCGGCTGAATCACGCCAATTTCATTATTCGCGAGGCTTACCGAAATCAGCATTGTTTCATCTGTGATCTTGCTCTTCAAATCTGCCATATCCACAAGCCCATTCGCTAGCACCTTAATTTCCTGCCCACCATATTGTTTGGCAACATTCCTAACCGAATCATGCTCGGTCACAAGATATAAAACGGAATTAATGTTTTGACTCGGGGCATTTCGGAGCGCGCCCATCGCAGAGTTAGCGCGCTCGCCCCGTGGCGACGGGCGCGAGCGACGCGGCCCCGAGCAAAATATTAATTCCGTGTTTAGTACTGTAAACGCCAGATTATTCGCTTCGGTCGCCCCAGCGGTAATTACGATATCCGAGCCTTTGGCCCCAATCGCATGCGCAATTACACCCTTGGCAGCCTCGTATTCGGCCGCAACTTTTTTCGCCGGCAAATACGGACTAGATGGATTAAAAAACTCATCAGAAAAATACGGCTTCATCGCCTCGAAAACTTTGCTAGAAACTGGCGTTGCCGCCGCATGATCAAGATAAATCATAAAGATTATTATAACATAAAACCCAGAGAAAATAAAATCAAAACTGCGCCCACGAGTGATATAATAAACAAAAAGGAGGTCTAGTGAAAAGGTGTTTTGATGCCAGAAAATATCTAAAAATTCAGAAAAAGAAGATTAACGAGCGCATTCAGATGTACGACAAGCTCTATTTGGAGTTTGGCGGCAAGCTAGTAGATGACCAGCACGCCGCTCGCACCCTACCCGGCTATCTTCCCGATCTAAAAATTCAATTACTTCAGGAACTAAAAGACCAAGCCGAGGTTATCCTCTGTATCAATGCCGATGCTATCGAGAAAGCCAAAATCCGCGCCGACCACATGATTACCTACGAAATGGAGGTGATTCGCCTGATTGAATTCTTGCGCGCCAAAGGCATAGAGGTCAATTCGGTGGTCATCACCCTCTTTAATGGCCAGAAAAAGGCCGAAGATTTCGCCAGGAAACTCCAAGATTACAAAATCCAGACCTATTTTCACTCTTTCACCAAAGGTTATCCTACCGATGTTGATACTATTGTTTCCGATGAAGGCTATGGCGCCAATTCATTTATTAGGACCACCAAGCCGCTCGTGGTGGTAGCCGCGCCCGGCCCCGGCTCGGGCAAGCTCGCCACCGCACTCTCCCAGCTCTACCACGAGAGCAAGCACGGCACCAAGGCCGGCTATGCCAAGTTTGAAACTTTCCCGGTCTGGGATTTACCGTTGAAGCATCCGGTCAATATCGCCTACGAGGCTGCCACTGCCGACCTCGGCGACAAAAACATGATTGATTATTTCCACCTAGAAAAATATGGTAAAAGCGCAGTTAACTACAACCGAGACCTCGAAACTTTCCCGGTCCTAAAGGAGATTTTGACTCGCATTTCTGGCAAAAGTGCCTATAATTCCCCTACCGACATGGGAGTTAATGTAATCGGCCAATGTATTACCGATGACAAGGCTGTAAATCGCGCCGCCAAGGATGAAATCATTCGTCGCTATCTCCGTGCCCTCACCGATCTCAAAAAAGGCATCGTAGACAAAACCGTACCCGAGCGGATTAAGCTTCTCATGAACGAGCTAGACATTTCCGAAGCTGATCGTCCGGTTATCAAATACGCCAACGAAAAACGCCTTAAAGCCGGCAACTTGCCAAGCGCCTGCCTTCAGGTTGGCAAAAAATATGTCGTAGGCCGCAAGACCGATTATCTCTCCCCGATTTCCAGCACTTTTATCAATGCCATCAAAACAATTACCAAAATTCCTGATGAAGTGGACCTTATCGCGCCTTCCATCTTAAAGCCGATCTTAGATATCAAGAACAAGACTTCTAATTTCGCTGCGAGTCACTTGGGGCTAGGCGAGGTTTTAATTGCGCTTTCGATTTGTTCCGCCACTAACCCAGCCGCCAAAACTGCCCTAGAAAGTATCGACAAACTAAATGGCGCGGAGTTCCACGCCACTCACCTCATCCCAGATGAAGAATTAGTTATCCTCTCCAACCTCGGTATCAACGCTACTTCTGGGACGGAAATTGATCTCGGTTGAGTCTTCCTGGATTAAAGTCAAAATATTTTCGCTTTGGTTGATTCTGTAGCCATATTCGTTATTTAAAGTGTAGAGCCAATCAGTTTCAATTTTAATTTTGTCGCCCTCGAGTGCCCAGATAAAATCGTAGTCATTGAGGTGATTATTGGTCGTGAGTGTACCTTGACCGATTTCGCTAAACCGCCAAATTACACCAGGCGCATCCACTTCCTCCCATTCCCCCACCGATACCAAATACTCGCCATCTTGAATTTTGGGCCCACTATTTAGGTTCAAAATCAAAAAAACCACGCCAGCAATAAGCGTGATTATGCCAATAATAAATACTGCGATGGAAATTTTCTTTTTCATACCTCCATTTTAGCAATAGAGTTTTGCTTTGACAAGTTCCAGATATGATTTTGCAGCTTTGCGAAGATTCTCAAGTTCAGCCCCTTCTATTTTTTGATATGGGGCGCCAGCAGACTTTTTATAGACACCGTCCGGACGCACTTCGTAGCGAATTGTAATATCCTCAGCTATACCTACCGGATTAGTCCAGTTTTCGTGCCAGACCCAAACATTCTCCCGATGTTTAAAAAATTCCCTTTGATGTCCCATCGGGATGGGCCCAAAAATTGTCCTACCTAGCGCTGATTCGGCATTCACTAACTCGTCATAGGTCGGGCGATTAGAATACGGCTGCGTAGGTTTTAGAACTTCAAACAAAGAATCTATCTTAAAGAATTTTCTAATCGGCATTTTTCTAACTCCTCTGCGATAGCATTTAGTTCGTTATAAATGTCTAAATCAGAACTATTTGGAGTGTTTCGAGAAGTAGCAACAAAAACCTCCGCCTGCGCTAGGGTAGCCCTAGGGATTTTAAATGTTGAAGAGTCTTCTTGCATTATTGGTGGTTCCCTCCTCTATAATTCTGATATCTTGACCTAATTTTTCGGCAAGCCAAGTAGCTATCGCCGGAATATAGGCCGGTTCATTAATTATACCACGAAATGGTCTAGGAGTCAAGAATGGCGCATCGGTTTCGAGCAGAATTCTCTCTAGTGGTGGAGTCGGCAAAGTGGAGTAAGTCGCCATACCATTTACGCCTACATAATAATCCGTTTCGTTTAGAATCCGTTTTAAGTTCTTTTTATTATCCGAGAAACTATGCACTACGCCGCGAATCTTAGGAAAATTTGCCACCACGGCAAAAAAATCATCAAACGCTTCGCGCACATGAAAAGAGACTGGCAAATTACGATCTTTAGCTAGCTGCAGCATCTCTTCAAACAGCTTAATCTGCGCCTCGCGGCTATAGCCCTCGTAATGGTAATCTAGACCTACCTCACCCACGGCAACTAAAGTTTTACACTCGGGGCCGCGTCCGGCCGGCCCGTCGCCACGGGCGGCCGGCGCTAACTCTCGCGCTGCCGCGCTCCGAAATGCCCCGAGTTGCAAACCTTTAGTTGCTTCTGAGGGGTGTATGCCATAGGTCCAGTAAACATTCTCATGTTTTTCTGCAAACTCTTTTGCCACGAGCGAATCATGTGGGTCGGTACCAATACAGATAATCTTCTCAACTCCGTTTTCTCGCGCCCTGACAAGCATCTCTTCCGCCTGCTCTTTAGAAAAGAACTGCGGATCATGCAGGTGACAATGCGAATCAATTAAAAAACTACTCATTATCTAAAGTATAGCACACCAAGAAAAAGCAGCCAACGATAGTTGTTGGCCGCTTGACCGATGATTTACTTAAGTTAAGAGCTCTTTGATAAGCTCTGGGGTGATCGATATGTTGTAATTATTGATCATGCATGCCGGTATCTCTGTCTGTAATTTGAATCTTTTCTCCCCGATTACTTCAAAGTCGAAACAATCTCGCGTTCTATGGATATGGCGAAACGCTGAAAGATACCAGAAGATATCTGATGTGTCCTTTTTGCGCATAGCCTCGCGATAATCATTTGCCAGTTGAATTTGCCAAAACTCGCTATGCGGAACAATTCTTATATATTTGACGCGTAGCAAGAAATTGTTCCAAGCTCTAAATCTAATGCGCGGATACATATACCATGCGTGGTCTATAACCCACCAAATCCCATGCATTTTTACTTCTACATAACCATGTTTGAAATGCCCTCTCCCTAAATGATTAAACGCCTCAACTATCACTAATCTGGAGCTTTCTTCTCCTTTCATTGCTAACATTGTCAATGCGGCCGATTCATAACAGAGACCGTCGCCATCCATGCGCGCAATTTTTTTAAATAGTCTCTTTTTACGAACCTCGGTAAGAGGCATTTTGTGAAAATACAAATCGTGCGTCAGGGCATTGAGCCTTTTCGTTACTTTGAGCAACAAATAATGCTTCATAACTAATGACAGTAAGAAAACCCCACAAATAAGTATTACCAGTTCCATTAAAGTACACCTCCTCAAAAAAATAAAAACAACACCTAATTTAATTATAGCATATAATTTACTTTAAGTCAAGCGGTTTTCTCTTTTTCTTTTAATCGGGTCGAGTTGGCGTTTGCGTAGGCGTAAAGTCTTAGGCGTGACCTCGAGGAGCTCATCATCAAGCAAAAAATCCAAACATTGTTCAAGTGATAATTGTGTATATGGCGTGAGCTGAATTGCGCCATCCGATGCATGCGTACGCATATTGGTAAGTTGCTTTTCTTTGCAGATATTAATATCTAAATCATCTTTTTTATTGGAGAGCCCTACAATCATACCCTGATAGACCGGCACTTGTGGCGGAATAAACAGCACGCCTCTAGCCTGCGCCGCATCTAGCGCATAAGAAGTTGAAACGCCATCTTCAAATGCCACCAACGCGCCATTTCGTTCTGGTTTGTACTTGACTTCCACTGGGCGATAGCCACTTGGAATACTAGACATAATCACGGTGCCTTTAGTCGCGGTGAGTAGATTATTACGAAGGCCAATTAAAGCCGCGGTAGAAATCTCATAAACAAAGCGTGTCGTACCAGATGTGGTCATTTCTTGGGTTTTTAGTTCCGCATGGCGCACGCCAAGCTCTTGCGATACTGCACCCACAAACTCCGGCGCTACTTCTATAGTCAAATCTTCAATCGGCTCGCATTTTTTGCCATCAATCTCACGGTAAACCACTTCTGGCCGCCCGGCTTCAAGTTCGTAACCTTCGCGGCGCATCGTTTCGATCAAAACCGAAAGATGTAATTCCCCACGCCCAGACACCTTATAGCCCAGTCCATCTGGCTGGATTTTGAGAGCGATATTAGTTTCTAGTTCTCTCTCTAATCTTTCGGCGATTTGGCGTGAAGTCGTAAATTCGCCTTCACGGCCTTTAAGTGGCGAGGTATTCGGGCCAATATAAATTGATAATGTTGGCGCCTCAAGCTCAATTGTGGGTAAAGCCTCTGGGTTGTCGCCGGTCGCAATTGTGTCGCCGATATTCGCTTCCGCGACACCGGTCAGCGCCACAATATCACCAGCAATCGCTTCCGGCACTTCTTCTTTTGATAGCCCACGATAGGAGAAAATCTGATCAATCTTGCCAGACTTAATGCTTAACATTTTCTCACTCGACCTCGTTCGCTCAGGCCCGTCGTTACGGGCTTCGCTCACTTCGCTCGGGTCGTGACCCTCGCGGGACACGGTCTCTTGAGAAAATGTTACAGCATTAGCACGCAAGATTTTTACGCTTTGTCCTTTCTTGAGCTTGTCGCGAAAGACCTTGCCAATGCAATATTTGCCAAGATAATTATCCGCCGCCAGCGCCGCTACCAGTAGCTGTGCCGACTGGGCATCCGCCTCTACCGATGGCGCCGGAATATCATTAACAATCGCTTCAAAAATTACATGTAAATCATTATCTAACTCTGGAGTTTTACCAGCCCGGCCCTCGCGCGCAATCGCGTAATATACTGGGTAAAACAGTTGTGACTCATCTGTCGCAAGTTCCAAAAACAAGCTTTCTATTTCGCTTAAAACTTCCGGAATCCTCGCCGCCGGTTTATCAATTTTATTAATAATTACTACTGGCTTCAAATTCAATTCCAAAGCCTTTTTCAGAACAAACTTCGTTTGCGGCATCGGGCCTTCCTGCGCATCCACCACCAAAAGCACCCCATCCGCCATATTCAGAGTCCGCTCCACCTCGCCCGAAAAATCCGCGTGCCCCGGCGTATCAATAATATTAATCTTATAATCATTATAATATACGCAGGTCTGTTTAGCGGTAATCGTGATTCCGCGCTCGTGTTCTTGATCGCCGGAATCCATAATTAGAGTCTGTTGCATTTCGGCTTGGTTGTCGCGAAAAGTCCGCGATTGCTTCAAAAGCCCATCCACCAGCGTAGTTTTGCCGTGGTCCACGTGTGCGATAATCGCCACATTACGAATAAAATCTTTGTTTGAAATCATAGGGGTAATTATATCATTATTTAGTTGTGCTGTCTAGTTAGCAGGAGCGGCATAAAAAAGGCTTTAAAAAAGGGAGCCTTTTGGCTCCCTGGAGGGGTGCTAGCAGCTTGCTCCATGGAAGTATTCTTCCATGAGCTCTTTATCGCGAGCATCTAGCTCGACCCCGTATTCCTCACGAAGATCCTCTTCGTGAAAATCCGGATTGATGCCAAATTCGCTCCATTTCTCAGCATACTTTAAGATGCTTTCTTTCGGAACGTACTTCTCGATCCAGAACATAATCCTGAATCGATCGATGCCGTTTTCGATCAGCACACCGAGATTATGCATGAGCCTCTCTGGTGTGTCCACCAGTGATCTCAGATGAGCTCCAAATATATCAAACACCAAGTGTTTGCTAGCTCCAATCTGAAGTAGCTTTGCCTCGAGATCGATCGGTTTATACGCCGGATTATACACGTCATCCTGAAAATAACGCGCAATTATATCCGGATGTATACCGGAAGCAGCGAGCCAATCTATGTGCCTCCAAGCAGTCGCGCAGTCCATGTCAAACATTAGCGACTGGGGATTGATTTTAGCACCATGCGCCACCAGCTCGTCGTAATACTCGATAACCTTCTCGCTATCGATGATGTCCGCGATGTGTGTTGCATCGCAATTCGACATCGCCAAACACTCTATCAAGTGATCTTCAATCAACTTGACATCTTCCGGGTCGTAGAAACCCTCTTCGATTTGAGTCAGGGCAACAGTTAGTTTATTTTCTAACTTTCTTCCCATATTAAGTTCCCCCTTTCTTTTTTTAAGGTACTGCTAGTTAGTGTCAAAAGACGACACCCCTGTCTATTAATTATAGCACACTTTACTCAAAAGATCAAGCTCCACCCCTTAATGTGATATAATAAAACAATGTCCAAAAACCACTTAAATTACGCCAAATACGAACCGCCACGTTGTTGGGTGGGTGATGCTCATAAAATCATCTACCCTACACGCGAAGAGGCTGAACTGGCTGCCAAGGTCGCCGAATATGACCACGGCGCAAGTAGCCTATCGGTTTACAAATGCGAATACGGCGACCATTGGCATCTTAGTTCTACTTAGCTCGCCCGGTGTTTGGCGACCTCGGTATGACAAACGGCGTCATTGGCAATTCTTCTATTACGGTTGTGTCATTCTCTGGCGACTCGTTTTTCGGTATTATTTTTAGCCCGATTTCTACTGATTCGCCACGGCCATCCTTATTAATCGGTGTTAAAGTTACGAAATTTTCTCTACTTAAATCCAAATCGGTAATTACGATTTCTTTCTCACTTGTCCTTCCCATCACCGTGTCATTAATCGCTATGATAGCCATCCGATAACTGCCAGAAAGGACTAGCTTCACTTTTGAGTCGGAGAGATATTGGATCTCTGATACTTTAATCATTTCTCTATCCCAGGGCTCGTCCGCCTCATTCACTCTGGGTAGACTATCATACCTCTCTATAATATAGTCCGCAGTTAGCGCCAATTCATCCACGCTAGTGACCACCTTGCCATCAGTTTTCTCCGCCAATTCCTCATAGTACTCGCGATTTTCTGGCTCGGTTACGATGTAGAAGTTTACCGGATCAATTATTTTACTTAATTTCACCACTTCTTCCAAAGTCATTCCATCGCGGTCGGGCCGGAGGAAATTTGCATCAGTTATGGCAACTAGCGATTTGGTCGCGCCATGTCGCCAAGTCAACTTTTGCATCGCAAAATACGATGCCGAAAGTAGCGATTCTGGGTCATCGCCACCACCATCCAACTCAAGACTATCTAAAATCTCCGTGATTTTCTCTATAGTACACTCATCAAAATCACACCTCGGTACCGGCTCGTATGGATCATCCAGATCTCGATAATCAAACAGTGCAATTCTACCGCCAATCGCAAAGGTTTTTTCCGCCAGCTTCAAGGCTTCGGCTTTGTACTTTTCTATCGTACTACTCATAGACCCAGTAGAATCAATCAAAATCACCGTGTCATGCGGCGAAGAAACCTTATTCTCTACCCCAAAGCTTTTAGTAATTTTATCAAAAATTACTCGCGAAGCGTCTTCATATAGCTTATCCGACACATAGGCAACATGGTGGCCAATCGAAAGTCCAGAGCTACAAAAGATATCTAGTTTGTTGCACCAAGTCCCTAATTTACCAGAAAATCCGCTTGGGCTATATGGCTTATAGGCGCCAAGCAGGCCCTTATGCGCCCGACAATACGGCACGTACATCCGATACTCTGATAATCCCATCCCCAGACAAGCTAGCGGCATAATACCGGCGCCTTCCGGCAAATACAATTTCGGGTCGCCAAAAGTCGCCGCATAAATTACCCTGTCGGCATTAATCTCCCTCAAAGATTTAGACACCACCATCGCACCTTGCGAATATCCACCAATCACGTATTTGGTCTTTGGGCAAGCGCCACCGTTCACCATTCGCACCAATTTGTTTACCCCATCTTTCACGCTATCACCAAAGGCATAAGATTCACCAGCGCCTACATAAGCCCCTATCGTTACGCTCAAATTATCCACTCCTACTCCCACCGCCGGATAATCCAGGTCAATAAATTCATAAGAAATCGTCGTAGTCTTTAGCTTCTCTTCAATCGTACGGCGATACTCTAGATAGTTTGCATCCGTGTTATGCTCTCCGCCCGACCCTCGCGCAAACACAACTCTTAAGCTCGGGCAACTTTCTGCCTGCACTGCTTCGCGCGCCATTCCGAGCGGCAGCATTAGCACCGCCAGCGCAAAATAGCGAATTTTCTTTAAATTTGATATTAGGTTTTTTCTTCCCATAAAAACTCCTTATTTTAATGTTGCGAGATTATAGGCACATTCTGGTAAAAATTACAACCCCCCTCACTAAAATCGTGATATAATAGGGGTAAATTGGAGGAAGTATGAACAAGAAACAACAAGAGTGGGATGAATATTTCATGAAAATCGCCGAAACGGTTGCGCTTAAAAGCAAAGATCCATCCAGCAAAATGGGCTGCGTAATTGTGGATGCTACCAAGCGCGTGGTGTCGCTCGGCTATAATGGCCTTATTCAAGGCGCCAACGAGTCCAAACTCACCATTTCCGAACGCCCAATGAAATATCGCTTCGTCATTCATTCCGAAATGAACGCCGTTTTGTATGCTCGCCAAGACCTAAAAGGCTGCACTATTTATAATCGTGTTGCCACCTGCGACAACTGTATGAAATATTGCCTCCAGGCCGGCATCAAGCGTTTTGTTTATAATGAACTCCGCGTTAATTCTGTCGCCACCGACCCCACCAAATCCATGACCAACTACGAATCAGATGAAGCCATCGTGCGCCTGCTCGCTTCTATGCCAGATGTAGAAACCCTAAATCTATCCAACGGCAAAACATATACCGAAGACATCTTGGATTCTTACGATAAAGACTCCGAGGAATATAAGAAACTCCTTGCCTGGGCCTCTACCGAAACTGTAGTCTAACTACCATTTAATTTCATCCATTCCGTGCTCATTCAGGAATTGATTCGCACGCGAAAAATGATGATTACCAAAAAATCCACTATGCGCCGATAATGGCGATGGATGCGGCGACTCCAAAATTAAGTGTCGCGAAGCATCAATCAAAGCTTTTTTATTCCGCGCATCCCGCCCCCACAAAATAAATAC
>JAFWIY010000029.1 GCA_017514675.1 Candidatus Saccharimonadota bacterium | reverse complement strand
TTGCCAGTGGAGATTATGGAGAAAGCCTTGAAGCAAAGCCACGCTGGTAGAATGTTTATTTTGGAGCATTTGGTGTCTATTATTGATAAGCCGCGGGCGGAGATTTCTAAATATGCGCCGCAGATTGAGAAACTAATGATTAATCCGGATAAAATCGGTGCGGTGATTGGTAAGGGTGGCG
This sequence comes from Candidatus Saccharimonadota bacterium, assembly GCA_017514675.1. Classification (GTDB taxonomy): domain Bacteria; phylum Patescibacteriota; class Saccharimonadia; order Saccharimonadales; family Saccharimonadaceae; genus Nanosyncoccus. The sequence continues at coordinate 6,144 of JAFWIY010000029.1, read as the reverse complement.
AGATGATTAATAAAATCACCTCCGAAACTGGGGCTGAGGTGGATATTGAAGATTCGGGGCTTGTTACGATTTCGGGGCATGATCCGGAAAAGATTGCAAAGGCTCTAGAATGGGTGAAAAGTTTGACCGAGGAGCCGGAAGTTGGCAAAGTATATGAGGGAACGGTGGTGACGATTAAGGATTTTGGCGCGTTTGTGAATATTATGCCAGGGATTGATGGAATGCTGCATATTTCGCAGATTGTGGAAGGCAAGCGGCTGAAGAGTGTGGATGAAGTTTTGAAGGTTGGGCAGAAGGTGAAAGTGCGACTTGTTGCGATTGACAACGGCAAGTTGTCGCTTTCTATGATCGGGGTGGAGAAATAGGCTTAGCGGCATAAAAATAGGGAACCGGCGGTTCCCTATTTTTTATGTGAAATAAGCCTAGGCGGCTTGATTTTTACCGCAAGCGTTTTTAATTTTGCATTTTATGGACTTAAGGGGGTTGTAATTCTTTTTAGGGTGTGCTAGATAAGTGGTAGGTTGGCGAAAATTTAGTTTGTGAGCAAAATAAATTCCCTCCGCAGAGGGCAAATCGGTCCGCACGGTTTGCCCCTGGAAGGGGGGATTTATTCATGGTGAACCTAGATAGCCTAGATTTGTCTCCCTAAAGTTAGAAACACTAGACACAAAAACAGAAAGGAGAACGAATGATGAGTATAGAGTTCAACTTTAAAATCAAGTTCGGTTCTAAAACTAAAAAGATTACCATTCGCGTAGAGTGGTAATCTAACCAACCTTGGTAGCGGCTAGGCGCTACCTTTATGATTTAAGTTTAAGTGAAATTCCGAAAATTGTCAAGAGGTTTTCGGAAGGAGTGAAATGTTGTATAATATAGAGAATGGAAAAGATACGGAATTTTTGTATTATTGCGCATATCGACCACGGGAAGTCTACCCTGGCAGACCGGATGATGGAGCTGACTGGGACAGTGGCGCAGCGTGAGATGAAGTCGCAACTTTTGGATTCAATGGAGCTGGAGCGCGAGAAAGGCATCACGATTAAGCTGACACCGGTAACGATGGAGTGGAAGGGCTACACGCTGAACTTGATTGATACGCCGGGGCACGTGGATTTTAGTTATGAAGTATCGCGGTCTTTGCAGGCGGTGGAGTCGGCAGTTTTGGTGGTGGATGCGACTCAAGGGATTCAGGCGCAGACACTGGCGAATGTGTATCTTGCGATTGAGCAAGACCTCAAAATTATCCCGGTGATAAATAAAGTGGATTTGCCGGCGGCGGATACGGAAAAGGTGGCGGCGCAGATTATTAACTTGCTTGGATGCTCGCGCGAAGAAATTATTGAAGCGAGTGGTAAAACTGGGCTAGGGGTGGATAAGATTTTGGATGCGGTGATTGAGCGGGGTCCGGCGCCGCGGCGGCCATAGACCACCAGAGATTTGTATGTTATAATATGAGGGCGCTATCCGAAATTTCGGGTAGTAGTTCTTTTATAAGGGGGATAAACGCCCATGAAGATACTTTTCATTCGCCATGGCGAATCGTATGGCAATTTGACTAGATGTTTTTACGATTCTCCGGAAGTTGAGTTAACGGAAAAAGGCAAGGAGCAGGCGGCGATGTCCGGGCGGTCTTTAAGGCTGTACCTTGATGATGATACCGAGTATGCCGTGTACTGTTCGCCTTGGACGAGAGCGGTGCAGACTTGCAAGATTGCCTTGAATGAGGCCGGGATAGAACACTGGGTAGTGTTTCTTGATGAGAGGTTGAAGGAGAGAAGTTTTGCGGGTCTTGATGGAAGACCGATTAACTTTGATGGCACCGATAGTCATCTTGAGAATGCGATTTCTAGCGAGGAATATGCCGAAATTTGGACGTATGATTCGCCGAAGTCCAAGGAGTTTGGCGTTGAGACGTTGCCGGAACTTCAGGAGCGGGTGCGGTCTTTTCTCGCGGAAATGCTTGATAAGCATCGCGATGAAACTATTATCGTGTTTTCTCATGGTGGACTTGGTCGAATGTTGCAAGGATTTTGCGATAATTGGCCGGAGGGCGGCCGTTTTCATGAGTTTAAATTTTTTGAAAACGGCGAAGTGGCGGTGCTCCACTTCAATTAATTATAGGGCTCGGCTTTTGCCGGGCCCTTGTTCATGTTATAATATATCTATGGAAACGACCAGGGCGTTGATATTTGATAGCTATTTTGATGATTACCGAGGGGTGGTTCTTTATGTTAGGATTTTTGAGGGGGAAATTCCTAAAAACTCCGAAATCAAAATGATGGCGGCGGACACTAAGGGTTTAGCGCTAGAAGTAGGCGTGTTGAAACCAAAAATGCAGCCGAGGGAAGCATTAAAAAATGGCGAAATTGGCTATATTGTGACTAACCTCAAAACTACGCGCGAGGCAAAGGTGGGTGACACGGTGACTTTAGCAAAAGATTCAGCCAGTCAGCCGCTTCCTGGGTATAAAAATGTTTTGCCGTTTGTGTATGCGGGGTTTTTCCCGGTATCAAACGACCAATATAAAGATTTGAAAGAGGCGATTGAAAAGCTAAGCCTGTCGGATTCGGCGCTGCAGTTTGAGCCGGAAAATTCGCCGGTTTTAGGCTTTGGGCTTCGGATTGGCTTTCTCGGCCTTCTTCACATGGATATTATTCGTGAGAGGTTGGAGAGGGAGTTTGGGCTGGATTTAATTGTCACTAATCCATCAACAAATTATGAGGTGGTGATGGCGAGTGGCGAGGTGTGCGAGATAAAATCGGCGGCAGATTTGCCGGATGTTTCTGAAATTCGTGAGATTCGCGAGCCGTGGGTGAAGGGCGAAATAATTTTGCCAAATGATATGATTGGTAATGTGCTAAACCTAATTAATGAAAAGCGCGGGCATCAGACTAATGTTTCGTATATTGAAGATCGGGCGGTGATTGATTTTGAGGCGCCGATGGCGAATTTGCTGACGGATTTTTATGACCAATTAAAGTCGGCGACCAGCGGATATGCTTCGTTTAATTACGAACTAGATGGTTACCGGGCGGAAGATTTGGTGCGAGTGGACTTTTTGGTGGCGGGGCACAAAATGGACGCTCTTAGCGTGATGGCGCACCGGAGCGAGGCGGATGGTATAGGTAGAGAAGTAACCAAAAAATTAAAAGAAGTAATTCCCCGGCAAAATTATGAGGTGGCTTTGCAGGCGGCGATTGGAGCGAGGATTATCGCGCGGGAAACAATTGGCGCATATCGTAAAGATGTGACGGTAAAAATCCACACCGGCGATAGGGATAGAAAAGCGAAATTACTGGAAAAACAGAAACGCGGGAAGGCGCGGATGAAAAGATTTGGCAAGATTGATATTCCAAGTGAGGCGTTTACAGTGATGCTAAAACGTGATTAATAACTTGCGCAAACCGTCGATCCGATTGTATTGATCTGGCAATCGATACCGTTTTGCGTATTGACGCCCACGCTTAGTTTTCTTTCGGCGGGAATATTACTTAGGACATACCAGTAGCTTTTGTTTTCTCGCCAGTTTGTAGTAGTCGCCTGTTTGCTTTTATTTTCATTGATCGCGTAGATGTTTTCGCTGCGATTCAGATTTAATTTCCAGACCGCTTCTTCGTTGTTGTTGCCACCGTGATGAGATTGTTGGTAAATCACGATATTGTTAAGCAAATCTTCCACTGGGACTCCTAGCCTAGCTGCATCTTTTTCTAATTTGGCATAGATACTATTTGCTACATTAATTTCGGAAGGGATCTGGAATGGAGTGACATCGGTGATAAATTGATCATTTTCTAGGGTGAGGTTTTCAAAGATCTGCGATGAGTTGGCGCCACCAGACAATGTGCTATACCCTGCATTCTCGAGATCGTTCGCTAGATAAACATATCGATTTAGGTTAGTAGTGGTAATTTCGACCAAAAATCCGAAAGCATTTGGGTTAGACTTGCAAATGTCTTGGTTTGAAGTTGTGGCATAGAAGTAACGATCTAGGCCGGTAGTTTGCTTACCTTGTTCGTCGGTCTTCTTTGTGAGGGTGGGTGTTGTGTAGAATTTCACATCTGGATAATCGGTGCCTATAAAATATACATATTCATCGTTCGGTGTTTTGTAATAGTTTGATGCGGTAAGAGCGGCAGTCCAGTCTAGTTTTTGGCCGACCATGCATGTTTTTCCATCATAGACGCTAGCCGTATTAAATATGTGTATTTTTACGTATTTGCCGATATCTATAGACATACCTTCCGAGATTTTGTCGTAATTTGAGCTGCCTGTAAGTGTAGTCATATAATCGATAGTTCCGGCGTCCCCGCTCGTGATTATATTGACGCCATTGCGAAAAGCGGTACTAGTGAGATCTTTGAATGGTTTTTCTTTTGAATAATCTGTGCCGGTGTAGTATTCGTGTTTCAAAACGATATTCTTGACATCAATGTTCGCATCATTCATGATCGGAATAGCACTCCCGTAGTGATCACCGTCTAGATGGGATATTAGTAGATAATCGATAACTACTTTTTCGGATTGTTGCAATTCTTTCAGTTTGTCATATATAACTTGCTTGGTACCAGATCTATTGAACCCAGCATCAGATAAGACATATTTGTTATCAATAGTTTTGATGATTATGGCGTTGCCATAATCAGACATAACGCTAGAATCGAATCCAGGTGCGTTATAGATATTTGGGAAAGACATCGTTACGACATCTACGGGATTTTCGGTGTTTGGCGTTGCAGAAATGTTGGATCCAAAGATAGTAAGTTGTAGCGTGGTGCTTTTGGCCTTGGTGTCTAGAGTAAAGATGCCGCTTAGAGTGAAGACTAAAGTAATTGCGGCGACTGTGCTAAACTGCATGCGGTGTTTTCTGGGAGTCGGTAGGACTGTGATGATAGCGGCTGCAGAAACAATGCAGATGATGATATTAGGCAAGATTTGCTGGCCACTATCGCTAGAAGTGGGTTTGAAATATACACTGCCGCCGCCAAAACCGGTGTTTGGGATAGTTATGTTATTGTCGTCACTGGCGTCGTCATTGCCGTTATTGTTGCCACTACTTGGCTCACTGCTCTCTCCATCGGGTCTAGTATCCGGTTTGTCGTCTGGCCGATTTTGATCCTCCGGAGGGTTTTGGTCGTCAGCTTTTTCTTCTAAGTTAATAGTAATATGGATGTCGTTTAAGTCCAGTTTGTCGCCAAAAGGTAAATATGATGAATAAGTCAGGGTGATGAAAATAGGCTTATCTTTGTCGCTTATTTTATTATCGTATTCATAAGACGTAGTGATGTATGGGTTGATGTTGTCGTCTGTAATATTTTTGATTTGGAAACCTTTTTGGTCCGTACTAGTCAAAGTCATTTTGTAAGTAATAGCATCTCCGGTTTGATTAAAGATTAAGGCCGGAGTAATATTTAGGCCATCAATATGATTGCCGTTAACAATAATGTTGCCGTTGGTGCCGGATACAGTAATTAAATCGTATTTGATTGCTTCGGCGATTTTGCCGCCACAAATAATGATAGCGATTAGCGCCGTGAAGCCAGCAATAAATCTAACCATGCGCGAAGGATTTCTCCTTTGAATAGTGTGTCTCATTTTGTTTTTCCTTTTTGTATTGACCTTTTGTATTTTCATCATAGCACTAATGATTAAAAAATGCAAGAGGCTAGTTTTATTTATGCGAGAATATCATGCTATAATAAAAAATATGAAAAAGTTTGCAGCTGTAATCTTGGCGATAATGTTTGGTTCTTTGACCTTGCCAGCTTTGGCGATTTCGGATGTACAGAAAACTTCGGTGGCGGATAATTGTAGTGCCATTAAAGATAATTTGAAGAAGGTACAAAAGTTGGATGCGAAGGCGAGAGTTTTTTTGGGCGGGCATTATGAGGCGATTCTGAATAAATATTTGACACCGCTAAACGTGCGGTTGGTGGAAAATAACATTTCTAATGTCGGGTTAATTGAAAATCAGAATAATTTTGGCAAGACCAAGGCGCTTTTTGCGAGTGATTTTATTAATTATCAGCAGGGGCTGGAGGAGCTAATCGCGATGGACTGCAAAAATAATCCAGAAGGATTTTATGATAAGCTGGTCAAAGTACGACAAAAGCGTAAAGTTGTAGAGCAGGACATCTTGAAGATGAG
>JAFWIY010000028.1 GCA_017514675.1 Candidatus Saccharimonadota bacterium | reverse complement strand
GTCGAACTTTATTAGGATTATAATAACTAATTGCTTCGAAGTTCTCACTATTACTCTTTGAGCCCTTACTCGTCTTGGTATTATATTCTTTGATAGTTGTATCTGAATCCGCTATTCTAAAATAAGCGGTAAGGGTAACCTTCTTCACGGCAACAATAATATCCTGGTTCATGGATGAGCAACTATCAGTATGAACCTTGTTACATCTTTTAATACTTGCCGTTCTCTTGTAGCACGTATATTCTCCACCCTCACAATCGTAACCAGAAACACCGAAAACAAACTTACCTACATCAAGCTTGGTGGGGGTACTTGTTGGACTATTCCACGTGCCCCTATTAAATGTCGTTATACTGCCAATAGAGTTGTTCACATTGCTAACGGATGCACTAGATATACCATTCGATTCCTTCTGATATGGCAACACGCACATTCCGTAATAGTAAATAGTTTTTTCGCCAGTAGCAGAATCAACCTTGATCGTAATACTTCCAGCGTTTGCTCCAAGCCATAGCGAACAGTAATTATAATCAGATGGCCAACCATCCTCATTAGCGGCATCGCAAGCCCACTTAACAGAGTCTATTGATCTGTAAGAGCTGGCCGCATTCAAACAGTTTTTAACACTTTTATTAAAATCATAAGTCCGTGCATCTGCATACGCATCGTCAACTACGAACCCAAACAAACACGATAAGCTTCCGACTAACACCCCCACGATCCACACCAATTTTCGGCTCATCCCTCTCCTCCCCCAGAAAAGTAGTTATCTCCAGCAGCCTCGACTCGCTCAATCAGTATGGACTGGTACTTATCAAAAATCTCATTATCCTGATAATACGATGCATAGTTCATTACATCGGCAGCCGAGTCCTGACTCCTCTCAATACCATCAATACTAATATAATCAGACAGTACGTAACCACCATAATCTCTATCAAAATCCCTATTCAGAACCCAATTAATACGGTCTTGATACAATTCTATCTTCTCCTCCACAGTAGCAGAATCTATGTACGCTTGATAAATATCCACGACATCATCAATATTGGACAACTCCAACGAATCAACCTCCTCTTTCAAATTACTCAACTTTTCCTCAAAGCTAACTTCATGAACATTGCCCACGATATTAATGACAACCCAAGCCACTAACCCAACAATCACCAACCCCAGCCCGCATAAAATAAACCAAAGCGACTTATTACTTTTTTCCTTTACCTCCTCATCCATACCCCCATATTACCACAACCGCAATCAAAAATCCAGCATTTTTGGCAAATTTATTTTATTTTGTTTTCGCCAAAATGTTCTCTTAGCCACAACCCCGCCGTACCTACAGACATCAGCACCACGATATAACCTTCGCGCTGGAACTTGCGGATTAAGTCCACCAGCTCGTCATTCATTTCCACCATTATAATATCATCTTTGTTCGTAATCCCGGCAGTCAGCTCCTCGCGCGAGAGTATCGGCAGGCCCGCCTTTTCGCGCACCAGGCAAGTCGGCAGCCACAAAATTTTATCCGCCTTCAAAAATACATCTTTGTAATCATCCTTAAATTCATACTGCCGCTCGTTTTGGTGCGGCTGATACAGCGCCACCACACCCTTTTTCCCACGTAGCTTGATTTCTTCCTGCGCAATATCCATCGTCGCCGCTACTTCTTCCGGATTGTGCGCATAATCCGAATACACCCCATCTTCTAGCCGCTCAAATCTTCGCCCCACGCCAGGGAATTCATTGATAATTTCTATTACTTTCTCGCGCGATAAGCTCGGCTCCATCTTCATTAAAGCCTCGGTCGCAAACCCGGCATCTTCGCGTCGCGCCGCACCTACTACCTTGTCAAACTTCTCTGCGTCAACTTGTGTTTCAAGCACATGTTCGCTTTGCGACTTAAATTGCTCAAATGCTTCTACGTATTCTTCGCGCGTTTTATAAATATCCGGATGGTCATAAGTTACAGACACTAGCACGGAAAGCCACGGATGAAACTTTAGAAAATTCCGGTCATACTCATCCGCCTCGTACACAAAAAACTTATCGCCTTTTTTGTACGAGCCACTCGGCGCAAAGCCTAGCGTAGTGCCCACTAAATACGCTACCGGAAGCCCAAATTTCAGCGCTGCCCACACAATCATCGCCGTAGTGGTAGTCTTACCGTGCGTACCGGCCACTGCTACCATTTTTAGCCCCAGTTTCTGCACCAAAAATTCTGTCAACTCATCCCGTTTGGTGACCTTAATACCAGACTCTAAAGCTAGCATCAGCTCCTTATGATCCACCGGCAAAGCCGAAGTATACACAAACCAATCCACCCCCTCATCTAGTTTCTCTTGCAAAAATTTCCCATCCTGCTCACCTACATATACTTCTATCCCGGCCTCCACTAGCTCATCATAAATCACGCCCTTTTCTTCATCCGAGCCGCATACACTAATTCCAGCATCCTTTGCCATCAGTGCCAGCGGCCCCATCCCCGGGCCTAAAATCCCCGAAATATATATCTTCATGCTATAATTATACAATGATTATTCATTCCGAACAAGAAATGTTAGAGTTTGCAAAAAACTTCGCGGCGGCAGAACCCTCCCAGGCGAGAGTCATTGAATTAATTGGCGATGTCGGCGCTGGCAAAACTACTTTTGTGCGCGGCCTTGCTGAGGGCCTCGGCATCAAAGAACCTGTCACTAGCCCTAGTTTCACTATTTCTAAAACCTACGCTCTCCCTACCGGCGGCCATTTTATTCACTACGACTTTTACCGCCTCTCCGACCCCGGCCTCATGACAGAAGACCTCGCCGAAAACCTAGCCAATCCAGAAAACATCATCGTAGTAGAATGGGGCGAATCAGTTAACGACATTCTTCCGGAAAATAGAACTATTATAAATATCAAATACAACGAAAACGGCACGCGCGAGGTCATATTATGAAACTTTATTTAGATACTTCCACGCCAGAAACCGTTCTAAAATTAGACGACCATGAATATAGAGAGCCGCTCGGCAACAACCTCGCCGAACAGCTCCTAGCTTTCATTCGCGACAAATTAAACGAAAACGGCAAAACCTGGCAAGACATCACCGAGATTACTTTTATGTCTGGCCCTGGCTCTTTCACGGGGCTCCGTATCGGCGCCAGCGTTGTAAATACGCTCGCCTCCGAGTTAAATATCCCCCTTTACAACCACCGCGGCGAAAAAGTCAAAATCATCTTGCCGGACTACGGCCGCGGCGCCAATATTTCCAAGCCTAAAAAGTAATTATTCTTTAGTTCTAATTACGTACCGAATTGCTACCACGAAGAATACAGTCACTGCCACTACTAGCACAGCACCAGCAGCCAACACCACTACATACCCTTCGCCCGCATCCGGCCGAATCACCGAGCTCACACCCAGTGGAGCCACCTCGCTCGGCATTGTTGGGTCATACGCAATCTGCACTCCATCCGTATCCGCATCGGCAAATTTTATCTCGGTCAAACTCAAATTCATGCCAGCTAGCTCAAACTTTAACACCGACTCACGCGAATCACGGTCGGCATGGAAAATCCGCACAATCGTATTCTCGCCCTTTGCCACATTTACACCAGAATAAGCCAACTCTTCATCCAGAACTTCGGAATATATTTCCCCGGCTTCATTAATAGTAAATCTTCCAGACGTAGCACTATGTATTCCGCCCATATCAATCACTAATTTATCGCCCACAAACACAAAAGTATCATCATCTGCTACAACCTCAAAGCTCTCCTCGCCACTCGCGAACACATTAAACGGCAACGCAAAGCTCATCGTAAAAAGATGGTTGTGTTTATCAGTATTTACAAAGTCGCCCTGACTAAATTCCACATCATCCAGCGGATAAAACTCCTCATTCTCGTAGGTTATTCTCTGGTTGGCGTTATCCACGATTAGCTCTAGATTTCCTACATAGCTCTGGCTTTTGCCTTCCACGGTAGAAAACCACCGGCCCATATCAATTCCGCGGTTAGACAATATTTGCCCGCCTTTTGCCACCGGCAAATAGTCACCGCCCAAATTAAACTCTACCAAACCTCGCTCTATCTCCCTGTTATTATAGTCGCATTTACCCCACTCAAACTGCCTAGCATTTAGCTGACTCCTCAAGCTAGTAGTATACATATTCACGCATTCATCCGCCCTTTGGTCATAATACGCCACCGGCAATAGTACACTTTCCTTATCGTTAGTCGCGCTCGCCAAAATCGCACTCGGCGTCCTAGATATAGTTTCTGTGCGAACCTTCGCCACCATATTAGAATAAATAAACCCAGACAATATTAGCGCCAATGCAAACAATCCAATCGCTGCTCCACCCAAAATCTTGTCCGTATTTTGCTTATTTTTTTGACTCTTTTTCTTACTCATATTTCCTTTCTTATTTAATTATAACCATTTTCGTTGAAAATCTCAAATTATTCGCTAGCAGCCTCCTCAGTCTGCACATCACCGCTTTGGTCCACCTCACTCCAAATACCCAAATTCTCATCGGATAGTACATTTTCGCCAAATGGTTTTTCATACGCATCAATTGCTTTAATCTCAATCTCTAACCTCTCCAGATACTCATCCAGAATTTGCGGCGTCAAAGCTCCGTTCTTCGGAAAAACATACTCGCTTTCGTCCTTCCCGTCATTGCTGATTTCCTCCTTATCCGGCAAAAACCCTGGCCGCGAACGATCCAGATAGATATCCCCCGAGTTATGATAAATTACAAGAGAAACACCGGTAGTAACCGCTGCCACTATAATCGCCGCTACGCCCAAAATAATCAAGTTTTTACCACCTTTGGTAAGCTTAGTAGGCGCTTCTTCCTTCTCTGCCATCATTTTATACTTTCCCTCTCATTTCTTTGACTAAATTCGCCTGTTCGGATAGCATCTGCCTCATCTTCAAGATGTCCTGCTCTACAACTTTACGCTTTTGTCGTACTTTGACCAGCTTATCATAAAATCCTTCTGGATTATTTTTGCAGTCCATCGCGATTAGCTCCTCCAGCCCCTGCTGATAATTAATAAAATCACTC
>JAFWIY010000027.1 GCA_017514675.1 Candidatus Saccharimonadota bacterium | reverse complement strand
TACGCTTTCGCTCAAATGCTCGGAGTACTGCTTAGACATCGCAAACATGATGTTTAGTAGTAACTTACCGCTTGAATCGTTGGTAAATTCTAGGGTTGGAAATTTAAGGTCTTTAATCGTGTCGTTATCTACCATATCCACAATTTTGCCGGCCTCTAGTGAATTACGAGATAGACGGTCTGGGTGCCAAGCCAGAATGCCGTCGTATTTGCCTTTCTCGATATCTTTTAGCATCTGCAAGAAGAGTGGACGATTACCGCTTTTCTTAGCAGACTTTGATTCTTGAATTGGCTCGCCTACCACGAGCAATCCTTTCGCTCTGGCATATTCTTTGCATGCCGCGATTTGGTCTGGTAATGATTTAGCTTGCGCCTCGGCGTCCTCGGAAGATTTACGCACGTATATGACGTAACGTAAAGGCTTCTCCGCAGGTTCGGGCGCCATTCCTACATAGTCTAACAGTTTCATGCTAACGCTCGATTCTTCGCTTTGTTAGCAAAACATTATACCGATAAAGGGAATAAAAGCTAGTACGTAACGATAATGCCGTCGTTACACTCGCCCTGGTCTGAGTTCTTCTCGATCGTCTCTTTGTTTGTTTCGATTTGTTCGCAAATACGCAAAACTGAAATAAGGTTTGCCACGCCGTCGTGACTATCTGATTCTGTGAATTCCGGGTCCACATCAATTCTGTCCTTTCAGAACAGAACATTCTAAACTCCACAACACGAATGTTCGCTCTAATTATTTGATAAATAATTAGGAAAAGCATCCCATAGATTTTTTCCTACGGAAGTCTAATCGCTTTCTAGGCGACCTTACCTTGTAGTAAATTGAGGTGTTTTTCGTTCGAGCCACCAAACCAACGTTACAGTCGTTGGTCTTCAATATTCGCGCAACTTTTTCGTTAACTACTATTATATGTCGCCGGTTCAATAACGCAAGCATAAGCAATTTGTACTAGTTGAAGAATAGTTCGAACCAAGCTAAAATACGACAACCCTGCGAGGATTGCCGCAATTAACTATTGAACTCGAATAGTCTCAAAACCCTGGAAATGCCCTATTTTAGGGCATTTCATTTTTTTAAGCCAACAAAAAGCCAACCAAAATGACGTATTGGTATTTTGTGATGGGTACATATTTGTATTTCATGAATGGGTTTGCAGATCAAATAGTAAATAAGAGTTCTTTACTCGGATGATATAATTTACTTATCTGAGGGAGAAATCCCTTGGTATAGAAAATCAGCAGTTTTATTTACGATGACAAATCGAGATTTATGGAGAAATAATTATGGAATTTAAGAAGACAGAAAAGAACGGCATTATCTGCGCCATTGTGATGGCAGATGAGCCGGTGATTACAGATGCTCAGTCAGCGTTGGATGTGCTGATGAGAGCAAAATATGATGTGGGAACAAAGAATATCGTGATTAACAAGAAATTGATTGTCGAGGAGTTCTTTATCCTCGGCAGCGGGCTTGCCGGAGAGATTTTGCAGAAGTACATCAACTATGGTGGGCGCATCGCCATCTACGGTGACTATACGCATTACACCAGCAAGCCGCTGAAGGACTTCATCTACGAGGGCAACAAAGGCAAAGATGTATTCTTTGTTGCCACAGAAGATGAAGCCGTGGATATGCTGACACGCTAATTTCAAGTTTGTCGGGATGAACGATAGAGCGTTATCTCCGGAATATAATTATCTAAGACTTATAATGATTTAACTGTCATAAAAGAATGATAAGCCAACAAAAAGCCAACTATCGACCATCAAAACCGAAATAATGTATGGAATTGATGGAAAATCACCACAAGATATTGTGCTTTTTGGAACATACCGACCACAAGATATGGGAGTCGGCAAAGAACTAAAAGGGTGCAGCTCTTTATGATATATAGATAAATCCTTGCAGGGTTCCGTAATTTATGGGCACAAAATAACCGCCATAGGGCGGCTATTTTGCTAGTTATTATATGAGACCAAGCTTTCGAGATGTTTCTTTACATCGTCCACTTGCGTTGTAGTGGATAGGGGAGTATTGCCTTATTTTGGTTTTATTGTGTAATTTGGCTATATTCCACCGATTGCGTACAATCGGTGCTACCCCTGTAAGCACCGCTTGTGTACAAGCGGTTGAGCGGTACTTTTTTCTTGGTTTATTATGTAATCTGGCTATAATTCACCGATTGTGTACAATCTGTGCCACCCTTATAATTGACCGATTGTAAATAATCGGTGCTACCCCCGTAGTTACCGCTTGTAAACAAGCGGTTGAGCAGTACTTTTTTATAAAAATATCCACTTGTAAACAAGTGGACTAAATTGTGGTCCTAATCTGTTATGACGCAATTGATTATTTGTGTGCTAGTGGTAATATTTTTCTGTCTTATATCTCAATACTAGACAAAAGTTCACGATTGTATTCCTGAATTGTTATCGCACCCAAAATATCTTTTGAGTAAATAACAGCTTGCGGTAATCTAACCATTTCTTTGGATTTAAAATGTTTATATGGCATATACCATATAAAATAATCTGCTTTTGATGCTGCTAAGGTATCGATAAATGCCTTGTCTAGGAAAGGTAGGTGCAGCCTTGCTTTGACTGCTTTCCCAACGACGGCTATTTTATCGTCTGGGCTGCTAACCTGCATGTAAGGCGATGATTCGTCCAGGATGAAGTAAGCGAGTTTATATCCTTCATGGTTACTCGTGTATAAATCGTAATTCGAATCATGCTTCTCCAGTACTCTCCTAAAATTCGCTACGTATTTATCGTAGCTATGATCGTCTTCCGTAGACAAATTTGTTGGCGCATTAACTATTATGTCGCCAGAAAAATGAACACCTTGTTTTTCAAGAAAGCCCTGAATATCTTTATACGTTTTGTTTTCTTTCTGAATATGAGGATTAATTACCCTACCTTTATCATTTATGAAAGCATGGTCATCAACTCTCATGACCTCCATCATTAATGTATATTTGTCGGAATAAAAATCAGGGGGTGGATCGGACTTTCGGTTTGAGTGGCTCCACGCTTCTTCATCTTGAATCCTTTGTAGTAATTCCGTAGTCTTTTTATCTAGTGGGCATAAGTCTTCATCTCTGCATTCGCGGAAATCCTTTAGGATATTTGTTTCGTCATCGTAATACGCCATAATTAATGTCTTCAATTATATCATTGACATTGTAGGAATAAGTTATTCCTTTACATTGGTTCAATGTTCATCTCCTTGTCATTCCTAATCAGAATGTTACATCTACTAAAACAGGGTATTTTTCCTTCGGGATGACTTTCGGTTTTGGATCATAATCCGGATTCTCAAATAGCCAATCAACCACGCCACAGAGGCGCGCTTTCATGTCCGAAACTGCATCAAACGTTTCCGTGCAACGTTCACCACATGCAGAAATTATTGAACCCACCGTAAGGTGGTGTTTTTTATTCCATGCTTAATTTTATAGAAATACTTTCGTTACCTAGCTCCGGCAAGTTATCAATGTGTCCAATTTTTGAATAGCTATAACTTGTGTCGAATGATTCATAGAAGATTACGAGACAGTTATCTCCAAATAGCATCACATCACCGGCTTCGATATGTTTTGGGCTATAAGTATTTGTTGGTAGAGATTTGTCTAAATACGCGTACTTCTCATTTTTGTTCAAATCGTTCATTGTGATATCCAGAGGCAATAGTTTAACTAAGGCGGAAGTAGTTGAGTTCTCCTCTAAGTTTATCTCGAGTTTTTCGTTATTAAAGTTTGCGTAGATTTTGGCCATTTTATTCTCCTTTTCATTGCTGTTGGTGATTGAAGTCTCTTGGTTTAATTCAGTATCTATGTTTGAACTTTTATTATTCATTAGGATTGTCACAACAATTGCTGAGACTACTACGACAACAAGTATGGGTATGGAAATCTTGAGGCCTTTATCTATTTTAGTACTAACCATACTATATTTTCTTCCATCTTTTCAAAGTTGGGAAAACTTTAGTGCAATACTCTTTCATTTGCTCATTGGTCATACCAGCCTGTTCGCCAAACTTAGAGCACATTTCAATATACTCTTCCATGGAAACCTTATCTACGAATTCGCCATTTTTATAACACCACTTACAGTAGTCTTTATTGATACTACCGTCTTTTTCAGTAGAATACATATCTTCTGAAGTTAATGGCATTGCGCAGCTTTGGCAAATAGTTTGTTCCATAAAAGATCCTTTGTTTACTTACTATAATTATACCATTAACATCGTATTTCTTTCATTTTGTTCATTGTCATTGTTTTAGGTCTCTACGACTCCATTCGGGGTGGTCAATACACCAGTCCACAACCATGCATAACCGAATAAGTATGTCTAGTCCCACCCGGATTGTAGAGAGAATTGTCCCGTGTCTAAAATATGAGCGGCTTGACTTTTATCGGTGGTTTGATATATTTGAAATAACATAATATTAAGCTAAAGGAGGAATAAAATGTCAAAAAGAACATCGTATGAAACAATAAAATCGTTTAGTTGGATTTATATTATTGTTGCTGCATTTTATACTATCGGCACAATTATTTGTTTTGCTATACCAGAACTTCGTAATGGCTTGGAAGAAAGTCTGGGTGGCAGTGAAGGAATGATAAAGTTTGGTATTACGGCCGGAGTTACCATTCTGCTTAATTTGTGGTATTTTTGGCTTGCAAGAAGAGTTGCGGCCAAGAAAAGCGATGGCGTGCTTTATGGGGTCCTGTTGATTTTGGGTATTGTTGGCGCTATTGTAACTTTCTTTACTACAAAAACTGGTGTTACGGGCCTCTTGTCGCTCGACTTCATTATTGACACAATGGGTCTTTATTATCTTGCTCAGGTGAGAAAAGAGAATAAATAATTAGTAGTGGTGGTAAAAGTGGTTAGTCTATAATTTAAGGAGGTTTTATGTGTGGAATTGTGGGGTATGTAGGCGAAAAGAACGCGCAGGATTTTTTGATTTCGGGATTGAAGCGGTTAGAATATCGTGGGTATGATTCGGCGGGGATTGTGACTTTGGCAGAAGATGGTGAAGCCACGCTGATTCGGGCGAAGGGTAAGATTTCTAACCTTGAAGAAAAAATGGCGAAGGCGAAGCGTAGCGATAAGACTGGCATTGGTCACACGCGCTGGGCTACGCATGGTGAGCCATCGGAAAGAAATGCACACCCGCACAAGGCCGGAAAAATATATTTGGTGCATAATGGGATCATTGAAAATTATAAAGAATTAAAAAATGAGTTAAAAGATTTTGATTTTCAGTCCGAGACGGATACGGAGGTTTTGGCGGCGCTAATCGCTTCGTTTTATAAAGATGGCGAGCATCCACTTCTAAATGCAGTAGTGCAGGCCTTGAAATTAGCAAAGGGCACTTATGGCATAGCAGTAGTTTCGGAGAATAATCCGGATGAGATTGTGGTGGCAAGAGCGGGTTCACCGCTGGTGATTGGTGTGGGGCATGATGAGACGTTTGTGGCTTCGGATGCTTCGGCGTTGGTGGGGCACACTAAGCAAGCGATTTATTTAAATGATGGCGAAGTAGCGAGGGTGACAAAAAATAGTGTGGAGATTAAGACTTTGAATGCAGAGCCGGTATCGGCGAAGGTGGAGGAGATTGAAACAAATCTCGCGGCGATTCAAAAAGGTGGATACGAGCATTTCTTGCTAAAGGAAATTATGGAGCAGCCGGAATCTCTCACGGAAACTTTGCGTGGGCGAATTCACAAAGAGGAAGGTACAGTAAGGCTGGGCGGTCCGGGCTTGTCGGAAGCGGAACTTAGGAAAATTAAGCATTTGGTGATTGTGGGTTGTGGCACGGCCTATCATGCCGGGCTTTTGGCTGGATATTACATAGAGCAATTTACGCCGGAGATTACAATTGAAACGGTGATTGCATCGGAGTATCGTTATCGCCATGCTTATATTCCAAAAGATGCGGTGGCGTTGATTGTGTCGCAATCTGGCGAAACGGCAGATACGCTGGCGTGTCTTCGCGAAATTAAAAAGCAGGGAATTAAAACTATTGGGATTGTGAATGCGATTGGTTCAACAATTGCGAGGGAAGTAGATGGCGGAACTTATGTACACGTAGGGCCGGAGATTTCGGTGGCTTCAACCAAGGCCTTTACTTCGCAGGTAATTGCGATGGTGATGTTTGGCCTGACAATTGCGCAGGCGAAGGGGGTGAGAAGTAGTATGCTGAAGCCTTATATTGATGAGATTGCGGTTTTGCCGGAAGAGATCGGCAAAGTATTAGAAGAAGCGACAGAGCCAGTTAAAAGAATTGCCGATAAGTATAAAACGTATGAACATGCGATTTACCTAGGGCGCGATACGGCTTATCCGACAGCGATGGAAGGAGCTTTGAAGCTAAAGGAAATTTCGTATGTGGATGCAAATGCTTATGCGTTTGGCGAATTGAAGCATGGACCGCTAGCATTAATAGATGATCGGTTCTTTGAAGTAGCATTTTTGCCGAAGGGCGATTTGTACGAGAAGGCGATTTCTAACGTACAGGAAGTCTTGGCGCGGGGCGGTAAAATGATAGTAGTAACAAATAGAGATTGCGATTTGGCGGTGGAAGATGTTGTAAAAATTACAACAGATATAGAAATATTTGCGCCGATTTTGATGAACTTGGCGAGCCAGCTTCTAGCGTATTATATGACTACAGCTAAAGGGTATAATGTAGACCAGCCGCGGAATTTGGCGAAGTCGGTGACGGTGGAGTAGTGTGGTATAATTAAGTTATGCAGAAAAAGTCGGATTTTGTGTTGCGTCTATGCTTGATTATTGGGGATGCTTTGATGCTAGTGCTGTCTTTTGCAGCGGCGTATTATATTCGGGTGCATGTAGATCCGAGGCCATATGAGTTTGAACCGCAACTTTGGGAATTTACAAAAACTGTGGTATTTTTGGTGCCGGTATTACTTGTAATTTTGGCGGCGCTGGGGCTTTATAAAAAATCAGTTTTCTTAAGCAAGTCTTTGTTGCCGGAAACGGGAAGATTAATTTTGGCGGCGGTTTTGTCGGTTTGCGCTTTGATTGTGTACGGATTTTTTAGTTATGAAGATTTGTTTCCGGTGAGAATAATGACAGTGGTATCAATGGCGCTTTCGTTTGGTTTTTTGATTGTGGAAAGGAACTTGCTGAGGTTTTTTGTGAAGAAGATTTTCAAAAAGGGTTATGGCGTAAAAAAAGTGCTCATCGTAGGCGATAATAGCAACACGGAATATTTAGCAAATTATATTGCTTCGGCCCCGGAATCTGGATATAGTCTGGCAGGGATTGTAGCAAGCAAAAAATACATTCCGGATGATTTGAAAAAGAAACAGTATTCATCCCTGAAGGCGGCGTTAGAAAAAAAGAAGGTAGATGTAATTTTCCAAACCGATGAGGAAGCGACCGCGTATGTTTATAAACAGGCGATCGCAAAACATTTGTTGTATTATTTTGTGCCGAGCGAAACGGCGCTTTCGTCGCATCTTGGTGAGTTGGAATTAGTTGGGAATACGCCGGCGATGCTAGTGAAGGTAACGCCACTTTCGGGCGGAAATGCGGTAGTGAAGAGAATCTTTGATATTGTGATTAGTTTGATTGCAATTATTCTGCTTGCGATTCCGATGGCAGTAGTGTGGCTGGCGTTGAAGTTGAGTGATTTTAAACATTCGCCGATTTACGCAGGCGAAAGGTTGACCCAGTATGGACGGAGGTTTAAGTGTTATAAGTTTCGCTCTTTGAAGCCGGAATATAGTGGCATGTCGCCGGAAGAGGCGTTTTTAAAAATGGGTAAGCCGGAGCTAGCGGATAAGTATTATTTTGAAGGGCGGCTTTATCTTGATAATGATCCGCGGATTACTAAGATTGGTGCGTTTATTCGTAAGACATCAATTGATGAACTGCCGCAATTATTTAATGTGTTGAAAGGTGATATTTCTTTGATTGGGCCAAGGGCTTTGCCGCCAAAAGAGATGCATGACTTTGGCGAGAGAAGTTCTTTAATTCTAACGGTTAAATCTGGCTTGACTGGATTTGCACAAGTATTAGGTAGGCGTGATATTTCGTTTGAAGAAAGAAGAGTGCTAGATATTTACTATGTAAAGAATTGGTCGCTACTTCTTGATTTTCAGATTTTCTTTAAGACTATTGCGGTGGTAATTCGGGGCGAAGGAGCAAAGTGAGCAGGGTAGCTTTAGTTTGTGATTGGCTGACTGGGGTTGGCGGTGGAGAAAAGGTGCTTCTAGAACTACATCGTTTGTTCCCGGAGGCACCGATCTATACTTCACAGTATAAGCCGGAGCTGATGGACTGGTTTAATGATGCGGATGTACGGACTGGGTTTTTACAGAAATTCCCTTTGGGACTTCGGCGGTTTTTGGGACCGCTGCGCCAATGGTATTTTTCGCATATTGATTTATCGGAATATGATTTGGTGATTTCGGTGACCGGTGCGGAGGCTAAAGCTGTGCGACCAAAAAATGGCGTACATATTTGTTATTGCCATGTGCCAACTCAGTATTATTGGGAGATGTATGATGATTATGTAAAAAATCCGGGGTTTGGGATTTTGAATCCGTTTGTGAGGTTTTTCTTTAAATTATTGGTGCGGCCACTTCGGAAGGCGGATCTAAAGGCGGCGCAGCGACCAGATTATTTTGTAACGATTTCGGAATACGCTAAAGATATGATTAAAAAATATTACGGCCGAGAATCAACGATAATTTATCCGCCGGTGGAGCTTGATGATTTTCGCAATGGTAAAGATGCGAACGCGGCGTGTCCTTCGGACACGCTCCGGGCCGCTCTGGCCAAGTCTTCATGTTCCGCAGAACACTTCGCGTTCGCATCTTCACCATATTACATAACTACATCAAGGCAGGTGAATTGGAAGAAGATTGACTTGGCGGTGAAGGCATGTTTGATGACGCAGCGAAAATTGTTAGTGATTGGTGATGGGCCAGAACACAAAAAATTGGTGAAGCTAGCCAAGGGTTCCAATCTAGTGAAGTTTTTGCCGTTTATGAAAAAAGAAGAATTGGTGACATATTTAAAGGGAGCAAAAGGGTATTTGTTCCCAAGCTTGGAGCCGTTTGGGATTGCGCCGGTGGAGGCGCTCTCTGTGGGATGCCCAGTGATTGCGTACGGCAAAGGTGGCGCTTGCGATTATGTAAAAAATCGTAAAAATGGAATTTTGTTTAAGGAGCAGACGGCCAAGTCTTTGGCGGAGGCAATTTTAGCCTTTGAAAAAATGAAGTTTGACCGTAAAAAAATATCGCGAGGCGTGCAGAAGTTTGATTTGCCGAGATTTGATAAGGAAATATTGGATTTTGTGAAAAAACGCGGGAGTAAAAAGCGTGAAAAAAAATAAAAACGAAGGACTTAGGAAGATTTTTTGCGGAATGATTTGTATTCTGCCGGCGATACTGTTTTTTTCGTATCATCCGATCATTCGTTTAGGTAGTGGCGAATCAATGAATTTTGAATTGTCGCTGCCTTTGGTTTGGCTGGTGTTATTTGATTTGTTTGCTGGATTTCTGTTGATTCGTGAGAAAAAGTTGGGCGGGATTTTAAAAAATTGGCAGTGGATGCTTTTTCCAGCGTTTTTGAGTTTGTCGATATTGTGGTCGGCAAATCGTACAAGGGGGATTTTGACGGTAGGGATTTTGTGGATGATTTATTTTGCGGTTTACGCGATGTTTAGTTTAAAGGATTATTTTAAAGATGGGTTTAAAGAAAAGTTTTGGAAATGGTTTTTTGGGGCTAGCTTGGCTGTTTGTGCGTGGTGTTGGGTGCAGAGCATTGTGGATTTGCTTGGAGCGGGGAGGGAAGTGAGCTTGATGTGCCCGGGGTGCACGTATCAAATGTTTGGGTTTCCGCATCCGAATGGATTTGCGATAGAACCGCAATTTATGGGCAACTTATTGCTCGCGCCGGCGATAATATCAATTTGGATGTATATGATGTCAATAAAGCAGAATAATAAAAGTTTGAAACTTGAACGCTCACGCGGTGATAATTTTTACAACGGATCAGTTGGAGCTCACAAGAAATTACAGTTTCTCGATTCGCTCCGTGACCGTTGTAAAAATTACGCCGGTTCGCGTTTTTTATGTTCCAAACTTTTATTATTTTGCTTTTTCGTATTTGCGTCAACATTGTTTTTGACATTTTCGCGGGGGGCGATTTATGCGTTTGGGGTGGCGCTTCTATTTATGACTATAATGCGGCGGGCGACTGTTAGAGTTTGGGTGATTACTATCGTCGCGTTTTTGTTTACGCTGAATGCGCAGGGGATTATGGCGCAGGTTAGCCCAACAAATGATACTTATTGGTCGGGGGTGTCGAAAGTTTTGAATCATTTGTCGCTTGGGATTATTGATATAAGGCAGGCAAACGCAGCTGAAGAAGCGATGTTTGATGGATATGTGGCGGAGTCAACCGAAACGCGGGTGAAGCTGACTGATGTGGCGATTAAATCATGGTCAAAAAATTGGCGAAGAATACTATTTGGCGTGGGACTAGGTGGGGCCGGAGTGGTGATGTATGCCGATGGGCTGATGGACTGGCCAAAGGAAATTGTGCAAAATGAATACGCGAGTTTACTGCTTGAAACAGGCTTAGTAGGAATGGCGCTTTTGGCGTTTTCTTTATGGTTGGTCTTTAAGGTGGTATCAAAAAGGCCGGACGCCGGGATGTTTTTGGTGCTGTTTTTGGCTTATGGTGTAACGTTGCTGTTTTTCTCGGGGCTGCCGAATGCGTTGCATATTTATCTTCTGCCAGCGGTACTGATGCTGGTTGATTCTAAAGTTCGTAGCGGAAGAAGTTAGTGTCGTAGATTTCGGCACCTTTTGACTTGTAAAATTGTTGCGCTATTTCGCGGCCGTTGCCGCAGGTGAACTCGAGGCGTTCACAGCCTTTTTCTTTGGCCCAATTTAGCATTTCATTCCAGAGAGCCGAGCCAACGCCTTTGCCGCGGACTTCTTTATCAGTGACAAAATCTTCGAGGTAGGCGTTTTTCTTGATGCCGGGACCCATGGTGACAGACATAGCGGCGAGGCCGATGATTTTGCCATCTTCTTCGGCGATTAGAAGATCGTGCCAGGGGGAATTAATGATGTCGTTAAACCAGGATTCTGATATTTCCCCTTTGTCTTTGCCGCTGCGAGAGAGTTGGATTAAGAGTTTGCGGATTTGGTTTGCGATTTCGGGGGTGTATTTATCTAAGCGTTTGATAAGCATAAAAATCTCCTTTTCTATATTATAATATAAAAAGAATGAAAAGATTGTTACAAATTAGTCTAGATGTTTTGTTGACTTCGGCGTTGCCAATCGTGATGTGGATTGTGCTGGGAATAGTAGTGCGTTCGGAAGTCGCTAGTGTATTTTCGTTGACTTATCCGATACAATTTGTTTGGTTAATTTTAGTAAATCTTTTTGCAGTGGGTCCAAATATTACGGCTAGAAAATTAAAAGACCGAAATGTAGTGATGACGAATTTGATTATGGGAATAGTGGTGGGTGGAGTTTTGACTATTTTTCTTTGTGTCAATGTTGACGCGTATATTATTATGATGAATTTAGATCCAGTAGCTTATCACGATTTTGTTTTTTATGGGATGGTTTGGCTTTATATTTCGTTTATTGCGCAGATAATTTCGCAGAAACTATATTATGTGGGGAAAAATAATTCGTCCAATATAATGAATTTATTTTTGAATGGTGTAAATTTTTTGATGATCGTTGGATTTAATTTAATGATGTCAGAATGGAACGCAATAACATTAACTTTGGTGTTTGATGCGGCGATTATAATAGCGTTTTTGTTAAAAAATTTTGAGAAAAGGAAATTTAGTTTGCGATTTTTACAAAATATTAAAAATACCTCGTTTAATATTTTGGATTATTTAGGGTTACTATTAGCGTATGGTTTTGGGTTTATGAACAGTTTCTCTTATGGGGAGATTTTTGTGGTGGCTATTACTTTCGATACTTTGACGACTGATGCGCAGTGGGATGTATTAATACATTCAGTTGGCACGACGGCGGAAATTGATATATCTAAGGGAAGATTTGTATATCGAAAATCATTAAAGAACGCATATAAATTACTTGCGATTTTGATTGGGTCTGTGCTCGTGATGGACGCTTTGTTGTATTCGTATTATCGACCGGAATTGTGGGTGTTTTTGGTAATTCTTGCTATTGGGGTAATAACTATGATTTTGGAACCGTTAGTTGAGTATAGATGGAAATATTTGCAAATTGAAAATAATAAAATAGAGCATAATGTAGTAGTTTTTGGAGTTAGAGTAATAAGAGTACTGATCTCATTCTTGCCGACGGCTTTTTGTACGTATATTGGCCAAACGTTTGAGGTGGCATCAGAATTGATTTATACGAGTATTAAGTGTAGGAAATTTAAAGTCTTTCAGAGAGGGAAGACTTTAAATCGTTTGCGAGGGCGGTGATTTTATCTTTGTTGTCGCCCCACACGGTGATGCGGATAAGGTTTTCGGTGCCAGATGGGCGGACTAGTAAGCGACCGTTTATCGGCTTGACTTTTTCGGTAAATTGTGATATAATGGCATTAGCGACAGTTGAAGTCGCGAAAGATACTTTTTGTGTCTTGGTGACTTCGAGATTAACGATGACTTGAGGGGATTTGGTGATAATGCTAGCGAGTTGGCTGAGGGGTTTTTTGGTTTCGGAAATTATCTTGGTAATCATGAGCGCAGTTAGATAGCCATCGCCAGTACATTCGCCAGGTAGAATAATGTGGCCAGATTGTTCGCCGCCGATTTCGATATTTTTTTCGATCATAGCCTCTACGACATTTTGGTCGCCAACATCGGTAATTTGTGCGAAAATGTGGTTGGCTTTAGCCCAGTTGAGGAGGCCTTGATTAGCCATAACAGTGATGGCGATTTTGTCGAGCTTTAGATAGTTTGCGAGGATGGCGATGATTTCATCGCCATCTACGGTCTGGCCGTTTTCATCAACCATGAGCACGCGGTCGCCATCGCCATCAAAAGCGATGCCGAAATCGAGGTGATTTTTGGTGACTAGATCGCTGATTTCTTCGAGATGGGTGCTGCCGCAGTGGTGATTGATTTTAGTGTTATAATTTTGGTCGGCATTGATTAGTGTAGTGGAAGCGCCGAGCTCTCTAAAAATAGAGTCGCCGATAATACTAGTGGCGCCATTGGCGCAGTCGAGGCCGATTTTGAGGTCGCTGAAATTGGCCTCGCCGATGTAACTTTCAAGATGTTCTTTGTAGAGTATGATGGCATCAGTATTGATATGCTCCCGCAAAGTTGGCGCGATGAGCGAGTAGGGCTTTTCTGAGGAGAGGACTTTTTCGATGGCTTCGCGGGCTTTTTTGTTGAGCTTTTTGCCGTGGGTGTGGCCACGCTCAAAGATTTTGATGCCGTTGTCGGTGTAGGGATTATGAGAGGCGGTAACATCGATGGCAAAATCAAAGCCCATTTTAAAGAAACAATAATTAATGGCGGGCGTAGGTAAAACGCCGGCGTTTATGTATTCTATACCGAAAGTTTCGAGAGCGGATTCGAGGTCGGCTAAAATCCATTCAGTGGATTCGCGGGTGTCGCCAGCGAGAAAAACTGAGACCGTATCGCCAGCGTAGTTGACTAATCCGGCGATGATTTTGGTTAAAAATTCTGGTGTGAATTTATCGGCTTTCTCGCGGATGCCATCGGTGCCAAAATATTTCATGATAATTGTTTCCTTATTACTTCAATGGTTAATTTTATATCTTCTAGGGTGGAGCCGCGCGAGAGGTCGGCGAGGGGTGTGTTGAAACCTTGAATGATGGGGCCAGCACAGGTAAAACCGCCGAAGCGTTCGAGGGATTTATAAAGGATGTTGCCGGAGTTTAGGTCGGGAGTAATTAGGATATTGGCGTCGCCTTGGACTAACGAAGTGGGGAATTTTTTCGCGGCGACCGCGGGGTCGATTGCGCAATCTAGCTGCATTTCCCCGTCGATAAGGTAATCAGGATGGTTTTTGCGGATCTTTTCAATTACGAAATGGATTTTTTCGAGGTCGGGATTTTTGCCGCCAGAGCCGTTGGTGGAGTAGGAAAGCATGGCGATTCTTGGAGTTTCGTTGGTGAAGTTTTTGAAAGTTTTGGCAGTGTCTTCGACGATGGTGTAGAGCTGTTCTTTGGTCGGGATTTTGTTTACGCCGCCATCGGCTATGGCGAGGATTTGGTTGCCTTTCTCACAAATGAAACAGCTAGAGAAATAGTCGGATTTTAGGGGGATGTGGTTTTTGTAGGCTAGTAAAACATCGCGTGAGGAATAGTCGAGGCCGGAAATCATGGAATCTGCAAAGCCATTTTTTAACATCTCGGGAGCTGCGTCTAAACTCTCTGCTGGGATAAATTCGATTTCGGGAAAAGATGCGGTGGCTAGTTTTACCGTTGGATTATCTAATTCCGGAAAAATGATTTTCATAGGCTA
The DNA here is from genome assembly GCA_017514675.1 of Candidatus Saccharimonadota bacterium. Taxonomy (GTDB): domain Bacteria; phylum Patescibacteriota; class Saccharimonadia; order Saccharimonadales; family Saccharimonadaceae; genus Nanosyncoccus. The sequence goes on along the minus strand of JAFWIY010000027.1, from coordinate 21,465 downwards.
ATTGTAGCATAAATAAAGTAATTTTTATCAACTACTCCTCGCGCAATCGTAAAAAATACAACGGTTCAGGCGGAACTGCGCCGAAATTAACAGTTTCGTACTCGTTCCGTGACCGTTGTATTTTTTACTGTTGGCTCGTCGTAATGTTGATAAAATTACTTTATTTATCTACCACTTCGCCTTCAACTGGTTCATCGTTGTCGGAAGACTTGTTGTCTTCTGATTTTGGCTCATCTTTGGAGGCTTCTTGATACATCTTTGCGCCGATTGGCATGATTTTGTCGTTCAATTCCTTCATCGCCGATTCGTATTTTTCTTTGTCGGCGTCGGAATCGTTTAAGACCTTTTTGGCTTCTTCGACGGCTTTTTTGATAGTTTCTTTATCGTCGTCGGAGATTTTGTCTTTAAACTCATCTGGCATTTTTTCGGCTTGGTAAATGCTATTTTCTAGGTGGTTTTTGGCATCAATGGTTTCTTTTTTCTTCTTATCCTCATCGGCGTGAGCTTCGGCTTCTTTTTGAGCCTTTTCGATATCTTCTTTGCTCATGTTGCCGGAGTTTTGGATGGTGATGGACTGCTCTTTGCCGGTTCCCTTATCTTTGGCGGTGACATTTAAGATGCCGTTTGCATCGAGGTTAAAGGTAACTTCGATTTGTGGGACACCACGAGGGGCCGGAGCGATACCATCTAGGATAAAGCGACCGAGGGATTTATTATCCGCGGCAAATTCGCGCTCACCTTGGAGAACGTGGATTTCTACCTGAGGCTGGTTGTCGGAAGCGGTGGAGAAAGTTTCGGATTTGGAGGTAGGGATAGTCGTATTTCGGTCAATTAGAGGAGTGCGGACGCCGCCCATAGTTTCGATACCGAGGGTGAGCGGAGTAACATCAAGAAGAAGAATATCCTTGACATCGCCCTGAAGGACACCGCCTTGGATAGCTGCGCCAATGGCCACGACCTCATCTGGGTTAACACCCTGCATCGGGTCTTTGCCGAAAATAGACTTAACTTTCTCGATAACGGCTGGCATACGAGTCATACCGCCGACCATGACAATTTCATCGATGTCTTTGGTGGTAAGTTTGGCATCTTTTAGGGCTTTTTCGACCGGGCCGGAGAGGCGATCGAGAAGATCTTTGACTAGTTCTTCGAGTTTGGCACGGGTTAAAGTATATTCAAAGTGTTTCGGACCATCGGCATCGGCAGAAAGGAAGGGAAGATTGATGTCGGTGGAAGTGGAACTTGATAATTCCTTCTTGGCTTTTTCGGCTTCGTCTTTGACACGCTGCATGGCGGCAGCATCGCCTTTAATGTCAATACCGGATTCTTTTTTGAATTCATCAACGAGGAAATTAACAATGATGTTGTCAAAATCTTCACCGCCGAGATGGGTATCGCCGTTGGTGGACATTACTTCAAACACGCCATCACCAAGTTCCAAAATAGAAACATCAAAGGTGCCGCCACCGAGGTCGAAGACCACGATTTTTTCATCTTTTTTAGACTCTAGGCCGTAGGCAAGAGCTGCAGCGGTAGGCTCGTTGATGATGCGCTTAACTTCAAGGCCAGCGATTTTGCCGGCATCTTTGGTGGCTTGGCGCTGAGAGTCATCAAAATAGGCCGGAACGGTAATGATAGCCTCGGTGACCGGTTCGCCAAGGAAGCTTTCAGCATCGGCTTTGATTTTGGAGAGAACCATAGCGCTGATTTCTTCTGGAGTGTATTCTTTGCCATCCATTTCTACGGCTACGCCGTTACCTTTTTTGACAATTTTATATGGGCTGATTTCCTTATCTTTTTCAACTTCTTTGTCGGAGAATTTGCGGCCGATGAGGCGCTTGATACCATAGATGGTATTTTTTGGGTTTGTTACTCTTTGTCTTTGAGCGACTTTTCCAACTAAGCGCTCGCCTTTTTTCGTAACAGCAACAACAGAAGGGGTCGTGCGATCACCTTCGGCGTTAGTAATAACTTCAGGTTTTCCGGCGACCATGTAGGCAAAGGCCGAGTTGGTGGTTCCTAGGTCAATTCCAATAATTTTTGACATTTTTCCTCACTTTCGTTTAATTTATTCTGGCACTCGTTGTATGTGAGTGCTAATATACCCCAATTGTAGCACGTTGGCACTTAAAATGCAAGAGTGCTAATATTATTGTTGTAAAAATTACAACGATTTGAACATTTTTTACTTAAAAACACTTGCATTATGATTGAGCTAATGTTATATTTAAGGAATGAGAAGGTCGTTCTTACACGCAATAAACATATATAGTATTAAAAGCAAACTAAAATATCTAATATCGTCTGTAATTATATCGATTGTTGTGGCTACGGTTTTTGGAGCTTCTGTATCCGCCTTGGATCTAAGCCAGGAATCTATTGAAATTGTCGACAAAAGTAGTACTACTATTGTGCATGATGCTGGCATTGGTAATCTTAGTATTACGCCGAACCTAGAGTTTAATCGTTTAGGCGATTTCATTTCTTATAAGTTGGTGATCAAGAACAATGATGGTAGGAGATATAGAATTGTTGATATTACCGATGATAATGCCAATGAGGCGATTGCTCTGACCTATTTGTATCCTGCCGAGATGGATATCAAGAATAAAGAAATTGAGTTTACTGTTAAATATATAAAAACAACTGATTTGCCTCTAAAAACTATTAATGTGGTGATAAAAATTGTTGACGAGGACGATGCTTCTGAAGAAATTCCAATCGTAATTCCTAATACTGGCGCTAATACTTCTTTCGATACGGTTTCGGCGGTTACTGCTCAGTCTATTGTTGCATACATAGCGTTTGCTGCGATTTGTTGCGCTATATATATAATAGTGCGTCGTAAAAAAACCAAGGTCAATGTCAGGGTTGATATGAGGGTCCCCAAGGTGTTACTTGGGATGGCACTCCTGCTTGGGATTTTGCCGGTTGCAGTGATTGCGGCTTCGTTTGAGAATGTATACTTTACGGTGTATTTAACAGAAGTAAAGCTTAATGGGCCTTATATTGTTGCTTTTGATACTGGCGAGGGTGGAACCGAGCTGCCTGTTCAGGTTGTTAATAATGGCGATTTGGTTTCGCGGCCAACGTCAAGCCCTACTAAGGAAGGCTATAATTTTGTAGATTGGGTGGATGAGAATGGCGATCCATATGACTTTAATACTCCAATTACTGGGCCCGTGACAATTTCTGCTAAGTGGCAGCCTATTACCTACACCATCACCTACGAACCAGGCGATGATGCTACGGATCCAGCAACAATGCCTACTAACCCAGAAGAATATACAGTGGAATCTTCAGAAATTATTCTTGCTAATCCAACTAGGGATCACTACAATTTTGCCGGCTGGACTGGAGAAGATCTATCTGGCCCAACTATGGAAGTTAAAATCCCAACCGGCTCCATAGGGAATCGTGTCTATACTGCTACTTGGACAGAAAAAGAATATACTGCAAGCTTTGATACAAAGGGCGGTACTCCTGATACGATTGAAAGCCAAACCAGAAAATACAAAGAAACCTTCACTAAACCAGCTGACCCAACTAAGAGAGGCTACACATTTGAAGGATGGCTATTGAAAAACGGCACGGCTTATAACTTTAATGAAGAAGTAAAAGAAAACATTGAACTTGAGGCCGATTGGAAAAAGGAGGAATACACCGTAACCTTTAATTCGGATGGCGGTGTACCATTACAGCAAGAAATGCAAGTTAAGTACCAAGAACTTGCATCCGAGCCTATTAAGCCAACGAAGACAGATTACGTATTTAAGTATTGGATGGATGAAGACGGAAATAAATTCGACTTTACCACTCCAATTACGGGAAATATAATACTTACCGCTAAATGGCAGGTGGCTAAAGCTACGTTTTCATCAACTGATACAGGATCTGATAATACACTTAACTTAAAGATGAAACAGATAGCTAATCCGGGAAAATCTATTACAAGTGGTTATAATTATATTGATACAGTAACTACTGCATTTAAAAAAGCAACTGATGAAAAATATGAAGCTATTAAAGATAATTTAACAAATGACAATATCGTATCTACATCAGGCTCTTTGACACCTATATATATGTGGTTTGAAGAGGATGCTACTGCAAATGATGGTACAGGAACGATGTATTGGTATACTGAAGCTGCTAAAGTAGAATTTAGTGGATCTATGGGAAGATTATTTGCAAAATATTCTGCATTAACTGATATTAGTGGATTTGCAGACTTCGATACTTCTAAGGTAACAGATATGAATAGGTTGTTCCAAAACAATAAAAGTTTGACTAATATCGATGCATTAGAAAATTGGGATGTATCTGGCGTGACTTCATTTAGATTTGCGTTTGGTGGTGCCCAGTCTTATGAAAATGGCCCGCAGATTGAAGACTTCAGCAAGATAAGCAAGTGGAATGTGGGAAATGTAAAAGACTTTAATCAGATGTTTAAGCATAATCAAGCACTAAAGAATCTAAACGCATTTAAGGAATGGGACTTTAGTAGTGCAACTGATTTAAGTAATATGTTTACGGGTACAACGGGTCTTCAGGATGCATCAGCAATTAAAGATTGGAACGTAGTAAATGTAACGAACTTTACTGGTGTATTCTCTTCTGGATCTGGGGTACTTCCTTATATAAACACTGAAAAGCTTCCGAAGTTCTCGGTAAAACCATCGACATGGGGATGGACGAGTAAGGGTTCATTTGAGTCGAACCCGTAGTTTATAGGATAGTGAGCTAGGTTTAAAAAGTCCCGCAAAAATGCGGGGCTTTTTTGGGTTGGTTAGCACTAGTTTGGGGTTTTGGTGGAAATGGGGTATAATTGAGGCATGGCAATTGAGAGGCTGGTAGAACCGACAAGTTTTAGTGAAGATACCGAAGAGGCGAAGTTGGAAGTTTCGCTGCGGCCTTTGTCATTTTCGGAATATATTGGTCAGGAGCATTTGAAGAAGAATTTAAAACTCGCGATTGATGCGGTAAAAAAACGCGGTGAAGGATCGGTGCTTGACCATATATTATTATATGGGCCGCCGGGGCTTGGGAAAACGACGATGGCGGGGGTGATTGCGAAGGAGCTCGGTGCAGGGTTTCGGGTGACGAGCGGGCCGGCGATTGAGCGGGCGGGGGATTTAGCGTCGATACTTACGAATTTAAAGGACGGAGATGTTTTGTTTATAGACGAAATACATCGTTTGCGTCGGGCAGTTGAGGAAGTTTTATATTCGGCAATGGAGGATTTTAAACTTGATATCGTGATCGGGAAGGGGCCGGCGGCTAGGTCGGTAAGGTTGGACTTGCCGAGGTTTACGGTGATTGGGGCAACAACAAGGACAGGGTCGCTTGCGGGGCCGCTGCGCGATAGATTCGGGATTATTCATCGGCTAGAGTATTATAAAGAGCCGGAGATCTCGGAGATTATTAAACGGACGGCGGGGATTTTAGAGACCGAGATAAAACCTGAGGCTTTGGGGTTACTCTCTAGCCGAGCGAGGCTAACGCCGAGAATTGCGAACCGGATTTTTAAAAGGGTGCGTGATTATGCAGATGTGAATGGAGATGGGATTATTGATACAAGAATTGCAATTGATGCGCTGAAGCTCATGGAAATTGATGAGTTGGGGCTAGATCCGGCGGATCGGAATATGATTAGATTGATGATGGAAAATTATGGCGAAAGGCCGGTTGGGCTATCTACGATTGCAGCGCTTACCGGTGATGAGGCGACCACGATTGAGGATTATTATGAGCCGTATTTATTGCAGCTAGGGTTAATTGCGAGAACGCCGAAGGGGAGAGTGGTAACCGAGAAAGGTCGGAGGCATTTACAAAACACCGAAAATAATGTATAATAACAAAAAGGAGTAAAGATGGAAGAGAGTTTAACCAAAATTCGCCACGAGAGAAGCAGGAAAGATTTTCCGGAGCTAAAGCTGGATGATGATGAGTATGTAGAGTTTGCTTTTAAGAGGGCGCGAATTTGTATCTTGATGATTCTTGGCGCGGTCGCAGCTGGGTTGATTTTGGTTTTGCTAGCTTTTTTGATTGTGTTGCTTAATCAATCAAGAATAGATGAAATGGGTAGACACTTCTTGATGATAATTTTGTTTACGTTGCTCGCGTCGGCAATATTGATTGGCTTGGTGTCGCTTAGGATTTATAGCGGTAACAGACTATTTATTACAAATAAAAAAGTAACTCAAATGATTATGACATCACTGGTTTCTAGTTCGGTGAATATTATAGATTTGACTTCGGTAGAAGATGCGAGCTTTAGGCAAGACGGTATTTGGCAGAGAATACTCCATTATGGAACATTTAGATTGTCGACCGTCGGTGACGAAACGACTTATACTTTCAAATATTCGGACATTGCTCCGGCGGAATTAAAGGCGGTGACGAAGCTGATCTCGGACGCCAAGAAGAAGTATAAAAAAGCAGAGTAATTAATTACGATTATACTTGGTGTAGGTATCTTCTTTTTCGAGTTCGGCTTTCAAGATGTATTCTTTGCATTTGCCGTTTTCGCAGTTGGCTGGCTCGTAGAAATAAGAACCCATTGGATCGCCAAGATTAAAACCGTTGGGGTCGGTCCAGAGGGCAGGGTCGATGACCTTGATGTTTTCTTCGGAGATGGATTCGGGATAGTATTTGTGGTCTTGGTAGTAACTCTCTTCTAGGGCGTAATACATGGCGTTGATGGCGGTTTTGCGGTCTTCGTCGCGTTCCATGGCATCAATGTTGCCTTTTTGGACAAAGAAGAGGATTAAAAGTAAGCTGGCAAAAACTGCCACGATGATGATTTCTAAGATTGTAAAGCCTTTATTCGTTTTCATGACTTTATTATAGCATGATTTTGTGATATAATTAGAAAAGTTGGTACCGTAGCTCAGTTGGTTAGAGCGTGGGACTCATAAGCCCAAGGTCACTGGTTCAATTCCAGTCGGTACTACCATTTTTTTTGTGAAAAAATAAGCGCCGATTAAATCGGCGCCTTTGTGGTTATGGTTCTTCTTCCTCTTCTTCTTGCGGCATGATGAGTTTTCGCTTAGTTTTCTCATCGTAGAGGAAAAGTGCTCCTTCGCCGTATGTTGCGAGGGTAGCCCGAAGCCATTTTGGAATAATAGCTCGGCCTTTTTTGTCGACCTTCATTCGCGGGCTCAATTCGGGAAGGTCGGCTGCGTCTGTTACTGTAAAGCAGATGATCCAGTTTTTGACTGTTTCTGCGGCGGTAAATACGACTTCTTTGGGCATATTGCCGGGTTCGAAAAAATCTGTTAAATTGATTCGATTTTGCTTGTCGATCTTAGAAAAACCAAAAATGTGCATATTTTGTACCCCCATAAAAATAGTATATCTTTTAATTATATCACACTTCAATAAAAAAGTCAAGTTTGGTACATCCGGAGGGATAGGGATCCCTCTGTCTTACTCGCAATAGAATCTGGTACATCCGGAGGGATTCGAACCCACGACCCCTTGTTCCGAAGACAAGTGCTCTAATCCACTGAGCTACGGATGCGCATGGTTATGGTACGCCCGATAGGAGTCGAACCTACGACACCCAGCTCCGGAAGCTGGTGCTCTATCCACTGAGCTACGGGCGCACGCTAAGGGTTATTATAGCATTTTTTGGTGCGCTTTTAAAGCCTAGGCGGAATGGGGTGGTTGCGATTTTTGCTCCAGTGTGGTAGAAGGTGACTATGAAAAATTTACTGGGGAGATATTTGCATCAGTCCTATCACTTGGTAGTTTTTTGTGCGGGGGTGATTGTTGGTACGATTTTGGCGCTGATTTTTAGGATCAACTTTTTTTGGTCGCCGGTGTGGGTGGGGTCTGTGGTTTTAGTTTTAGTGTTGATATATTTAAGGCCGAGATTGATGTTTGTGGGGCTGGCTTTGATTGCCGGAATGGTGCTAGCGTTCTTTCGGGTAGCGAACGAACTAGGTAAAGAAGAGATGTTGCGAAAATTTGTGGGACAGGAAATCGTGTGCTTTGGCGAAGTGAACGGCGACCCAGAAACTGATGAAAGCGGAACAAAGGTAAAACTGGTGGATTTGAAGTTGGGTGAAAACGGCGAGCATGAAGTAGGCGGAAGTATATTTATCACGCTTAGGCAAAATGAAAAAATCGCTAGAGCCGATACCCTAAAACTAAAAGGAAGGCTAACAGAAGGATTTGGCACGTATGCTGGGTATATGTATAAGCCAATGGTTTTAGGAATCTGGCGACCAGAACCTGGGGATTTGGTTTTAAAAATTAGGAATTGGTTTGCCGAGAGGATACGCGGACTAATTCAAAGCCCGCAGGTGGATTTAGGCTTATCATATTTACTTGGGATGAAATCGGGTTTGCCGGATGGTTTGTCGGAGAATTTGCGGGTGGTAGGATTGGTACATATCGTGGTGGCTTCGGGAGCACATCTCTCGATTCTAGTAGAAATTGCGCGGAAGATTTTTGGTAAACTGTCACGGTTTGCCGGCTTACTTTTTTCGCTACTCTTTGTGGTGTTTTTTATGGCGATGGTAGGGTGGACGCCGTCAATTTTAAGGGCAGGGGTGATGGCAATTTTGACTTTAGCCGCTTGGTATGTAGGGCGGAAAATTGCTCCGTGGCGGATAATTTTACTGGTGGCGGCGTTTACTTTGCTTTTAGATCCGATGTTTGTCATTAATCTTGGTTGGCTTTTGTCGTTTGCGAGTTTCGGCGGGATTATGATTTTAGGACCAAGACTAACAAAGTTTTTTTATGGCGAGAAAAAACCGGGCTTTGTGGCGGAAGTAATTATTACGACATTGTCGGCAACCTTAATGACTTTGCCGATTATCTTATATTTTTATGGGGCGGTGTCTTTAATTTCGGTTTTAGCGAATTTATTGATTTTGCCGACTTTACCGTATGCGATGGGGTTGGCGTTTCTGACTGGAGTGGTCGCTGGCGTGCCGGGCGTAGAGATGGTAGTATCGTTTTTGGCGACGAAATTATTAGATTTTCATATTGCGGTGGTAGAATTTTTTGGCGAGCAAAAAAGTTTTTTGTTTGAGATGGAAGCAGGGCAACCGCAAGTGTTTTTGATTTATGCTTTGATTTTATCCCCGCTGACCTACGGTTTTTTAAAAGATACTTTTATGATAGAATATAAAACATTAGTATTAAGCATTAAAAAAGGAAAGGAATGATGGATTTTAAGAAATTGAAAAAAACATTTTTGTGGGTAGCAGTTTGTATTTTGATTGGCGAGCTTGCTTTTGGCGCGATCGTAATATTGACTGACGTCTGGAATATACATATCGGTAAAATACAACTAACTCTTTTGATGTTGGCGGTATTTTTGTTTGTAGGCGTAAATAATCTTTTCAGGATTGAGTATGGGAAGCAATCCGTACGAAATTTCGCGTGGCTGAGTTTGGGCGCGAACGCGGTGGGTCTACTGATTGGGGTTTTATTGATCTGGGAGGCGCTGCCGACCGTTGAGTATGTGAGAAAGACAGTACCCAGCTACTATGGACTTAGCGTGGATAGGGAAATAGCAGTGATGTCGGTCTTTGTTAAATTGGCTTTGGTGGCGTTAAGCTTGGGTGCGGCCGGATTTTGGACTTCGAACGTATTGTCTATTCGTGAAACCGTAAAACCAGTGAAGCCGTTAAAAGTTACGGCGGTAGTGTGCGAAATTTATACTTGTGCGTATGCAATAATACTTACCTTGATTGGTTACGAGAATTTAAATTATAACTCGGACTTGTTGAGGTGGTCGCAACTTTCAGGATTGGCGGGGTTTGCATTTGTGGTGACAGCTTTGGCGGCGTGGATTATATCAAGAACCACTGGTAAAAAACAGATCGCAAAAGCGGGCGGTGAAACAACGGATGCTGCAATCCGAGAAATGATAGAGAAAGAGGTAAGGGAAAGATTGGCGGCGGAAAAAGAAAAAGAAAGGGTGGCAGCGTTGCCGCCACTCCAGAGTGATGATATGCCGCCTACGGTTGCGCGAGATAATGAACTCAAGATCGATACTACGATGTCCAAAAAAGAGCTTGGGAATGACGCGCAAGAAGATGTCGAAGTAGGAAAAACTGAAGATAGCGGTCGGGAGTAGATTTTTTAGGATAAGAGTGGTAAAATTAGGTTAAGTTAGATATTAATTTTGATGGGAGAAATATATGTCAGGACACAGCAAATGGGCGACAACCAAAAGGCAAAAAGCCGTGGTGGATGCCAAAAGAGGTGCACTTTTTACTAAAATTGGAAACCAAATCGCGATTGCAGCGCGGGCTGGGGTAGACCCAGCGATGAATCCGAGCCTCGCGATGGTGCTAGAAAAGGCGCGGCTTGCGAATATGCCGAAAGCAAATATTGAGCGGGCGATTGCACGGGTAGCGGATAAATCGGCAGCAGCGTTAATAGAAGAAGTCTACGAGGCTTATGGGCCAGGTGGCGTGGGGATTGTAATTGAAGTTGCGACCGATAACAAAAATCGCACGATGCCAGAAGTGCGTCACGCGCTAGACAAAAATGGTGGCCGGATGGCGGAGCCGGGTAGCGTGATGTTTCAGTTTAAGCGGAAGGGTGTGATTGAGATTAGCGAAAAAGGTGAGGATGCTTTGATGGTGGCGCTAGAGGCGGGCGCCGAGGATGCTTCAGAAGAAGATGAAGGAATTGTAATTTATACGGAAGCCTCGGATTTAATGAAAGTAAAACAGGCTCTAGATGAGGCTGGCATGACTGTAACGAGCGCTGAGCAACAATATGTGCCTTCTAGTTATGTGCCAGTAGAGGGAGAGAATGCGGAGAAACTAGAGAAGTTGCTAGCTGCGGTAGATGATCTCGATGATGTAACGAATGTCTATACTAACGCGGAATAGTTGGTGTATAAAAAATAGACCCGGCGGGGTCTATTTTTAGCGACCGTTTTTTAAGCGAGGATGCTTCCTTTTGTCGCTATGCTTGTGATTATTATTGCGGTTTTGCTTAGAAACCACTTTCATTTTGAATTTTCTGGCCATGGAGGTATTATACCATAATAGAGCAAAATATGGTATAATGATTTGCGGAAGGGTGGCCGAGTGGTTTAAGGCACTGGTCTTGAAAACCAGCAGGTTAACGCCTCGCAAGTTCGAATCTTGTCCCTTCCGCCAATCAAGACGAATAGCCGAAATTAGGCTATTTTTTGGGTTGATTTATAGCCTAATTTTTTAATTATTTTTAGGATAATTTTATAATCAATACATTTTTCTGGCGTTAGATTTTCAACAAAAATAAAACTCCACTTGTCGGATAGATGTTTTTGCAATTCTTTGGGTATGCCTGCAAAATAAAATTTTTCACTTTTATTTTCGTAAAATATTTTTCCAATGTCTAAATTTTGCCCAAACTCTTTTTTTAGAGCAACGAGAGAGTTTGCTGACGGTAGTTTATTGTCTGAATCGAGTAGAACTTGAACATGCTGTCTTTTGCCAAGCGTAGGATCGAAATTCACTTTTCCGATAATGAGTTTATGTATCATATCCACATATTAACAAAAAAATTGCCCCTCTGTCAAGCAGAGGGGCCCCGATGGTCGATGAATTACCATTTGCTTCTGCCATGATTGTTTTTGCCTTTTGTGTCATGAACTTTGCGTGAGTCTTGATAGCCTGAAGAAGATCTTCCGTATCCAGACCGTTGCTGGGCATTATTACGACGACGCTGGCAATCCCAACAATAGCAGTCTTTCTTTTTCAGCCCTGTGGTATTACAGACATTGCCACTAGCCATTAGCTTTCACCACCTTTCAAAAAAAGTACAAGTCAAAATGCGACTCGCCTACTTGTATTGTAACATATTGTCTTTGATTTTTCGACTCGCTCGTCGCCAGCCTATGTTGAGTTATTGTACTATAGTTAGGTTGCTAATTAGTAGTGGATCAAGCTTAGAATATACTAATATGGTTCTAGCCTCGTTTAAACATTTCCGCCATGCTCTTAAAGGAGCATTTTTTAATTTTTAATAATGCTTGTGTTATAATGATATTATGGATGAAAATGAGGTGCAGCAAAAGCGGCGCGAAAACGAAGAGCAGGCGACCGAGAGCCGAGCGCGGATTTTAGGCTTGCCATATTTAGATACGAGAGACTTTGAAAATGAGATTCCGCTGACCATGGGACTACTCGATGTAGCTCAGATGCACCAAGATTTTATTATTCCTTTGCAAAAAGGTGGCGGCGAGGAACATTTCCAGTTTATGGTAACTAGCCAAACACCGCGGACTTTGATTGAAAAAATGCGACAGGAATATACGGATGAAGGCGAAAGGGTGGATTTTTTCTTGATTTCTGGATCGGCTTACAAAGTATTTATGCTTCGGTATGACCCGCCAAAGGAAGTGATTTATGACGATATTAAGATTGCGGGCGAAGGCGATTCGGAAACAATCGCGAGTGTTTCGCAAACGCTAAGTGTGGTGTCGACGGAAAAGGTGTTTGATTTTCTGATTGACCAGGCTGATAAGTTGGGGGCTTCGGATATTCATATTGAAAATTTGCGAGGTGAGATTCGGATAAGGATGCGGGTAGATGGGATGCTTCACCCGGTGGCTACGATCGATAAGGATAGGTATCGGATTTTTATGGGTGAGTTATCTTCGCGAGCAAATGTGTCCACAGCCTCTAATAAGCCGCAGTCTGGTCATATGCAAAAAGAAATTACGCGTGATGGCTCTACGCATATTTTGAATATTCGCGTAGAAACAATACCGACAATGTATGGTCAGGATGCAGTGCTAAGATTATTTAACTTTGACGAGTCGCTTTTGAATTTGGATCTACTTGGCTTGTCTGATGAAGAACTAGGCGAGATTAACAACGTAATTTCGCATCCGCGCGGATTAGTTTTGATGGTAGGCCCGACTGGTTCGGGTAAGTCCACTACGCTTTACTCGATGTTGAATGCACTTAATACTTCTGAGAAAAAGATTATTACGCTAGAAGATCCGATTGAGTATGGTATCACTGGCATTTCGCAGATTCCGATTAATACCAATGCGGGCGGCTCGTTTGCTGATGGGTTGAGGTCGGTTTTGCGTCTAGACCCAGATGTGGTAATGGTGGGCGAGATTCGCGATAGCGATACGGCAAAGACCGCGATCCAGGCTTCGATTACGGGACATCTGGTGCTTTCATCTTTTCACGCTAATTCAACTTCGGCAGCGTTTTCTAGAATGATCGATTTGATTGGCGTGAATCCGATTTTCTCAAGCTCAATTAGATTAGTGATTGCGCAGAGGCTAGTGCGAAAACTGTCTGATTCTAAAAAACCACGCCCGGCTACCGCGGCAGAGGCGAATTATATTAAACAAGTTTTGATGGATGTGCCAAATGAAAAAATTCAGGGAATTGACTTTGATAACATCACGCTTTACGATCCGGTGGTGAGCGAGGAAGATCCGTTTGGATATAGTGGCCGGACTGTGATTATGGAACAGTTAGTGGTATCGGAGGATATCCAGGCGTTTATTCGTGGCGATGTGGCAGATATTAATACTGATGCGATTGAAAAAGTGGCAAAGAAAAACGGAATGTTGACTTTGGAACAAAAGGGCGTACTGGCTGTACTCCGGGGCGAAACTACTTTAGAAGAAATCTCACGTGTGATATAATAAGGCAATGAGTAAAAAAGTTATTTCTGATTACAACGGCTACGATTATAAAAAGATTTTTTGGGAAGATGCTGATCGCGAATATGAAGATCAGGCTGACCGGATGGCAATACGAAAATTATTGCCAAAAAGAATGGAGAAATTCGCCGATATTGGTGGTGGATATGGCAGATTAGCCAATGAATACTTGAAGCGGGCGCGCAAGGTTATAATTTTTGACTATTCGAAATCCGAGTTAAAGCAAGCTAAGGAAATGTTCGGTGATAAGGTTGAAACTAGGGCGGGTGATATTTATGAGCTACCGTTTAAAGACGATGAACTTGATGGTCTCATGATGATTCGGGTAACGCATCATTTGAAGGATCTTGATGATGCGGTGGCGGAACTGTATCGAGTCTTGAAGCCGGGCGGAGTTGCAGTGATTGAGGTTGCGAATAAACGCACTTTGCCGAAAATGGCACGTTATATTACTGGACGTTCAAAAATCAATCCATTCAACAAAAAAGTAGCGAACCTAAAGGAGCTTTCTAAAGATGGCTTTTTCAATTATCATCCAAAATATGTGGAGGAGATTTTTGACAAGGTAGGGTTTAAACGTGAGAAGGTTCTGTCGGTGTCGAATTTTCGTAGTAAAGGTTTGAAGAAAACCTTTGGGACAAATAATTTAGTAAAGATGGAAGATAAAGCGCAGTCGGTATTAGCGCCGATTCGGTTTGCGCCGTCGATTTACTATAAGTTGAGAAAACCGGAAGAATAAGGTATAATATAAATAGGTGGAGCTGTCGTTCAACGGATAGGACCCAGACCCTCTAAGTCTGCGATGCTGGTTCGATTCCAGCCAGCTCTACCATTTGTTGGTTCGCATCTCGCGCGTTAGCGCGAGATATTTATTCCTACTGGCCCTACCATTTTTTATGGTATAATCATTTTCATGAATATAGTAGAAGTGAAGAATTTCAAGATGAAATTCGGTAACAAGACTGTTATCGAAGATTTAAGTTTTGATGTAAAGAAGGGGGAGGTGTTTGGGCTACTTGGCGCAAACGGGTCGGGAAAAACCACTACGATAAGAGCGCTACTTGGATTTTATAAAGCGTCCGAAGGGGAGCTTCTAGTAGATGGGAAAGTTTATAATCCAGAAGATTTGGACGTAACGGTTGGGTATTTGCCGGAGGAACGCGGGCTTTATAAAAAAGAGACCGTGATGGATAATTTAGTTTATTTTGCAAATTTAAAGGGTTTAAAAAATCCTTTAGAATGGTGCGAGAAATATTTGAAGCGAGTGGGGCTTTTAGACAAAAAGGACGAGAAGTTGGAAAAATTGTCAGGTGGGCAACAGCAGAAGGTGCAGCTTGGAGTCTGTATTATGGGGAACCCGAAGCTTTTGATTTTGGATGAGCCGACAAAGGGATTTGACCCGATGAACCGGAGGCTTCTCATGGAAATTATTGAGGAGTTACACGAGAAAGGCTGCGCGATAATTTTGATTACGCATTATATGGATGAGGTAGAGAAGTTGTGCGATAGGGCGCTACTTCTGAAAGACGGGAAGGCGATGGTTTATGGTACAATCGCGGAGATAAAGAAGAAGTTTAAGGGAAAGAGCCTAGAGCAGATATTTATTGATACATATGGAGAAGAAAATGAATAAGATAAAAAAACCGCTATTTATTGTTACGAAATTTGAAATTATTCGGCAGCTTAAAAAGCCGTCGTTTTGGCTTTCGGTGCTTCTCGTGCCGGCGTTTATTGGGTTAATGGCGTTGATTGGATATATTGGAGGTACATCTGGTAGGGTGGAAGAATTGCCGGAGGATACGACACTGGCGATTGTTGATGAAGCGGGAGTTTTGCCGGCGGAAAATCCGTTTGCGCTTTATGCGACTAAGGATGAGGGAATTGAGGCGGTAAAAAATGAGCAGGTAGATCTATTCTATTATATTCCGGCGGATTTTGCAGAGAGCAAGAAGGTTGAGTTCTATCAAGTTTCGGAGGGGCTTCATCTTTTTGACTATAGTTCGGAAGCGATCAAGGGGATTTTGCGAGGATTTGTTTCATCGGCTTTGCCAGAGAAAGATATTTTGGCGATTACGGGAGAGTATGAAGTAGAAACGACACAATTTGCCGCTTCGGGCGATGATGCAAACGTTTTAGGGCGAGCGATTATCCCCGGGATAGTCTTAGTGGCGTTTATATTATACTTTACGCTAGGCGGGAACCGGTTGACAATGACAGTAGTTGAGGAAAAAGAGAATAGGATTTCGGAAATGATTCTCACTTCAGTTTCGGCGAAAACCTTGATTGTAGGAAAAATGATTGCAATGATTGCGCTTGGGTTTATTCAGATTTTAGCGTTTGTGATACCAGTTGCGGCTTTGGTTTATTTAAATCGCGAAAATCCGATGGTGGCGGGGATTTTGAATTCGATTGAGATTAACCCATTTATGGTAATTACGAGCGTGATTCTATTCTTGTTCTCGATTTTGTTTGTAACTGGGATTTTGACATTTATTGGTTCGTTCACTCCGAATGCGCGGGATGCGTCAAACTTTATGGCGCCGGCGATTATTGCTACAGTCTTTCCGCTTTACTTCATGAGCTTGTTTCTATCGGGCGAAGTAAACTTTTTAGTAGAGTTTATTACATTCTTCCCGCTTTCGGCGCCGACTGGGTTAATGCTTCGAAACACTTTTGGAACTTTGAGTACCCCGGAGCTAATTATTGGTTTAATTGAAATTACTTTGATTTCGGTTGCGATGATTTATTTAACTGCAAAAACATTCCAGAAGAATGCGATTAATTTTGAAGTTGCCTTGCCGAAATGGTTGAAAAAGAAGAAATAATTACAATAAATTTATTCTCGGCTTAAAATTACGCCTAATCAAAATCACTCCGCTAGGCGGAACTGCGCCGAAATTACAGTTTCGTGCTCGTTCCGTAGCGTCGTGATTTTGATTGGGTAATTTTAAATGCTTCGAAATAAATTTATTGTGATTATTCTTCGTCATCAACAATTGCGAGGTGGGATTCTTCGAGTTGGATGGGGTCGACGGTGGAGGGGGAGTTCATCATAAGGTCAACGCCGTTGCCGTTTTTCGGGAAGGCGACGATGTCGCGAATGTTTTCGATACCCTCTAAGACCATAAAGATACGGTCAAGGCCCGGAGCGCAGCCAGCATGGGGCGGGGCGCCAAATTTAAAGGCGTTTAGCATACCGCCGAAACGTGATTCAACATATTCGTTGTTAAAACCGAGAGCATTGAAAGCTTTGTACATAATCTCTGGGTTATAATTCCTGACAGCGCCAGAACAAACTTCAAGCCCGTTCATGACCATATCATATTGATCGGCGACAACGGCAAGTTTTTCTTTGTCGGTTTTGGCGTTTTCTAGGGCCTCTAGGCCGCCTTTTGGCATGGAAAATGGATTGTGGCCGAATTCGACTTTTTTATTCTTGTCATCCCACTCATAGAATGGGAAGTCGATAACCCAGGTGTAGGCGACTTCGTTTGGATTTTTAAGGCCGAAATGATCAGCAAAAGCGATGCGGAGCTGACCTAGAACTTTGTTGACTTTGCTGCGTTCATCGGCGCCGAAGAAAACGGCATCACCATCTTTGGCCCCAGTGAGTTTTTGGACATTCTTAATTTCGGCTTCGGACATGAATTTTAGAATTGGGGATTTGGCTTCGCCTTCTGCATATAATATATAAGCAAGTCCACCGGCGCCTTCCTTTTTGGCTTTTTCGGTGAATTCGTCGATTTCGCGGCGAGTGAGGCTGGCGCCGCCTTTTACGCAAATTGCTTTAACGCAAGGAGCTTTAAAGACCTTGAAGTCTGTGTTCTTGAATACTTCGGTAAGCTCAATGAGCTCCATGCTATAGCGAAGGTCTGGTTTATCTACGCCGTAGGTTTCCATAGCAAAACTATATGGTATGCGTGGAATTTTACTGTTTGTACTAACAAATTGTTTGGCTGGTTCGGATTTTAGAACTAATTTTTTATTACTAAATTCGGTGGCGAGTTTGATATAGAGAGGTTCGATTTCTTGGCGGACGATTTCGCCGTCATCTACGAAAGACATCTCTAGGTCTAGCTGGTAAAAGTCGCCGTAGAGCCGGTCGGCACGCGGATCTTCATCGCGGAAGCATGGTGCGATTTGGAAATAACGATTGACGCCGCCAACCATCAGAAGTTGCTTAAATTGCTGTGGGGCCTGCGGCAAGGCATAAAATTTGCCGGGGTGAAGGCGGGAGGGAACGAGAAAGTCGCGAGCGCCTTCGGGCGAAGAGTTAGCAAGAATTGGGGTGGTGACCTCGGTGAAGTCGTGATCGTACATATAGTTACGAATAAAGCGATAATAATCTGAGCGGCGAGCTAAGATTTTCTGCATTGAGGGACGGCGAAGGTCCAGGTAACGATACTTGAGCCGAAGTTCTTCGGAAGATTTTTCGCCATCATCGTGAGTGTTGACAGGGAGAGGTTCAGATTTGTTTAATAGCTTGAGTTCTGAAACAACGAGTTCAATTTCGCCAGTTTCGATATTTGGGTTGATTAAATCTTTTGCTCTTTTGCAGACCTTGCCCGTGGCTTTAATAACAAACTCATCGCGGAGAGTCTCAGCAAGTTTAAAGTTTTCGGAATTTTCGGGAGTAATAACAAGCTGAATAATGCCGGTGTAATCGCGGAGGTCGATAAAAATCAGCCCACCGTGGTCGCGACGGGAATTGACCCAGCCTTCTACGGTTACGGTTTTGTCAATAAAATTATTTAGGTTGTTTGCTAGAGTTCTCATATGGGGTATTATACCATGAAAAAAAAGTCTTGACAAACCACGGGGGGGGGTATAATCATAAGCAGAGTAAGAGTTATACAAAAATAAAACAACATTATTTAATATAAGTTAACTTCGCGATTTATTTATGCGGCGAAAGTTTGAAAGGTTATGCAAAATATGCTTAGTCTCCACACTAATGCTCTTGGTAGAATATCTAGCCTGCTAAGAAAAAGACAATATAAACCATTAACGATTTTACCGATTTTATTTCTTGTAATGTTTGGCGGAATTGGTATAAAGATGATGGCTCACGCTGAGACCAGCACAGTAGGAAGCCTAGTAACTACTTATTCGGAAGGCTCTAATTATGTAAATGAAGATATTAGCGGTAAAAATTTTCAGCTTAGTGTAATAGATGGAACTATCGCTACGCTGCACTTAGATGCTGAATTTGCCCCGGGGCAGAATAAGAAAATTAGCGTTAAAGTCCCGACCGGCCTTTCCGTTAAAAGTTATTCAGCTACAACTGATACGACGGAGATGTCTGGCGTCACCAAAGTGGAGATTGATGGTGCCTACAAAGATTATGTATTAAGCTCGAGCTTGTCTGCCGCTACTAGTAATACACACATCTTGGATGGAGAAGGGAATCAGGTGAAATTTCCAGCTGATACGGCTTGGGAGAGCCAAGTGATTACGGGCTATTCTAAGCTAGCATCATCTAATGACGAGAACTTAAGAACTTATGGAGGAGATCTGGAATGGATTTTATCGGATGAGACTACTAAGCTCGAGTTGGTTTTGACCGTATCGGTACAAAACGAGATTCTTACTCATATGTCTGCTACTGAAGCTCTAAACGCTATTCAGATAAAAATGAGCTCTGATCAGGGTGATATTACCCAAGATTGTAATATTACTGCAACTGGCGTACAGAACTTTACTTTTCCGAACCGGGTTGGTAGTACCGGCTACCCGGGCACGCTTACGTATAATATTAACGCAGAAAGCGAAATAGAAAATCGTAGCGAGCAGTTTGCGATTATGGCCGGAACGAACTGCTCTAATGCTTCTGGTGTTGTAACTATGATTGTGGATGAACTTTTGTTAACGATAACATATCCGGAAGGCGTATATTATGATGATAAGCTAGATCTTAGAATCGTAAACCGAAGCGTGACGTCTATGCCTCAGGACGGCGCGCATTATGCGACGACAATTGCCGAAGGGGCAAATGGTGGCGGTACTATTACGGTGGACTTGTCAAAGATGAGAGTTAGCCACTGCCATAACAGTGGTTGTGTCTATAGAGTGATAGCATATTTTCGCGCAGATACTACCGTTTATACTCGCGATAATCCGGTAGTAGATAATCTAAAGATAGCTTATGAATATAGACGTAATAATAACACCAAAACTGGAAGTACAAATTATACTAGGACATTGATATTCCCAGGCGACAAAAGAGATATGCGTATTACTGCTTCCAATCTTACATTGAGAGATAACGATAGCGAATATGGTCTGGCGCCGTTTAGCTATTTGCTGGGGAGATTTAGTTTTTCTAGCGCTATGAGCTATAATAACGTCAAGATGAAATTTGAGTTCTCTGACAATATGGGAGTAAGGGCGGTAGTGATGCCAGGAAAAAATATTCGTGACATAGTGGCAACTACTACGAAGGGCAGGACTATTAATGTAGCTAATGTATCTGGCGCAGCGACTCTTTTGATTGGTGTCATGATAAACGAAGATAACCTAGGGTTGGCTTCGGATGAGTATTTGACCGATATTATTGCTGTCATGGATACTGCGCAGGGGGTCTACGATGTTTCTTATGCGGACAACAGTGTTGCATACTGGGGGCATTTCCTGAATGGCGAAGCGGGCGAGGCGCGGTTGTCGGTGATAGATAATAATACTGGCGAAATAGAAGTTAATGGCGTCACCAACCAACCGATTACCGCTGTAGATAAAACCACGATTGGTTGGGTCAACTCTCGGGTTGGGTATATTACCACTGTTGCATCCAATAGCCAGGGTGACGAGGAAAGTGTTTTTTACCCCAATTCGCCGATAACGATTACTAGTACGGTATCCGGCGAGAGAATTATGGGTTCTACGAGTGATACGATTTCTCCGATTATATTGGTGTCTTTGCCGAGTGGGCTCAACTTAGATCTTACTTCCGTTAGAGCTCAATCCCCAAATGGCGAACAGGGTGAACAGTGGTTTAACTTGGTGCAGGCAAAAGCTTCCACTAGGCAAACCATAGAAGGAGCAGAATGGACCACGTATTATTATAAATCGGAGAACCCGTATGATTTAGTGGCAAGAGGCAATCAGCCATACAATTCCAATTATACTATGAAAGATATTGCTGTCGCTTTTGATGTCATAGTTGAAAATACTTCACCAAGCTACAATCTCTCTCTAAAGGATGTTTTATCGTTCGATTATGGGACCGCTGTGCTTAATGGATATTCTAGCGGCGCTTCTTTCATCTACCCAGACACCGCCAACCGCTCCGGTAAAACTACTGAAGGTTCGGTATACAACCTCGCTGCTGCTGGCGGTAACATTCAGATCAAGCCACTAATTGGCCTAAATATAGACATTGGTATTAGAACTAAGGGAATGAACCAAGACTTCATGACCTACAATGGTACAGAATCTAGCATAGCTACAATCGCCAGAAGTAAACCTGCAGAAGTTAAAGTCTACTACGAATCCACTTCTACTTCAAACTACAAAAAAGGCAGCACTATCTATATGCCAGTACCTAAAAAAGGTCTAGATTATGCCAAATACTTTGAGAACCTAGAAATAGAAAGCCCCATGACTAAAGATGACAATAACGCTACCTTTGAATACTCCACCAAACTCACTTCCATACCAAAGATGGTAGGAGAAGATGGCACTACTTGGACTACTTACTTTGCTACTAATATCACCGGCTCTAATCCAAATAACTATACTGTAATGGACGCCACCTGGGAACCAGTCGTAGCTGGCAGCTCCGGCGCCATTAACTGGACCAAAGCAGAAGACTT
>JAFWIY010000026.1 GCA_017514675.1 Candidatus Saccharimonadota bacterium | reverse complement strand
GGCGAGATTGTTTCAGCCGCTACGAGTGGAAACTGGTGGTCTTCTACCGCGGTAACCGCTAGCCATCAGTATCGCTTGTATTATTTTAATGATGAATTACGCACCCAACCTCGCAATGCTAAATACCAGGGCTATTATATTCGTTGCGTCCGCAGCACATAATTTTAATGAGCTTGTGCTGGTAGCTATCCTTTCTAAAGCGGGTTGCCGTGTGTTGTTTGTGATATAATAGAAAAAAAGGAGGCAGGTGTGAGCAAATTTGATGAGCAATATATTGATCTTTGTCGACGGATTTTGGCTGAAGGCGAAAAAGTGCAGAATTACCAGGGGCAAGATAAGCGTTCAAGAGTGGTAGCTTCGGCGATTCCGGACCATACTGCACAGAGGTCGAGCGGAGCCAGAACTATTCGTTTACCACACGAGGTGATGAAATTTGATTTATCAGAGGAATTTCCGATTTTGGTTAGTAAAAAGGTGGGCTGGAAGTCGGCAATTTTGGAAATTATGTGGATTTTTCAAGCGGCGTCGAACGACGTGAGATGGTTGCAGGAGCGAGGGGTACATATCTGGGACGAATGGGAGGCCGCTGAAAATGGCGAATACCAGGGGCGCAGTTTGAACCAGATTTTTAAAGAGCGTCATCCTAATGAGCCGGAGGAGGATTTTAATCATACCATCGGTACGGCCTATGGCTGGATCGTTAAGAAATATGACTTGATTGATAATTTGATAGAAACATTGCGTAATAATCCAGGGAATCGGCGGATGGTGCTATCTCTATGGCAGAATGAATGGCTAGAGACGGCGGCGTTGCCGAGCTGCGTATGGAATAGCCAATGGAACGTGACTGATGGGCGATTGAATGTGTTAGTGACTTCACGCTCTACGGATACCCCTCTGGGACTGCCTTATAATATTGCTCAATATGCGGCGCTTTGTCAGATGATCGCTCAGGTGACGGGGTATCAGCCGGGGCAAATGACTTTTATCACTAACGATGCGCATATCTATGAGAACCAAATCGAAGGGATTAAGGAGCAGATTGCTCGCTATGACCAGGCGGTGAGAGAGGGTACTTTGCCGAAGGCGCCTAAGCTGTGGCTAAATCCGGAGATTAAGGAATTCAAAGATTTCGATAATTCGAAAGAACTGAAAGATATGAAGCTGGAAAGGTACGAGCATCTAGGGGTAATTAAAATGCCAGTTACGGAGTAGAGATGTTTAGTTTGATTGCAGTAGTAGGGAGAAATCGAGAATTAGGCAAACAGGGGCGACTACTTTTTAGACTACCCGAAGATATGAAATTTTTTAAGCAAACTACGATGGGGCATAAGGTGCTTATGGGGCGAAAAACTTGGGAATCTTTGCCGGGGAAGCTACCGGAGCGAGAAAATATTGTAGTGTCGCATCACGAGGTTCAGGGGGCAGATAAGACAGTGACGGATTTGGCGCAATTTATTGAGGAGAATAAGCGAGCGCCGGAAGAGATTTTTGTGATTGGGGGTGGCGTAATTTATCAAGAATTATTACCGTATGCGAATAAGTTGTATTTAACGGAGGTAGAAGCAGGTGTGCCCGAGGCGGACACTTGGTTTCCAGAGTTTAACCTTCAGGAATTTGATAGAGAAGTGTTAAAAGCGGGCCAAAAAGATGAGTTAGAATATCAATTTGTAAAATATGAGAGAAAGGAGAAAAGATGAAAGATCCAGTGTTCGACTTAATCGAGAGTGAGAAACAGCGCCAGGCAGAAGGGTTGGAGCTGATTCCCAGCGAAAACTACGTGTCGAAAGAGGTGCTAGAGGCGATGGGTTCGGTGTTGACCAATAAATACTCCGAAGGATACCCGAGTTTTAAGGGTGTGCCGGGGGAGAGCGAAGAGCAGATTGCTAAGGAGATTTTGCCGAATTATCGTTATTACGGGGGGCAGGAAAACGTGGACCGAATAGAGAGATTGGCGATTGCGCGAGCCTGTGAGCTATTTCACGCGGATCATGCGAATGTGCAGCCACATTCAGGAGCCAATGCTAATGAGGCGGTATATTTTGCCTGGTGTGAGCCAGGAGACAAGATTTTGGCTATGTCTTTGCCGGCTGGCGGGCATTTGACTCATGGGGCACCAGTAACCAGGAGTGCCAAGATTTATAACTTTATTAGTTATGGGGTGACAGAGGGCGGCGACATTGATTACGAGGAATTAGAGAAGAAAGCTCTAGCCGAAAAGCCCAAAATTGTATTAGTGGGGTATTCGGCCTTCATGAAAATCCCGGATTTCGCTCGGATTGGGGCTCTCAGCGCGAAATTACCCGGAACCTTGTTTATGGCCGATATGGCGCACGTAGCGGGCTTAATTGCGGGTGGAGTGCACCCGAACCCTCTAGCCTATGGTTTCCACGTGATGACGACTACTACGCATAAAACTTTGCGGGGCCCCAGGGGTGGATTGATCTTGTCCAAGGGAAATGTAGCTTCACCTTTGAAAAAGCCAGAGAAAACTCTAGAGAACATCCCGATTTTGATTGATCGGGCGGTATTTCCAGGGACTCAGGGTGGACCCCTGGAACACGTGATTGCGGCTAAGGCGGTGACGTTTAGGGAAGATTTGCAGCCGGAATTCAAGGAATATGCAGCTAAAATCGTGGAAAACGCCAAGGCTTTGGCTGGGGAGCTGATAGAGAAAGGATTTGTCTTACAGGGAGGTGGAACAGAGAACCATTTGGTGTTAATTGATATGGAAAAAAGCTTCGGAATTGACGGAAAACTATATGAGATAGCACTAGATAAAGTTGGTTTGACCTTGAATGCTAATGCCTTACCGTCGGACAAGGGAGGGGCTTATCGTCCATCAGGGGTGAGATTAGGGACGCCGGCCATAACGACCAGGGGCCTAGGAGTGGCCGAAATGAAGAAATTGGCTGGCTGGATGAGGACAGTGGCAGATATTTGTGTGAAAGCGGGGACAGAGGCAGAACTGGATGCTTACGGGGAAGATTTGGCAGTAATTAGAGAAGAAGTGCGAAAAGTGGCCTTAGAATTCCCTTTGCCATAGAAAAAACAGGGATAGGCGCTAGCTCTAGATGTAATCTCCATTTTGTGATTTAAACATTGACATTTTAGCGATTGTATGCTATAATTAAGGTGTAAATTGGTCATAAATGGGAGTTTACTATGGGCAAGCGCCTTTTTTTGTTATTGTTTGCGGGGATTATGGGGCTAGTCAATGCGTCCGGGATTTTGACGGCTGCAGATATGATACAATTGACCGGTATTAGTGACGCTGGGGTGGTGGAGACCGTTGAGCCTGAACCCGAACCTGTAGTTGAGACTATGCCCGAGGTGGCTTATACGCCGGTAGTGGCGCCGCAAGCTACTTATACCGTGACTGGTTATAGCAGTGGCGTAATGGTAAACCCGGCTGGGATTATTAAGACTGGTAATTTGATTTATGGCCATAATTCTGGAAATATTATGGGCAGTTTGGCTTCCCGATATATAGGGGAAATGATTACTATCAACGAAGGCGGAGTGATTCAAAGTTACCAGATCACTGGTATGATTACCTATGAAAAGACCAGTGATGGCGAATATGATTATTTAAACGGCGATCCGTTTATTATGAACGATTTGATCGATGGGGCGATGGGCCATTCGGTGGCTTTGATGACCTGTGCGGGCCAAATGCTCCCTGATAATGACGCTACGCATCGTTTGGTGGTGTTTGCCGATCGAATCTAAATAAATAGTAGATTTTGCCAAAAGTGTGATATAATAGAAGCAGTGGGGCGTTAGCTCAGCTGATTAGAGCGCTACTATGGCATAGTAGAGGTCATGAGTTTGAATCTCATACGCTCCACCACTTAGGCAATCAGGAGGTAAAATGAATAGATATCCAGAATCCAATCAGTGGCAAGATGATTACCCAGATGATGACTGGGATTTTTTAGGCCCAGATTCAGGAATGGATTCGGAAATTGAAGCAGAACGTACGGCTTATGCGGCGGAATCTTTAAACAAATATATGAAAGAAGATACCCCTGATCATCCTTGGCGAAAAGTTGTGCCACGCCAATTGAATCCTAATGTGGTAGGAACATTGTGCGCAATTTTCGTGGGGGCCGCCTTGACGCTAGATGTGGTGGTTGGCGGAAATCCGTCCGATTTAGTAGTAGATAATTCAGAAGCGGCTATGTTGGGTTTGGCTGCGGTATCGGGAGTGGCTGGCGCTGTGGCCAGTAAATTAACTAGGGACGCGAATGCAGAAGAATTAAACAGGATTAGACGAGAAGAACGTGAACAGAGAAAGGAGGAATCAGAAAGATGGTAAACAGAGGTGATTGCATTACGCTGGAAAATGATCGAGAGTTCTTGTGTTTTGATGGTGTAGAATTAGACGGTAAACAATATTTGTTTTTGATTTCGGTAGAGGAGCCGACGGATATTTGTTTTGCTGAACAAGCGATGAAAGACGGTGAAGTTCAGGTTCGAGTAATCGGCAACCAAGAAGAAAAGATGAAATTAGCAGCGGCTTTACAGCGTAAAGTTGAAAGCAACGCTTTAGATAATTAAATTCGTTTACGGCCAGCGTGAGGTTTAATGATTTTGGGGCTGGTTTTGGTTTTGGGGGCAACAGGCTTGGTTGCGGCGGGAGCTTTAGGGGTGGTATTGGGACGCGCCATACGGCGAGATTTTTGAACAGTAGCGCCACGGGCGCGAGTAGCGGTACGGCGCTTTTTGGCTTCGTTGTCACGGACGATTTGTTCTTCGATGCGAGCAGCAGTAGCAGCAGCGGCTTCGGAATCGCCAGTGTTTTCATAAATGGCCAAGATATGTCTAAGGGTGGAGGCTTTAGGATCTAGTTCGTAAGCACTCTCTAAAGCGTTGATAGCCTTCTTGTTATTACCGAGCTTTTCTTCGGCTTTGGCCAGCGCGATATAACGGGTGGGGACGTCACCTTCGAGCTCGATGGCCTGATTGAAGGCCATGGCGGCTTTTTCGTAGGCGCCAGTTTCGAGATAAATTAAACCGACGTTATGAATGGAGGCGGGGTTGTTATCTAGGGACTGGGCAATCTCGAAACATTCAACGGCTTCGTCGTATTTTTGGCTTTTGGCATATAAAATCCCTAGCCGGTTATAAGCGGCGGCGTTTTTCTCGTCGAATTTAAGAATAGTCAGCAAGGCCTTTTCAGCACGGAAGGGCTTGCGCTCCTTCATGGAAGTTTGGGCAACTTGCCAAAGTTTTTTCATCTGAGCGGTGTATTTGGGGGATTTTTCTTCTTCCTCGACGACTTTTGGTTCCATAGGGAAGAAAAAGATTAAATACACGATAAATAATAAAATCACAAAAACTGCTAACATAGCAAGACCATTTTAACACAAATTGGCGACAATTTGTAGCTTCAAATGCCCATTTTTGCTGATATTCTCATAGGCGGCGAGATAATTAGGGAGTTTGCGCAGAAAAACATCTTTTTTAGTGATGAAATAGGATTTATAAAGCATCTCAATAGCGAGACCGAGAATATCTAGGGCGGCAGTGCGAGGGGATTTTTTCTTAGCGAGAGCTTCGGCTATTTCGATTAAATCTTGCGAGCGGGCAGATAATAGTTTCTTGGCTTGAGTTTTTTGGGTTTCACTAGCCTTGATCTCTAAGTTAAAATTGGCGGCGCCTTTTAGAAAATAAATAGCGGCGCGAGAAAGAATGGTGGGGAGCAATTTGGATGGAGTGTCAGTAATTAAGATGTAGTGGATGTTCTGGCCGGGCTCCTCGAGGTTTTTAAGTAGAGCGTTGGCGGCTTCAAGTCCGAGCTTGTCGGCAGGACGAATAATCAAAAAGCGATCAGTGGTTTGCTTTAATCCCAGGCCGGCGGTGGCTTGACGAACTTGCTCGATAGTAATAATGGTGCGGTCCTCTGGCTCCAAAATAATTGCACCGGGATGTCTATTTGCGTATCAGGTGAAAGTACGAAAATCGAAGTGCCGTTTTTGGCGGCGATTTCGCTAATTTCGGAGGCGCTATTAAACCACATATTGACGGAAGCTTTCTGGTAATTTTGACTTAAAAGTAGTGCGTTTGCCGCCAGGTAGAGTAATTTCGAGCTCGCAGGCATGTAAGAAGAGACGCTTGGCGTTGCCATCACCATAAACTGGATCACCAACAATGGGGTGACCTAAGTATTGCATATGAACCCGAAGTTGATGAGTGCGACCAGTAGTGGGTTTGAGCTCGATTAGAGAATAATCGTTGTTGGATTTTAATACCTTGTAAAAAGTTTCAGATTCTTTACCGTTAGGGTCGACGCGGAAGGTGGTAGGACGTTTTTTGTCCCGAAGGAGAGGTAGGTCAATACGAGCGGCATCAAGCTTGGGCCGGCCGTGGATTACGGCGCAGTAAGTCTTATGGACTTTACGGTCTTGGAACTGCTTTTTTAAGAATTTTTGAACCTCCTCGGTTTTGGCTAAGATCATTACGCCGGAAGTATCGCGGTCTAAACGATGGGCGATAAAACCGAAATCGGCTAAAGTCCGCTCAGGACAGTATTCGCCTTTCGCTTCGGAGAGTAAACCAGCGGGTTTATCAACCACCAGAACGTTGTCGTCTTCGTAGATGACTTTAGGTTGAACGTCGGAATTTTTGAGCTTTTCAGGGACGTTGAGTTCGATTTTAACACCGTCAGGGAATTTCTGGTTAGGTTTAGTGGCCAGCTCACCGTCAACTTTAACAAAGCCGTTTTCAATGAATTTTTGCAAGGTGGAACGGTTGTAGCTTTTGTAAATTTCGACCATGATGTGATCTAATCGTTTTTTAGGGATTTCCTCTGGAGTTTCCGGCAAAATAGTGTCGCCGTTGACTACGCGCGACATGGCGGGTTTGCTGAATTTTTTCCCTGTACGAATCATATAGATATTATAGCATATTTTACAGTATTAGAGGTAGGTCTGTGCTTTTGCTTTAGCAAAAGCACACCTTTCGGCGTCACTCGAAGAAAGAAAAGTAAACTTTCTTTTCTTGCTCGTTTCCTTGAAAGGGCGAACCTACGGTTCGCGACCTACCCCAAGCATATCAGAAATAAAATAAGCCCTAAAGGGCTTCTTTTATTTCTATGGTGCTGGAGGTAGGACTCGAACCTACGAAGCGCGAAGCGCGAGAGATTTACAGTCTCTTGTCATTGCCACTAGACGACTCCAGCTTGATAAGCTTCTGCTACGATAGGTTGGTTTGGCTCCAAAGTGGAGCCGCGAACGAGACTTGAACTCGTGACCTCATCCTTACCATGGATGCGCTACTACCAACTGAGCTATCGCGGCATATAGTTATTATACCATAACTAAAGAAAAAAATGCAAAAATCAACAAAGCCAAAACTTGAATGGTATAATAGACATAACGGAGGAAACATGAAAATAGCGATTTTAGGAGCGGGGGCGTTTGGGACAGCGCTAGGCGGAGTACTGGCTGATAACGGGTATGATATTGATTATTATGATGTATACAAAGAAAAGGAGCGACTGTCTGATGCGGTAAAAGAGGCAAAATTTATTTTGCTGAGTGTGCCTTCTGTCGTGACGCCGCATATGTTACCACATTT
>JAFWIY010000025.1 GCA_017514675.1 Candidatus Saccharimonadota bacterium | reverse complement strand
GTCTATAACTGAGGCCGAGAGGCCCGAAGGACAATGGGAGCGTCCGCAGTCCAATTCCGTGAACGATAAAGACGTATGCTTTAGTAGCTCTGGATCTTTGGGATGGATCCTGTGTCCAATTATGAATAAACTTTCGGACACCATAGGAAATGTATACGAAGAGTCGGTCGAGCCGTTTTTAGAGATTAAGGCTAGTTTGCTGTCTAACGATAATGCGACTAAAAAAGTCTGGGATAGAATGATTACGTTTGCGAATATTTTAATAGTTATTTTGCTGTTGATAGTCATATTTTCGCAGCTTACCGGTGTGGGTATAGATAATTATAATATCAAGAAGATACTACCAAAAATTATCGTGGTTACTATATTGGTTAACTTGTCATATTTTATTTGCCAGCTGGCGGTCGATGTGTCGAATATCGTGGGAAATTCTATAAATGATCTTTTGCAGGGCATGGCGCCGAATCCTGGGGATTTAATGCCAAAATGGAATGGGCAGTCTATGTTGAAAGAAAAAGTGGCTAGCAGCGGCGGTAATGCTGCATGGTTCAAGACTTTGGTGAATGTTGCTGGCGTGGGGCTTATCGGTACTGGTATAGCTACTGTGTCTATTGCGTTTTTAAGCCACACTGTTTTTAGCGCATTGGTTTTACCGGTTTTACTACTTCTTATTACGGCCTTGTTTGCGGTAATGTTCTTCTTTGTCTTAATGGGGCTTAGACAGGCTGGGGTGGTCATCTTGGTAATTCTAGCGCCAGTCGCGATAGCGTGTTATATGCTACCAAACACAAAGAAATATTTTGACAAGTGGAAGAAGATGTTTACTGGTCTATTATTATTGTATCCGATTTGCGGCCTCGTGGTGGGTGGAGGGGAGTTGACTTCGAAGTTGCTCGTTAGAACGAGCCAAGATTATTTAATGTATTTTGTGGCATGTATTATGATGGTGGCACCATTTTTCTTGATACCGACACTACTAAAAGGTTCATTTGCGGCGATGGGCAATATCGGTGCGAAGGTGTCTGGCCTTGGTAAAAGGGTTGGTAGTGTTGCTACGGGGAAAGCCAGAAATTCGGAGGCTTACAAGCGAGCGCAAGAACGCGGTGTGGAGAAAAAGGCAATCTGGCGTGGCGGGCTAAAGCGTAGGACTGACGGAAGTTATGAAGAGAAAAAGGTGGGTGCGTTTGGCAGGATGATGCGAGGCGGCAAGCGGTCAATGGCGGACTCCCGCACTCAGGCGATTGCCGCGCGTGAAAAACGGCAGAGGATGGACAGTATGATGGGGGCTGGATTTGGTGCCGCTTCGATAGCCCAAAGCAAAAAGTTCGATAGCGAAGAAGTTGGTAATTATATGACTTTAGTGAATGATAAGACTCGTAATGGTGAAGATGAAGAAATACTATTTGAATTATACGATAAGTATATGGAGGACGGAAATAAAGCCGGGGCTGTGGCGGTTGCTAGAATTGCCGGACGCAGAAAAGATACAGCTGCAAGATTTATGGCAGAGAAGTTTAACGATATAAGTAAAAATAACCCGGAAATGGCGCAAAGTATTGCGAAGGAAGTTGCTACAGGCGAAAATAGTCGTACATATATGGAATCTACACCGCTTCAGTTTGAATACGCTGCACAACTCAACCGCGCAAAGTATAATAGTGATACCGGAGTCTTTGAATATAAGTACGATACTGGTAGGAAAGATAAGAATGGTAAGCCGATAATGGATACGAAAATTATACCGAAACAGTACAAGACTACTACTAAAGAGATGGTTGACGGCAAAGAAGTTGAGAGAATTGATGGTGGCTGGGTCCATGATGGAGATAATATTCACGATGCGCTTCAAAAATATGTCACAGATAGCAGGCAGCTTGCTGGCATGAAGGGGTCGGCGTTAAGGGAGTTAAACGGATTAATAGAGAGTGGCGTTGTATCAAAGACGGATGCGGCAAAGCTTAATACACTAGCTACAGAAATGATTGACAACCGAGATAAAATGCCACTTGATTATACTAAGGGTGCAGAATATGCTGCGTTGACTGGTGGCGTTTATACATTTGATGATAAAACGCAGAAGTTTATACGAAATGGAGGGTCGGTCGCGGCTTCTGGGCCTGAAGTTGAAGGTTTGCCGATATCACCAATCGGCGATGGAGCCGGTGGTGGCGGCGGCGCTGTTGATGGGCGACCTATAGTTGAAGGTTTGCCGATACCGATACCGACTATTGGTGCTCCAGGTGGTGGTGGTTCTGATTCGGATTCTACTAGTGTTGATAGCGGACGTATAATAGTGGATAGCGGGGTTCCTTTGGTGGTAGGTGGTGGTGGCGGCGCCAATCCGGTTTTGAATATCGACCATAGCGCACGCGGTGCATCTGGTGTGGCTACTGTTGCGCCTACTGCTGTGTCGCAGCCGGTGATCGAACAGCTTTCGGTGCCGCATGAGACGGGTAGCGAGAAGATTATTCGTGATAGAGAAATCGAGATAGAGGATAAATACCATGTCAAAGTGAAGGCCGTGCCGATGGGTTCGTATGAGGCGCCGGGTAGCGAGACTTGGGTGACGAACTATGAATTCCAGCCAGCAGAAACTATATCTGTCCCCGCTGGAGCGACTGGTCGAGCTGAAATCAATGCAAAAATTGAGCAGTATAGAGAACTATTTGGCAAAGAATACGAAGCGGTACGGACTGGCAATAGCGGTGCAAACGGTGATATAGAGTATAGCTTTAGATTGAAGCCTGTCGTTCATAGTCAGCCAGCGTCAACCGAAAGAATATACAATAACGATTATGACGAATCATTCACATCAACTATTCGGCCACAAGGTGAAGGGGATACGTTGCAGGTTCGCAGAAATACTGAGAACGGCCGCAGCAATAACCGACAGAATGACCGGCGAGACAATTCCAACAGAGAACACACGAGCGAGCTATAAAAATAACTAATTTATCACGTGTTCAAAGAGGCAGGTGACGGTGAGAGGGCCGACACCGCTGATTTTGGGGGTTGAAAATGTTTTTCTGGTGTGGTATGGTTTAGATATGCTAAACAAAAGTGATTTTATAAAAATGATGCTGGCTGAGTCTGGCGCAGTTTCGGAAGAAGAGCCGGCGGGGCTTTTTATGGCTGGGTTGCCTGGATCGGGGAAGACGGAGATTTCAAAGAATTTGATAAAAGATTCTGGTGTTGAGCTTTTGAGAATCGATATGGATGAAATTGCCGAGATGTTGCCGGATTATGAGCCGAGCCGGGCGGATGAGTTTCGGAAGCCGGCGACAGCGCTACTTAGTGAACTTTTTAAGTACGCCCTGCATCATAAAATTAGCTTTTTGATGGATGGAACTTTTGGCAGTAGCCAAGCGGACAAGAATATTAAGCGAAGCTTGAAACATGGGTTTCGGGTCCAAATTATTTATGCATTGCAAGATCCGAAAATTGCATGGGAGTTTACGGTGGCGCGGGAAAAAATCGAGCACCGTGCGATTAAATTTGAAGGATTTGTTGAGGCGTATTATAAGACTATTAATAACATTAACGAGATAAGCAAAAAATATGGCGATTTGATATCGCTTGATATTGCGATAAAAACGCCAAAGAATGAGGTAGGCGGATGGGTTAGAGGCGTAAGTGGTTCCGATATTGACGAATTCGTGAAAGCGAAATATAATAAAGATGAATTAATTGAATATATTCTAGGAGCGTAAATGGCACCAACCCAAAATCAGAAGATAACAGCGAAAGATTTAGCGTCACGTGATAAGAGTCCTCGGGTTCAGGCGATTTACGACCTTGCCTTGAAGCATGCTTACGAAGACCAACAAAAATTATTGAAAAAGGCGAAAAAGCTTTCTAAGTGAGTGAACAAATTGCTTGATTTTTTGCAAATTGTTCAGTCTAGTGAACAATTTGCTTGAAGGACGTGATCAAAGAGGCAGGTGACGGTGAGGGGGCCGACGCCGCCGATTTTGGGGGTGATGGCGGTGAGGTCGGTGCGTTCTCGGACCTCATCGGCGAGGTCGCCTTTGAGGACGCCCTTTTCGGAGGCGGTGCCAGCATCTACTACTACGGCGCCGGGTTTTACCATGGAATTAGAAATTAGCCCCGGAACGCCCGTTGCTGTGATGATTATATCATACTGGTTAAGCTTTGTCAAGTCGGAGCCTTTGTGAAAGAGAGTGGTGTCGTAGCCGGAATTTGTAAACATCTGATAAAGTGGGGCACCAACCAGCTTGCCTTTGCCAACAATGGCGATTTTGGCGCGGTCTAGCTTGATGTCGTAGCCGGCTAGGAGCCAGTTAATCGCAGTAGCAGTGGCGGAGTCGTAATTGCCGTGGCCAGAGAGGCCATCTACATCCTTTTCGGGTGCGATAAGGCTAGTGATCGCGTCGGTTTGGTCTTTATTCTGAATAGGCAATTGAAGAATAATGCCAGTGATAGTAGGGTCGTTGTTTGCGCGGACGATCTCCTCTCGGAGCGCGTCGCTCGCCGTGTAAACATCTAACACTTCAACACCGATATCTTCGCCGTATTGCTTTTTTAAGTTGACATATTTAGTGATGACTGGATTATCAGAGTCGCGGAGGATAAGGAGTTTGGGTTTTTTCTTCATAGCGCGGACCTGGATGGCCTGGCGCTCTTTAATAAACCCTGCGAGTTCTCTACCATCTAAAATTTTCATTGGATTTCTACTGGCTCCTGCTCAAGTTTGTAGCCGAATTTCTCGTAAACGGTATCGGTGATTTCTTGGCGGGCTTTGGCGAGGTCGTTGTAGCCGGTGGCGGACTCGTTGATTAGGACCAGAGCGGCCTTTTCGTTTACGCGGATACCGTGGAGGAGCTTGCCCTTAAAACCAGCCTCTTCAATGAGCCAGCCAGAATTGATTTTGTGACCATCGTGGCCGTGGTAGACTGGGCAGCCTTTGGCTTCGGCTTGCTTGGCCTCGTTTTCGTTTAAGTAGATGTTTTTAAAGAAAGAGCCGGCGCTGGCGATTTTGGCGGGGTCGGGAAGTTTGTCGGCGCGGATAGTTGACACAATTTCGCGGATGCCTTGCGGGCTAAAATCGGTACAATGATGTTCAGCGATGTATCTTTCAATGGAATTATAAAATGGGTGCAGCATTTGGCCTGAGGTTAGTTTTAGCGTGAGTGAAATGATAAAATAGCGGTTTTTTTCGGTGGTATTGAGAATGCTTTGGCGATAAGAAAATTTTAAGTCATCTTTGGTTAAAGTTTTGAAAGATTTATCTTGAGTGTCGTAGGCTTCTACGCTAACTAAAGTATCGGCGACTTCTTGGCCGTAGGCGCCGATGTTTTGGACAGGAGCGGCAGCGGCGAGGCCGGGGATTTTGGATAGCGCTTCAATACCTGTCAAGTTTCGTTCGCAGGCGTAGGCTACGACGTCGTCCCAAATTTCGCCACCCATCACAGTTATTATCTGGGCGGGTCCTGCCGCCGCAGCTTCCCCCATCGTGCTCGGCTGGCGCCTGCGCGCGCTGGGGGTCCCCCCAGCGGCGTCACCCGCCCATGCAATGCCTTTCATGCGGTTGATAATAATCACGCCGGGGTAGCCTTCGTCGTGACCGATAGTGTTGGCGCCGCCACTTAAGACAAAAACTGGAAGCCCGCGTTCATTAGCAAAAGTGTAAGCTTCGGGTATTTCTTCGGGTTTTTCGATTTCGATGACAAATCTCGCCGGGCCGCCGAGGCGCATAGTAGTTAAAGTAGAAATTGGAACGTTTTCTTTAATAATCATATGGTTATTATACTACAGGGGGGTTGTAATTTCAATTTGGGTATGATATAGAGGGTGGCAGAAATAGGGTTGGTGGAAAAGTTTTAAAAACGTGGTTAAAAGAAAGGAGGGGTTATGGAAGAGCTGGATCTTGACTATGTCATAATTAAGCTAAAAAAGAAATCTTCCCAGACTAAATCTGAGAAGAAATCCTAACCTTTGAATGGATTTTACCATACACTAGTGTAAAAAGTCAACCCTGTTTCTATTTTACAAAATATAATATAATAAGTAAAGAAAGGTAATACTATTATGGCAAAAAAAGATGCGGTGGCAGAAAAGAAAAACGATGATGGAAAGAGCGAGGCTTTGAAGCTCGCGATTTCGCAGATTACGAAACAATTTGGTGATGGGTCTATTATGAAGTTGGGCGAAACGCCAAAAATGGATGTAGAGCTTTTGCCTTCGGGGTCTTTGTCGTTAGACTTGGCATTGGGCGGTGGCTATCCAAAGGGTAGAATTATTGAGATTTATGGGCCGGAATCTTCAGGCAAGACCACTCTCGCGCTTCACGCGATTGCAGAGATTCAAAAGCAAGGTGGACAGGCGGCGTTTATTGACGCAGAGCACGCTCTCGACCCGGCTTACGCCAAGAAGATTGGCGTAGATACGGCGAATTTACTGATTTCGCAGCCAGACAACGGTGAACAAGCGCTAGAGATTTGTGAAACTTTGGTGCGCTCTAATGCGGTAGATTTGATTGTGGTAGACTCGGTGGCGGCTTTGGTGCCACAGGCCGAGATTGATGGTGATATGGGTGAAGCTCAGATGGGACTCCAGGCAAGGCTAATGTCGCAGGCGATGCGAAAACTCACCGGCATTATTAGTAAGTCTAAGGCTACAGTGATTTTCATTAACCAGATTCGGATGAAGATTGGCGTGATGTTTGGCAACCCCGAGACTACTACCGGCGGTAATGCGCTGAAGTTTTACGCTAGCGTTCGGATTGATATTCGCCGGATTGGGCAGATTAAGGAGGGTGATGATATCGCTGGTAACCGTACCAAGATTAAGGTAGTGAAGAACAAAATCGCGGCGCCATTTAGAACGGCAGAGTTTGATATTATGTACAACGAGGGCATTTCCAAGGTTGGCGATGTGCTAGATTTAGGTGTTTCTTATGGGATTTTGGAGAAATCCGGTGCGTTTATTAAGTATAAGGGCGAAACTTTGGGGCAAGGTCGCGAGGCTGTGAAGAAGCTATTTAAGACTGATGCAAAATTGATGGCCGAAATTGAAAAGCAGGTGCGCGAAAAGGCGGCAAAAGAAGAATAATGCATAAAGATGAACTTTGGCAGATTTATGCGCCGAATGGAGAGCCGATTTTGGGGGCGGGGTGGGAATCGGCGCTAGATAACCCGGAAGAACATGGCAGAGATGAAATCGTGGGGGTTTCGGTGGTGTTTATGTATCGTTTTAACGAGAGTGGGGTTTTGGAATTTTTGTGGCAGAGGCGGTCGGATAAAGTGAGTAGGTATCCGGGGTATTATGATATTTCGGCGGGCGGGCATATCAATTTAGGTGAGACTTTGACGGAGGCGGCTTGCAGAGAATGTTTTGAAGAAATTGGTGCGAAAATTACGGCGGATGATTTGAAATATGTGAGCATGATCCCGTTTAATAAAAATCGGTTTGCGTGGGTTTATGCGGTGGACTGGACCGGCAGAGAAGAAGCGTTTTCGTTTAATGATGAAGAGGTTTCGGAAGTAAGATGGGTGCCGTATTCTGAAATGGAGGAGTTTTGGCGAACAAAAACGAAGCCGCCTCTGCAAAAAGATAAATTAACATCAGCTTTTCTTTATAAATGGCTAGAGATGCAAGGGTTAGTTGAAAACTCGTCAAAGCAAAATTATGCGTTTATAGATGGCAATAACTTGTATTTGGGTACGAAAAATCAGGGGATAAATTTAGATTATCGGAAGTTTCGGCTGTATTTAAAAAATAAGCTGAATGTAGAAAAAGCGTTTTTGTTTGTTGGGCGAGATAAAAGTCGAGCAAAGCTGTACGATTTTTTCAAAAATAGCGGGTATGAGCTTATTTTTAAGCCAGCGGTTTTCTACACGGACAAGGATGGCAATAAAATGATGAAGGGAAATGTGGACGCAGAATTGGTGTTACATTCGGCCGCGGTTGAATATGATAATTATGACAAAGCGGTGGTGGTGACTAGTGATGGAGATTTTGCATGTTTGATGGAATTTTTAAAACGGAATGATAAATTGGGGAAAATAATAACACCTACTGCTAATTTTTCGCTTTTACTCAGGCCGTATATTAAAGATATTGTCCCGATTGAAGTTGTAAAGGATAGGGTACAGCAATGAGCGAACATAAAAGTACCGGCTTAGCGGCCAATATTTTAGATACTGACCAAGCCGGTACAGTCGCTACGCATTCACGGTCGGTCGAAACCTTAGGTTAGTCGCAGCTTCGTGTACTTTAATTATATCAAAGATTTAAGGAAAAGTCAATAGCAAAATGAAAATTACAGAGATGAAGCAGGGGGTGAAGAATCCGGAGAGGGTGAATGTGTTTGTGGATGGGAAGTTTGCGTTTTCGTTAGACATTTCGCAGGTGGTAGATTTCGGGATTAAGATCGGCGATGAACTTTCTGAGGCCGAACTTAATGAACTCAAAAACGCTTCCGCTTTTGGAAAGCTCTACCAGCGAACGCTTGAATGGGCGCTAACTAGGCCACGGTCAGTTCGGGAGACAAGAGATTATTTAATTAGAAAGCTCAAGATGTCTTTTGAGGGATATCCGCAGTCGCTACGAGGACATAGCGACGAGCCCCGTGAAGACGGGCGCGAGGAGCGTCCCGAAAAAGACATGCTTGAGCTTTCTAGCGAGATTATTGGTCGTTTGCTTTCGAAAGGCTACCTGGATGACCGAAAGTTCGCGGCGTATTATGTGGAGAATCGGTTTGTGAAGAAGGGGATTTCTAAAAAGAGGCTAAGGTTAGAGCTTGTGAAAAAAGGAATTTCTGGCGAGATTATTGACGAGGTTTTAAATAAACGAAACGATGAAGAAGAAATCAAAAAGATGATTGCTAAAAAGCGCGCAAAATATGATGATGAAAAGTTAATTAATTATCTTTGTCGGCAGGGGTTTTCGTTTGAATTGGCGCAAAGCCTTGTTCGCGAAACGGATTGACAAAATTTGGTACGAAATCTTCTTTGGCAGCTTTTTCTTTGATGACTTTTTCTTCATCTTTTACGATGAGTTTGTAGTCGGTGACCTCAACAATTTCTTTACGCGGAATGATAAGTTCTGGGTCAATAAGGCTTTTGATAGCCGGGCGCTTGACCACGACTTGTTTTAAAAGAAAATCTTCGCTAGTAACGGTGAAGTCGCTGACTTTGCCGAGCTTGCTGCCTTTTTTAGTTTCAACTTTAAGGCCGGTAAGGCTAAAATTAAGATCCATAATTTTGGCGATTTTAATAACATCATCTTTTGCTACGAGTTCGTCAATATCATCAATCACGAAGCCGTGATGGGAGTATTCGCGAATGCTGGAGACATCTAAGATGTTGGCGTTGGTCTTTTTTAGTAATGGGCCATCCAAAATAAAGGCGATGATTTTGAGAGTGTCTGGTTCTACGATGGAGGTGGCGATGTAGCCAATAGGGCCGCCGGCCTGAACGCTGAGGACTGGCTGACCGATGAGTTTAGAATGATAAACTAACATAACTTTATTGTAGCATGTTTTACATCATAGTCGCCAATTTTGGTGCGGCGAAGCGTGGTGAGATAAGCGCCGGTGCCGAGCGCTTTGCCGATGTCCTCGGCGAGAGTGCGGATATAAGTACCACTGGAAACATGGCAGCGGATTTTGAGCATTGGGTAATCGTATTCTAAAATTTTAATATCATATATTGTGACTTTGCGGCTAGGAATTTCAAAATCCTGGCCTTTTCTGGCCAATTTGTAGGCTCTTTGACCGTTGATTTTGATGGCGGAAAATTTTGGTGGGGTTTGCTCAATTTCGCCAATAAACTTCTTAAGGATAAATTCAACATCTTTTCGTTTCGGGGACGGGTCGCTCGCGCCCGTCGTTACGGGGCTCGCGCCCTCATCCTCGGTCGTAACCTCCGGAAGCCCCTCAACTGAAAAATGTTGAATTTGCTCTCCGGATACTCTTGAATGACTCAACTTCTCCTTCGGAGAAGTTTCGCCATGTTTAGTAAAAATTACTTCTGTGATTTCGCCCTCCGGGTCGCCAGTGGAGGAAACGAAGCCAAGCTTCATTTCAGCTTCGTAAACTTTATCAAGTTTCAGAAACTCGCCAGATTTTTTGGTCATTTTGCCAGAGAGGAGAATTAAAAGCCCGGTGGCGAAGGGGTCCAACGTTCCGGTGTGGCCAACTTTGACTTTGTGGCCAAATTCGTCGCGTAGACGTGCGCGAACTTTGGCTACCGCGCCAAAACTAGAAATCCCGGCTGGTTTATCTACTAAAATAATTTGATCTTCCATCTTGATTATTATAACATCTCAGTGCTATAATAGAACCAATAATAAATGGAGGAACAATATGAAAAAATATATTGCCGAATTTATTGGTACGATGGTACTAGTATTAATCGGCTGTGGTACTGCTATGGCAGTGGGTTGCAATCCGGCGCTAGGTAGCGGTTATATTTTAACTGCTTTTGCGTTTGGGCTTGGGCTTCTCACTATGGCTTATAGTATCGGGAATATTTCGGGGTGCCATATCAATCCGGCGGTGTCGCTAGCGATGTGGATCCGGAAGCAAATTGATGCAAAAGATTTCTTTTGCTACATAGTGTTTCAGATTCTGGGCGCCCTAGCTGGCGCTGGCATCTTGGCGCTAATATTTAATCTAGGAAACGTTACCGACCTTACTGGCGGATTTGGTTCGAATGGCTTAGCTAATGTGGGCGATAATATCTGGGCGGGGTTGATTGTCGAGGTGCTATTAACATTTGTGTTTGTGATTTCAATTCTCGGCGTGACTTCCAAGAAAGCTGGGCATGGCCATGTGTTTGGCTTAGTAATCGCGCTTTCGCTAGTTGCTGTGCATATTCTCGGTATCGGATTAACTGGTACGAGCGTGAATCCGGCTAGGTCGCTTGGCCCTGCCATTGTGGCCGCATTTTCTGGTAACGGAGTGCCACTTGGTGTGGTATGGGTATTTATCGTAGGCCCGCTGGTAGGCGGTGCGTTGGCGGCGTATACCTATAAATATCTAGAAGCGAAATAACTCTCACCGGTCGGTGGAAAACTAGCCCCTTAACTGGGGTTAGTTTTTTTGAAAAAGGTTCTTGACAAATAAATTAGAGTGCGGTATAAACATAAGCAGAGTAAGAGTTATACAAAAACAAAACATCAATAAAACTATTTAAAAACATATAAAGGAAAAAGATGTTTATTTTGTCCGATAGAAAAAAGAGGATACGCAGTTTGCTTTTTGTGCTTATTCTGGGCTGCGTATTATCGCTAGGTTTTATGCTTGCTAAAACAAAAGAAACCGTAGTGGGGGCGCTAACGGCTAGTGGCGAACGGGTTCATGTGAAGCGAGATGAAATTGTGGGCGACATTTTTTATTCTAGCCCAGACCATGCGACGGTGATTTTTGAGGTGACCAACCAGAGCAGACAAACATTCCGTGGTTTTTGTAGAAATCCGAATATGCGTGGGCCAGATAAGCAGAGCAATCCGTTATATGCGAGTGTGTTTTCATCAGATGAGAAAGCGAATATTACGAAGTTGATGGCTTATTTAGTCAATGAGAACAATAATGTTTCAAATGCGGCGCGCGCTGAAGTATTTCGTACAAATAATGGCATGTCCCCTGGCGGTAAGGATTTATCCAACGGGAATATACAATATGGGTTTGCTCATGCGGTGATGGGGTACGTGTGGGAAAGCGGTACAGATGAGCTCTTGGCGGTTGATGAGCCTTTCGTTGCAACTTTGGCGACTCGTGTAAAGAATCTGATAGATACCGATTCGGATGTCTGGGTACTGGCAAAAAACTATCTGCTCTATGGCCTAAATGGTTACCCGCGCGCTGCAACTGCTAGTGAGATAGCTGCAGACCCAGAGGCGGCAACCGGCTATCAAGATGTAGTATGGATAGAAGGACCAATAGAGCCAAAAGGCAATTTGAAGATTAAGAAATGTATGAAGGGTACTGGAAATGAGTGTCTTGCTCCGCGTTCCGGTACGAATTTTAATGGTATCAAATTTGAAGTCTATAACAATACGGGCGCGAAGATTTACTACAATAATACTTTTTATGCAAATGGTGCAAAAGTTACAGATGGGATACTCGCGAACGGTAATACTGAGTTGACTTTTAGTAGCTTACCGGTCGGTAGTTATAAAGTAAAGGAAGTAAATGGCAACACTTGGTACGATGTAGACACGACATCTGAAAGAAACGGCACGGTCACCGAAAATGGAACCGTTGCGGTGACATTTTATAACTCAATCAAGTCTGGAGGGTTGATTGTGTATAAAAAAGACAAAGAAACCAATAGCTGTAGTACTCTTGGTAAGGCGGATTTTGCT
Source organism: Candidatus Saccharimonadota bacterium (assembly GCA_017514675.1). Taxonomy (GTDB): domain Bacteria; phylum Patescibacteriota; class Saccharimonadia; order Saccharimonadales; family Saccharimonadaceae; genus Nanosyncoccus. The sequence continues at coordinate 7,105 of JAFWIY010000025.1, read as the reverse complement.
GGTAATAAGTTTGAAGTTCGTGATAGCTCGGATGCCGTGGTAGCAACTAAGACGATGGCTAAAGGTGATTGCTCTGTGTCATTTACGGGTTTACCCTATGGGGATTATACCGTGAAAGAGATTACGGCTGGTAATGGGTACCTTCGGGATACTTCTACGAAAACTGTTACTGTGCCACCAACTGGTGGCGGAAATGCCGAAGCCACCTTTAGTAATCAGGTGATGCGTGGCGATGTGAAGTTTGTAAAAGTAGATGAGAACAATCGGCCGATGGAGAATATTCCATTTATGATTAGATCCAAAACTACCGGCGAGGAGCATAGGGTAGTAACTAATAGCAATGGTATAGTGAATACCGCGGCGAGCTTTATTCCGCATACAACCAGTACGAATGGGTATGATAGTCTTGCTCTTAGTACTATCACTCATAGCGGATTCGGGACATGGTTTAATGGTTCCAAGACTATTACTACAACGGTAGACAATAATCTAGGTGCGTTACCATACGATGATTATGAAGTATTTGAGCTAGAATGTAATCATAATCAGCTTTGTAGGGATATTGGTAATAAAAGGCAAGAGTTTACGATTAGTTCGGTTGATGCGGTGCCAAAAGAATTGGAGACTTTTAAGAATGATTGCGGCGCGAGTATTTCTACTTCCGCTTCAGACAATGTAGATAGGGATAAGTTTGTGGAGGCTAATGCTACTGCTAAGATTAAAGATGCCGTTACTTATCAGGCTAATCCTGGTTTAACCTTGACCATTAAGGGTAAACTGATGGACAAGAGCACTGGTCAGTCGTTAAAGATTGGCGGTCAAGAAATTACTAAAGAAGAAACGGTGACCGTTCCGGCATCTGGCTCTGGTACTAAGGACATGATATTTAGCCTGAACGCTAGTGAGATTGCTGGTAAAGATATCGTAGTGTATGAAGAATTGTATTTTGGCTCCGAATTAATAGCTGAACACAAGAATATTAATGATGCCAACCAGACCGTAACGATCGTAAAAATTACTACTTCTGCTTCAGACAACGTAGATAATGATAAGTTTGTAGAAGCTAATGCCACTGCTAAAATTAAAGACCATGTGAATTATTGTGCTAAGGCCGGTGCTTCTTATACGATAAAAGGCAAATTAATGGATAAGGCTACTAGAGAAGCATTAAAGATTGGCGACCAAGAAGTCACTGCGGAAAAGACCGTGACGGTTCCAGCATCTGGTTGTGGCGAAGTAGATCTAGTCTTTAGCCTAGATGCTTCTACCATTGCCGGTAAAGATATTGTAGTTTATGAAGTACTATATGAAGGCGATAAGGTAATCACTAAGCACGAAGACTTAAATGACGCCGACCAGACCGTAACAATCGTGAGTATTAGTACTAAAGCCGTAGATAATAAAGACGAAGATAAGTTCGTAGAAGCTAATTCTAGCTCTCAAGTGAAGGATGTAGTAGAATACTGCGCGAAGCGTGACGAAGAGTTTATTCTGAAGAGTCAGCTCGTTGACAAGAAGACTGGTGAGGCTCTGGCATTGAAGGACGGAGCAACTGAGCTTTCGACTACTATCAAGGTTCCAAAGGATGGTTGCGGTAGCGAAGGGATAATATTCTATTTCGATTCTACTGGTCTTGCGGGTAATGAATTTGTCGTAACGCAGGAGCTTTACTATGGCGATGACCTAGTTGCGGTGCACGATGACCTGGAGAATGAGGACCAGATGGTAACTGTTATAAGCTTATCGACTGTGGCGACGGATAATTATGATAAAGACAAGTATATCGAAGCGACTGAAGGTCAGAAGGTGCGAGATGTCGTAGAGTATTGTGTAAGGCCAGGACGCGATTTTACCATCAAAGGTGTATTGATGAATAAGGCTACTGGGCGAGAGCTGCTTATTGACGGTCAGAAATTTAAACAAGAAGCTGTCGTGAATTCCGAAAATGGCTGCGGTAGCGTAGTATTAACATTCCCACTAGATGCGACATTTATCGCTGGAATTGATGTGGTAGCGTTTGAATATATGTATTATGAAGATGAGTTGGTTTTGTCGCATAATTACTTTGATGACGTAGAGCAAACTACTTCTACGATTAGCTTATGGACATACGCTACAAATAAAAAGGGAGATGAAAAGATAATCGTAATGGACAAGAACAGCGTTATCAAAGATAAAATCAAATATTCCTTCAAGACTGGCGCAAAATACACTATAGAAGGTATCTTGATGAACAAGGCTACTGGTCAACCTATTCAGGTAAATGGTAAAACGATTAGACAATCTATAGAGATAGACGCCTCCAAATCTCTGTCTGGAGAAGCGGAGATGTCCTATACGTTTGACTCTACTGGTCTAAATGGCGTGGAAATTGTAATTTTCGATTACGTGTATGAGGACGGAGAGTTAATCTTGAGCCATACGGACGTTAATAATGCCAATCAGACGGTAAAGCTAGTAGCCCCGCCGCCAAATACTGGTTTTATGGCGATTGTTACCGGAAACGGCGCTGTGGCTCACGGAACTAGAATAGCAATCGTGGTTGGGTTTGCTGCAATGGCTGGCTATGTGTTTAAACGAAAAAGATCTCGTAGCCATAAAATAGGGTGGTAGCGCAGTGTGATGTATGCATGTGATGTGATTGACTTATCGGAACTAGGGTGGTATAATTAGGTACATGATAACAAAAGAGAATAAAGACAAGGCTATTGCCAAGGTTGCTCGCAACAAGAACGACGTTGGTTCTCCTGAAGTACAAGTTTCTATTCTGACTGAGCGGATCAAAGAAGTGACTGCTCATGTCAAGAACAACAAACATGACTTTATGGCCAAAAGAGGTCTGATGCAGATGGTAGGGAAGCGGAAGAAACTTCTCAAATATCTCGAAAATACCGATTTTGAGCTGTATAAGAAAACTGTGAAGAAGCTTGGGCTTAGGAAATAGCATACAAAAATCCACCGCTTAGGCGGTGGATTTTTGTTAATTTTGCGCGATTAAGCTACTTTTTGTTCTGGTGACATGTCTGATTTTTCGGTAGATTTTTCGTATTGTTCTATAATAGACGTACTCTTGGTGATTTGGTTATGTAAACGATCTACTTCCTTTTGTAGATTTTCAATGCGGTATTCCTCTTCTCTTATTTCCTGACGATTAAATAGGCGTTTGAATGGGCCTCCTTTTTTTGCGCTAGCTAGGTTGCTTTTGCTTAGTTGCAGGGCTGCTTCTATTTTGGGCAACCTGGCTTCTGATGCGGTTTTTTCGGCCCTAGCCTGGTTGTATTTATAACGCGGCGACTCCTGGACGGTCTTGATGGTCTGTATAGCCTCTTCATTGGGATTGCTTTGAAGAATTACTTGTGCTAATTTTTCAGCTTCATGAGAGTCTAGATTGGATTGTGGAGCCAATGCTAATTGTTCAAATAGCCTAAGAGAGTCTTTTTTGGGTACAACCACGTGTTCTTTAGAGGCATATATCCCGTATACCAGGTAGTCAGGGTTTTTTTCGAATTTTTTGTATTCGTCATCGCCGTCAACAAAAGATAGTCTAGCGGGCTCTTGAGATTCCGCTGGCTTGTTGGGGTTTTGATTGGGGGTCGGCTCTGGGTTTTGGTCTTGATCTTTTTGTGGGGTTTCTCCAACGGAAATCGACTTTATGACTAATTTACCTTCTTTTTGAGCCTCTTTTCTTCTTTCTGGGTCGGTGATCATGCTGCTCAGCAGTTTTTCGAAGTCTGATCGATATTCTTCTGGTATATTGTCATGGGAAGATTCTTTAATTTGAGTGAGGACCTCATTTAAGTGTGGAGGAGTATTACTTGGAGTGGTTTCTGCTTTGGCTGGGGTGATTGTTTCTGGAGGATTTGAGGTGGTATTATCAGTGGTGACTTCTGCTTGGGCCGAGGTGGTTGTTTCGGGGAGATCTGGGGTAGTATCGCTAGTGGCGATTTCTGCTTTGTCCGGAGCGGTTGCTTCAGCGAGCTTAGCTTGTTTTTTTGCGGCTCTTTCGAATGATCTTCTTTGGATTTCTCTTAGTTCGGCGAGCTCTTCTTTGCTTAGTTTGCCGGCGTTTTCTTCTGGCGTGACTGCGTGTGCGGTGTCTTCTCCTAAACCGGCCCATATATTTGCTTGTGGGTTTGGCTGGCTATTTGAAATTGAATTTGGATTTGGCATTTTTCCTCCTGTTTGCTAAATTATAGCATAAGTTAAAAAACCCGCCAAGTGGCGGGTTGAAAGTGAATTAGCTTTCGGGGCTAGATTCTTCATAATCACGAAGTTTCATTACCGTCTTATCAAAGACTTCAAGTGCCTTGGCGGCGCTTTTGAATCTTTCCTCTACTTTGGGGCTGGGATTCGGGTTTTTGTATTTAATCCGATGTTCTATAGATGCCCACATGTTCGTAGAAATACTACGGATTTGGATTTCTATAGTTATCAGCTTTGACCTCTCCTCTATTGGGTCGTAAATACTGACTTGGACGTGTATGTGCAAACTAGCATATCCATTGTTCTTCGGATTCTTGTAATAATCCTTTGTGTCTACGACTGTAAAGTCGGGTATTCTGCAAATTAAATTTGCTACCTCGTAAACCTCGTCACGAAATAGAGTTACGATTCTGATGCCTGCAACGTCGCGGATGCGATGTTTTAGGGATTCGATTTCGGGGTCGATCCCCTTTCGCTCAAGCTTTTCCATGACACTCTCGAATGTTTTGATTCGAGAAGTGATAGAGAAGAATGGCGAATACCCTACGGAACGCTCAATTTTCTGGTCTAGATTGTTAATCCTGGCCTCGACTAGCCTTAGGGCTGCGCTGCAATCTGTGGCAAAGTCCTCATATTCACTTTTTAAGTTATCGTAAATTGGTTGCGTTTTGTCCATATACGATCCCCCTCTTGTTTTTTTCAACAGCAGTTAAAAACCACTATCTGTCTTAATTATATCACACTTACGCTAAAAAGTCAACTATTTGAGGGGTGAAAGTGTGGTATAATAGAGATAGTAAATTAATATTCAGGAAGACGGCAGATACGAGATAGGGGTTCGTATCTGATGTTTTCCTGAGAAAGGATATTTTTATGGAAATTATAAATCCTAATGGTAAGAAAACCGTGCAGGTTTCTACCGAGTGGCTAGGCCGGAAATTGACTCTAGAGGTAAATAGAGTGGGGTTTCGGACTACTTCTTCGGTGCTTGTGACCTACGGTGATACCGTGGTGCTAGGCTCGGTGGTAGTAGGGACCAAGCCGGTGGTGCAGGACTTTTTCCCGCTCTCAATTGACTACGAAGAAAAGTGGTATGCGGCGGGGAAGATTTCTGGCTCGCGCTTTATTAAGCGTGAAGGCAAGCCGGCGGATGAGGCGGTGCTGGTGGGGCGGCTAATTGACCGACCAATTCGGCCTTTGTTCCCGAAGGGGTATCGCCAAGAGGTGCAGGTTGTGTGTACGGTGCTATCTATGGACCCGAGCTTTAGGCCGGATTGTGTGGCGATGATTGCGGCTTCGTCGGCTCTGATGAATGCCGGCGTGCCGTTTGATGGGCCAGTGGCGGGGGTAAGAATTGGGCGCATCGGCGGTGAGTTTAAAGCATTTCTAAATGCGGATGAGCGGGCAGCTTCTCCTTTGGACCTAGTGGTGGCTTGCAAAGAAGGTAAGGTAATGATGGTAGAAGCTGGCGCGAACGAAGTGCCGGAAGATACGATTATTGAGGCGATGCACTGGGCAGTTTCTGAAGTTCAGCCGGTGTTGGATTTGCAAAAAGAGTTAGCTAAGCAGGTGAATGCGCCGGCACAAGAGTACGAGTTGGTTTTGCCGGATGAAGAAATTCTGGCTGAAGTTGAAAAATGGACTTCTGGAAAATTCGGCTCGAAGCTTCGTGGTAACGTGATGGAACGTTCGCAGATGTTGGATGACATTAAATATGCGATGCACGATGAGTTTGCGCTCTCGAAGGGTGAGGGTGAAACCGATAATGAAAAGGTAAAGTGGTACGATGAGAATTTGCGCGATGTGTATGATCAGGCGTTTGAGCTAGCGGTATTTAAGGAGGTGCGCCGGGGGATCGTAGAAGAAGGCGTAAGGCCGGATGGGCGGAAACTAGATGAGGTAAGGCCGTTGTCTAGCCAGGTTTCAATCTTGCCGCGGACACATGGGTCTTCTCTCTTTACGCGCGGCGTAACGCAGGCGATGAACATTGTGACACTTGCGCCGCTTTCTTATTCGCAAGAGGTGGACACGATGGAAGTGAGTGAGGGGAAGCGCCGCTATATGCATCACTATAATGCGCCATCTTATACGGTGGGCGAGCCGGGAAGAATGGGTTCTCCAGGTAGGCGCGAGATTGGGCATGGATATTTGGCCGAGCGGGCGCTGATTCCGGTATTGCCTTCGGAGGAGGATTTTCCCTATGCGATTCGTAGCGTGACTGAAATTATGTCGCAAAATGGTTCTACTTCTATGGCGGCGACTTGTTCTTCGTGTTTGGCGTTGATGGATGCCGGTGTGCCGATTCGTAGGCCGGTGTCTGGTGTAGCGATGGGACTAATGGTAGATGTGCCGAAGGGTTCGGAGATTACAGCGGGCGATATTGATAAGGCGTATGTTCTGACAGATCTGATGGATGCAGAGGATTTTGCCGGCGATATGGACTTTAAGGTAACTGGTACCACCGAGGGTATTACGGCGCTTCAGATGGACATGAAGGTGCATGGTTTGCCAGTGGAGATTATGGAAAAAGCCTTGAAGCAAAGCCACGCTGGTAGAATGTTTATTTTGGAGCATTTGGTGTCTATTATTGATAAGCCGCGGGCGGAGATTTCTAAGTTTGCGCCGCAGATTGAAAAATTAATGATTAATCCGGATAAAATCGGTGCGGTGATTGGTAAGGGCGGCGAGATGATTAATAAGATTACCTCGGAAACTGGGGCCGAGGTGGATATTGAAGATTCGGGGCTTGTCACGATTTCTGGGCATGATCCGGAAAAGATTGCAAAGGCTCTAGAATGGGTGAAAAGTTTGACCGAGGAGCCGGAAGTTGGCAAAGTATATGAGGGAACGGTGGTGACGATTAAGGATGTTGGCGCGTTTGTGAATATTATGCCAGGGATTG